>SFHU01000048.1 GCA_004555535.1 Clostridiales bacterium
CGAGCTCGCCCACCGCTATGAGCATTTCCACTTCATGCACTGGCTTAACTACCGGGATATGGGGGAGCGCGCGCAAAGCTGGGTCGGGCGCATCGACCGCTGGCAGGACGCGCTGCATGTCAGGCGCAGGCTCAGCGTGCCGCACAAGGGGCTCGTCTGGCTGAGCCTGCCCAGGGAGGCCGCGGAGCACGCCGTCTGCGCGCCGCGGAACAGGCGCCTGCTGCGAAGGCTCCGCTTCACCTATATCCCCGAGGAATTCTTTTTCCAGAACGCCTTTGCCGGTACCCCGTGGGAGGAGAAGATCACGGGCGACGCGCTGCGCTTTTCCATCTGGGACGAGCCGCAGCGCGGCACGCCGGCGCTGCTGGAGGAAAAGGATCTTGCGCGCATCGACGCCTCCGGCTGCCTGTTCGCGCGCAAGGTCGATCCCGGAACGGCGCTGTATGAGGCGCTGGAGAAAAGGTGGCTGGGAGAACCTCGCCCTGAACATAAAACCCATTGACAACCGCACAAAACCGCGATATAATCACGATACATATCCGCTTCCCGTTGAAAAAGAGGAGTACGCGCGCATCCCCATCAGAGAGGGCGGTTCGCCGGCTGAAAGGCCGCCCGGGCAGGAGGCGTGCGGAAGGTCGCTTTGGAGGGCGCAGGGGCAGCAACCTGCGCGGGCGCGCCCGATACAGCGCAAAGAGGCGTTCGCCCTGCGGCGGACGTGAATCAAGGTGGTACCACGCAAGCGCTCTTGCGTCCTTCGGGACGGGAGCGCTTGTTTTTTTCAGCTGCAGGTTTCTTTGGCAAGGCATCGGTCCCGGGCGCGGAGCCGCGCAGGGAACGGCCGTTGGCCGAAGATGCAGCCGGCATCAAGCCGGCTTGTCAGGAGGAGGATGACGATGAATCTAAGCGTGGAGATGATCCCGGGCATCTGCGTGCTGCTCTGCGGCGCAGCGACGGTCTATTTTTCCAAATGGCTGTGCCGCAAGCCGCAGAATCTGCCGCAGGTCAAGCTGCTGGGCACGGGAATCGCGATCATCGGCGCGATTCTGATCTTCCTGCCCTGAGGCGGCATTCCGGGGGAAGCATGAACGGATCAAGAAAGGACATGAATCATATGGAGACGAACAAATCCGCACAGATGGACAAGGTGTACAATCCGCAGGCCATCGAGGGCGAGCTCTACCGCGAATGGGAGGAGAGCGGCGCGTTCAAGGCGCATCGCGTGGCGGGCAAGAAGCCCTTTACCATCGTAATGCCCCCGCCCAACATCACCGGCCAGCTGCACATGGGCCACGCCATGGACGGCGTGATGCAGGACAGCCTGACCCGCTACCACCGCATGAAGGGCGATCCGACGCTCTGGCTGCCGGGCACCGACCATGCCTCCATCGCCACCGAGGTCAAGATCGTGGAGGCGATGCGCAAGGAGGGCCTGACCAAGGACGACGTGGGCCGCGAGGGCTTCCTTGAGCGCGCCTGGGCCTGGAAGAAGGAATACGGCGGGCGCATCGTGCGCCAGACGCGGCGCATGGGCAATAGCTGCGACTGGAGCCGCGAGCGCTTCACGATGGACGAGGGCTGCTCCAGGGCCGTGACCGAGGTCTTCAACCGCCTGTATGAAAAGGGCCTGATTTATCGCGGCAACCGCATGGTCAACTGGTGCCCCTGCTGCAACACGTCGATCTCCGACGCGGAGGTGGAGTACGAGGAGAAGGAGGGCTCCTTCTGGCATCTGCTCTACCCGGTCAAGGAGACCGGCGAGCTGCTCGAGCTGGCGACGACCCGCCCGGAGACGATGCTGGGCGATACCGCCGTGGCGATCAACGCGGAGGACCCGCGCTACGCCCATCTGCACGGCTGCCATGTGATGCTGCCGCTGGTGAATCGCGAGATCCCGATCGTCTGCGACGAGCATGCCGACATGACCAAGGGCACCGGCGTCGTCAAGATCACCCCGGCGCATGACCCGAACGACTTCGAGGTCGGCCAGCGCCACGATCTGCCGATCATCCGCGTGATGACCTACGACGGCCGCATGACCGGCCCTGCCGAGAAGGCCGAGAACGACGCGATCTTTGACAGCGGCAAGGCGACCGTCGGCGAGCCGCGCGTGATCGACTGCGGCAAATACGCCGGCATGACCGCGCTGGAGGCCCGCAAGGCCGTCGTCGCGGACATGGAGGCGCTGGGGCTCCTCAAGAAGATCGAGCCGCTGACCCACGAGGTCGGCACCTGCTACCGCTGTCACACGGTCATCGAGCCGATGGTCTCCAAGCAGTGGTTCGTCAAGATGGCGCCGCTGGCCAAGCCGGCGATCGAGTGCGTCAAAAACGGCGAGACGAAGTTCGTGCCGGAGCGCTTTGCCAAGACCTACATGAACTGGATGGAGAACGTGCGCGACTGGTGCATCTCCCGCCAGCTCTGGTGGGGCCACCGCATCCCGGCGTGGTACTGCGACGACTGCGGCGAGACGATCGTCTCGCGCACGACGCCCTCCGTCTGCCCCAAGTGCGGGGGCGCGCATCTGCATCAGGACGAGGACGTGCTGGATACCTGGTTCTCCTCCGCGCTCTGGCCGTTCTCCACGCTCGGCTGGCCGGACAAGACCGAGGATCTTGAATATTTCTATCCGACGAGCGTGCTCGTCACGGGCTATGACATCATCTTCTTCTGGGTCGCCCGCATGATCTTCTCCGGCTGTGAGCAGATGGGCAAGACCCCGTTCCATACCGTGCTCATCCACGGCCTCGTGCGCGACGCGCAGGGCCGCAAGATGAGCAAGTCGCTCGGCAACGGCGTCGATCCGCTGGAGATCATCGACCAGTACGGCGCGGACGCGCTGCGCTTCTCGCTGGTCATGGGCGTCAGCCCCGGAAACGACATGCGCTTCGTGCTCATGAACCTGGGCGATGCCGCCGAGCCGATGGAGGGCAAGACCTTCTCCGCGGCGGACAAGTGGATCCTCGCCCGCCTGAACGCGACGATCCGCGAGGTCACGGCGCACTTCGAGGAATACGACCTCGGTCTGGCTGCGCAGAAGATCTACGACTTTGCCTGGAGTGAGTTCTGCGACTGGTATATCGAGCTCTCGAAGGTGACGCTCAACGGCGAGGATCAGGAGGCCCGCAGGGCGACCTGCGCCGTGCTGCGCCATGTGCTCATCAGCCTGCTCAAGCTGCTGCATCCGTTCATGCCGTTCATCACCGACGCGGTCTACCGCTATATCCCCGGCACGGAGGGCACGATCATGCTCTCTTCCTGGCCGCAGGAGAACGCGGCGTATGACTTTGACGAGGCGGCGCGCGAAATGGAGGGCATCATGGATGTCATCCGCGCTGTGCGCAACCTGCGCGCGGAGATGAACGTCGCCGTCGGCAAGCGCGCGCACCTGATCGTGCGCGCGAAGGCCGGCTGGGAAGCGGCCATGAGCGGCGCGGACGAATATCTGAAGCGTCTGGCCTGGGTGAGCGAAATGCAGCTCCTCGCGCAGGACGGCGCTGCGCCCGGCAAGACGGTCTCTGCCGTCAGCGAGGCGGCCGAGCTGTTCATCCCGCTGGGCGACCTCGTGGACATCGACAAGGAGATCGCGCGCCTTGGCAAGGAGTTGGAGAGCGCGCAGCGCGACATCGCGCGCGCCGAAGGAAAGCTCGGCAATCCCGGCTTCCTCGCCAAAGCGCCGGCGCAGCTCGTCGAGCAGGAGAAGGCCAAGCTCGAGATCACGCGCGACAAGGTCGCCAAGCTCGAGGCGAGAATCGCAGACCTCAAAGCCATGTGAGCGAATGCCCTCTTCGGATCCCGAAGAGGGCGTTTTGAAAGAGCTTGAAAGGGGGAATCCCCATGACCGAACAGGAGGCCATCGAGCGGATTCATAGCGTCTATCCGACGGGAAGGAAAAACGGCATCGAGAACATGCGCGCGCTGATGGCCCGGCTGGGCAATGTACAAAGCACGCTGCGCATGGTGCACGTTGCCGGCACGAATGGCAAGGGCTCCTGCTGCGCGATGATCGAGCGCGTGCTGCGTGAGGCGGGCTACAAGACGGGGCTGTATACCTCGCCCTACATTGAGCGCTACAACGAGCGCATCCGCATCAATGGCGTGCCGGTCTGCGGCGAGCGGCTGGCCGAGCTGGTGGAGCGCGTCTGGCCGGCGGTAGAGGCCTGCCGCCGCGACGGCTATCTCATCACGGAATTTGAGCTGGGCACCGCACTGGCGTTCGTCGATTTCTGGATGGAGAAAACCGATATTGCGATCATCGAGGTCGGCCTCGGCGGCAGGCTCGATCCCACGAACATCATCACGCCGCAGGTCTGCGTCATCACCGAGGTCGGCATGGACCACATGCAGTACCTCGGCGGGACGATCGAGGAGATCGCGCTGGAGAAGGCCGGCATCATCAAAAAAGGCGTCCCCGTCGCGCTCGGGCCGCAGGAGAAGGCCGCGCGCGCCGTGCTGCTGGCGGCGGCGAAGGGGAAGGACGCGCCGGTCATCGACCCCAATGCGGAGCACGTCACCCAGACGAGCCAAAGCGTCACCTTCGACGTCCGCCTGGCCGGGGAGACGATCAAGGGCCTGACCGTCTCGCTCAGCGGCGCGCATCAGGCGGAGAACGCCTGTGCCGCGCTGGGCGCGATCAGCGCGCTGCGAAAAAAGGGCATGAGCATCCCGCTTGACGCGGTCCGCCGGGGCATGGCCAATGTGCGCTGGCCGGGGCGGCTTGAATACTTCGGGCATGTGCTGCTCGACGGCGCGCACAACGATCCCGGCGTGCGGGCGCTGTGCGCCTATGCCGACGCCTGGCTGCCCAAAGAGAGGACCGTGCTGCTCACCGGTATGATGCGCGACAAGGAGACGGACAAGATGACCGAGCGGCTGAGCACGCGCGTGCGCTGCGCGGTCTGCGCGACGCCGAAGGTGCCGCGCGCGCTGCCGGCGCAGGAGCTGGCCGCGTCGTTTGAACGGCAGGGTGTGCGCACCTGGGCGGAGCCGGAGGCATCGCGCGCGCTGGAGCGGGCGCGGTCGCTGGCCGGGCCGGAGGGCATCGTGCTCTGCGCGGGCTCGCTGTACCTGATCGGCGAAATCCGGACGCTGCTGCGGCAGGAAAAGGAGTTTTCAGATGTCATTTAACCATGTGAGCGTCATGCTGGGGCCGACGGTCGATCTGCTTGGCGTCCGTGAGGGCGGCGTCTATGTCGACGGCACGCTCGGCGGCGGCGGCCACAGCGCGGAGATCCTGCGCCGGCTGAACGGGACGGGCCATCTCTACGGCATCGACCGGGATAACGACGCGCTCGCCGCGGCGACGGCGCGGCTGGGCGGCGCAGGCAATTTCACCGCGATCAAGGGCAATTTTCACGATGTCCGCACGCTGCTGGAGGCGCAGGGCGTTTCGCAGATCGACGGCATGATGATCGATCTGGGCGTGAGCAGCTATCAGCTTGACACGGCGGAGCGCGGCTTTTCCTATCATGCCGACGCGCCGCTGGACATGCGCATGGATCAGGACCAGGCGCTGACGGCGGCGGACATCGTCAACACCTGGCCCAAGGAGGAGCTCACGCGCATCCTGCGCGACTACGCGGAGGAAAAATGGGCGGCGCGCATCGCGGAGATCATCCTCGAGCACAGGGCGAAGAAGCCCCTTGAGACGACCGGCGATCTCGTCGCCTGCGTCGACGCAGCCATTCCCAAAAAAATCCGCCAGCAGGACAGCGGCCACAGCGCGCGCAGAACCTTTCAGGCGCTGCGCATCGCCGTCAACGACGAGCTCGACCCGCTGCGCCAGGCGCTGGAGGACATGGTCGAGCTGCTCGCGCCGGGCGGGCACCTGGCCGTGCTGACCTTCCATTCGCTCGAGGACAGGATCGTCAAGCAGACCTTCCGACGTCTGGCGAATCCCTGCACCTGCCCACCGAAGATCCCGGTGTGCATCTGCGGGAAGAAGCCCGTCGTGCGCGTGCTCGGGGGCGGCGGCATCAAGCCGGACAGGGAAGAAATCGAGCGGAACCCGAGGTCGCGCAGCGCGATGCTGCGGGGCTGCGAAAAGCTGTGACAGGCACGGAGGGATGCGGTATGCGGCGAAGGGACAGGGAGATCACGGAGCTTGACGAGATCAGCGCGATTATGGGCGAATGCCTGAACGCGACGATTGCCTTTGGCGGCGACGGCCCGTATGCCGTGCCGATGAGCTTTGGCTTTGAGCAGAAGGATGGGCAGCTCTGCCTGTATCTGCACTCTGCGGGGGAGGGCGAGAAGCTCAGACGGATGGAGCAGGACCCGCGCGCGGCGTTTTCCATGTACACACGCGAGACGCTTCGCCCAAGCGACAACCCTGCCGCCTGTACGATGGACTTTCTGAGCGTCTGCGGCAGCGGCGTGCTTGCGCGGCTTGAGGGCGAGGAGAAGCGCCACGGGCTCGACGTGCTGATGGCGCACTATCAGCCGGGGAAAGCGTTTGCCTATCCGGAGGCGGCGCTTGAGGCCGTGACCGTGCTGCGCCTTAGTGTGCAGGCGATCAGCGGGAAGCGGCATGGCACGCCTGCCGCCTGATGCCGATTTACTCTGTAAGTTCCTCTGCAAGGCTCCGGTCTCGGGCACAAAGCAACTGGACAACCATCACTTCGTCGGAAATGCAACCGGCATCATGCCGGTTTGGCTCTATCACGCTTTCAGACACGCGAAGCGAAGAAGGGTCAAGGGGCTGAGCCCCTTGCGGGGTCTGGGGCGGCGCCCCAGGCAGGTTTGGGCGGAAGCCCAACGGTTCCAATCAGCTCAGGAAAAAGTAGTTTCAGAGCAGACCGCGCAGCGGTCTACGATTGAAACGGGTTGGATTCGCAAAGCGGAAATTCAGACACAAAACAGTAGAATCGATATAAAAGGGTATTTTCGCGCTGCGAAGGTACCCTTTTGTCTGCCGGATATGGTATAATTCAAAGGCAATACCCATTGGGAGGAAAAGCACATGCCCCGTCTTTACGTCGTCGCCACGCCGATCGGCAACCTGTCCGACATCAGCCCGCGCGCGCTCGAAACCCTCAAAGGCTGCGATCTGATCGCGGCGGAGGATACGCGCGTGACGCGCGCGCTGCTCAATCACTTTTCCATCGACACGCCCTGCGTCTCCAACCATCAGCACAACGAGGAGCAGCGCGCCGCGTCGCTGCCGCAGCGGATGATCGATGAGGACCTGACCGTCGCTGTCGTGACCGACGCGGGAACGCCCGCCATCAGCGATCCGGGCAGCGTGCTCGTGCGCGAGGCAGCGGCGCTGGGCATCGAGGTGCTGGCTGTGCCGGGGCCGACGGCCATGGCGAGCGCGCTCTCCGTCAGCGGGTTTGACACGCGCGAGTTCGCGTTCTACGGCTTCCTCCCGCGCCAGAAGAAGGAGCTGCGCGACAAGCTGACCGCCATGAAGCAAAGCGGCGTGCCCATCGCCGTCGTCCATGAATCGCCGCACCGCGTGATCGACCTCGTGCGCGCCATTGTGGAGACGCTGCCGGGCTGCCGCATCAGCGCGAGCTGCGATTTGACGAAGCTCTATGAAAAGACCATCCGAGGCACGGCGGAGGAGGTGCTCGAGCAGCTCCTCGCCAACGAGAAGGCCGAGAAAGGCGAATACTGCCTGGTGCTTGACATGAGCGGCGTTACGCTGGACGTGCCACAGGCCGCGCCGGACGCGAGCCTGGAGGCGCAGCTCTTTGAGGCGCTGATGGAGGGCTGCGACTGGCGCGAGGCGGGCGAGCGCCTGACTGCGCGCGGCGCGAAGCGAAACGACGTCTACCGCGCGCGCACAGCCGTGCAGCGCTTCCTTGAGGAGATGACCGGGGAGGATGAGACGGATGAATGAAGCAAACACGACGATCAAGGCACTGATGGCGCGCAAGAGCGTGCGCGTCTTTGAGCAGGAGCCGATGCCGGAAGGAGACGTGCGCACGATCCTCGAGGCGGCTGTGCAGGCCCCGACGGCCGGCAACATGACGCTCTGGACGGCCATCCGCGTGACCGATCCGCGCAAGAAGCAGGCGCTGGCCGACTCCTGCGACCATCAGCCGTTTATCGCGACGGCGCCGCTGGTGCTCGTCTTCTGCGCGGACTACAAGCGCTGGTTTGATCTCTTCGGGACGATCGGGGCGGATCAGCTCGGCGAGCCGCTGCGCCGCCCCGGCACGGGCGACTTCCTGCTCGCCGCCGTCGATACGGTCATCGCGGCGCATGCCGCCGTGGTCGCGGCGGACGCGCTGGGCTACGGCTCCTGCTACATCGGCGATATCCTCGAGAACTGCGAGACGCAGAGGGACATTCTCGGCCTGCCGGCATACGTCAAGCCCGTGTGCATGGCCGTCATCGGCAAGCCGACCCAGCAGCAGCGCGAGCGCAGAAAGCCCGCGCGCTTTGCCGTCGATGACGTCGTCCATGAAAACAGCTATCGCGCCTGCGGGGCGGAGGGCATGCGCGCCATGCTTGAGGCGCGGCAGGGCCTCTCCGGCGAGGACTTTGACCGCTGGCTGCTGGCGTTCACGAAGCGCAAATGGAACTGCGATTTCAGCCGCGAGATGACGCGCTCCGGCGCACAGATGATCGAGGACTGGAACGAGGGAAAATGACCTGCGGATAAGCACGGGTGTGCCGTGAAGCGATCATGGGGTCAAGGGGCGAAGCCCCTTGACCCCATGATCCGTTTTTCTGCTGACAGAATTATTCCTCCGCGTTCAGCGCGGGCTGCGCGGCCTGCGCCTCGTCCTCGACGAGCTGCACGGATTCGACCGTGCCGTCGCCGGCGCGCAGCGTCACGAGCACGCAGGGGGACGGCAGCGTCTGCGTCACAGGCTGCGCGTAACAGCGCACGACATAGCGCGCGACGCCGTCCGCGCTGGCGCGCTCGGCATAGAGCGTCGGGTAGGCGTAGTGCGTGCCGGTCTCGCCGAGCTGGGCAAAGGTGTCCCCCGCGGCGCTCAGGGCGGCGGACTGCGCATCCGCAGCGGAGAGCTCGCCGGAACGGGCCGTGCGCAGCGCGGCACCCTCGTAGCGGCGGGAGAACTCCGCCTGATTCTCCTGCGACCAGGTGAAGGCGTACGGGCCGAGCTTGTCATACCAGGCCTGCACCTCGGCGGATTCGCCGTTCAGATAGGCCGGTACAGTTGCCAGCCTCGGCGTGGAGAAGCGCAGCACGTCGCTGCTTTGCGCGTCCAGCACGACCGTGAACGCGCAGCCGTTGTCGTAGATGCTCTCCATGAGCACACACAGCGAAGGCGAACCGTCTTCCTCTGTCGTCTCCGACAGGCTGACGGTGTATTCGTCAAAGGAGAAGACGCTCGTGTCGCATTCCGCCTCAAAGCAGGCGCGCGCGGCGGCGATGGCCTCCGCTTCACTGAGCATGCCTGCCGGTTCGGGCTGCATGGTGGCGAGGGGCGCGGCCGTCGGCGCTGCGGTCGGCACGGAGGGCGCCTGGCTGGGCGCGGCGGTGACGGTGCCCGGCGCGACGGTGACAGGGGTCGTCTTGACCTTTTGCGCATTGAGCGCGAAGAGGCAGACGGGAATGGCGACCATGGCGACCAGCGCCATGGAGAAGACGAAGTCGAGCCGGCGGTGGCCTCTGGCGCGGACGGTCACCTGCTGCGGCGCCTCCTGCTCGCGCACGGCGCTGAGTACGGAGCGCATGTCCCGCGCGTTGAAGCGCACGGCGGAGAGGCTCTCGTCGATGGCCTCGCGGCAGCGTGTATTGGATTTCATCGAGATCAGCCCCTTTCTAGGAAATGTCGGAGAGGGTTTCGTCGCTGAGCAGCTTGCGCAGCTTCGCCTGCGCCTGCTGCAATCGCCGGGTCGCGGTGGCGGCGGAGATATGAAGCGCCTGCGCGCAGGCCTTGAGGCTCAGCCCCTGATAGTAGTGCAGCAGCACGATCTCCTTGAGCTTGACCGGCAGCGCGGCGATGGCCTGGGTAATGGCGAGGCTGTCCTCGTGCCCGGGATAGACGCAAAGCGGCAGCTCCTCGATCGCCTTGCGCCGGTCGATGTGGCGCATCCAGGAGGAGCGGAGCGTGTCCTTGCAGGTGTTGATGGCGATGCGCATGAGCCAGGGGCGCTCCGAGCGGATTTCACCGCCAAGCAGCTGGTCGATGTGACCGTAGGCCTTGATGAAGGTCTCCTGCGCCGCGTCCTCCGCTGCGCTCAGGTCGCGCAGGTAGACGCAGCACATGCGCTTGACGCAGTCGCCGTACTGCTCCATCAGGCGCACGAGCTCCGCCTCGCGCGCTTCTTCTGTATAGGCTGGCATCGCGCCTGTCACCTCCTCTGATGATAAGACGAAGGAAGCATGGGAAAATTGCGGCAAAAGAAATTTTTTTTTCGCCCCTTGGCGCCGGATCGCGCCGCGTGCGGGGAAAATGGAAATGATGATTGACTTCGACGTTTTTTCACAATCCTGCCCTTGTCATGACGCTTTGCGGTGGTTACAATACAAGAGTACGGCGCGGCGGGGCGGGTTTAGACTGCCGCTGGGCCGGTCAAAGAGCATCATAAAGGCAGGTTATCATAATGGGCAAGGTCATCGGCATCGATCTGGGTACGACCAACAGCTGCGTCGCCGTCATGGAAAACGGCGAGCCGGTCGTCATCCCCAATTCGGAGGGCGGGCGAACGACGCCTTCCGTCGTGAGCTTTACAAGGAATGGCGAGCGCGTCGTCGGCGAGGCGGCCAGACGCCAGCAGACCGCGCTGGCGGACAGGACGATCGTCTCCATCAAGCGCGAGATGGGCAAGGACACCCGCGTGAAGATCGACGGCAAGGGGTATACGCCGCAGGAGATCTCCGCCATCATCCTGCAGAAGCTGCGTCGGGACGCGGAGGCGTTTTTGGGCGAGCCTGTCTCGCAGGCGGTCATCACCGTGCCGGCCTACTTCACCGACGCGCAGCGCCAGGCGACCAAGGACGCGGGGCGCATCGCGGGGCTGGAGGTGCTGCGCATCATCAACGAGCCGACGGCGGCGGCGTTCGCCTACGGCCTTGATCACGGGCAGGCGCAGAAGATCCTCGTCTATGACCTGGGCGGCGGCACGTTCGACGTCTCGCTCATCGAGATCGGCGACGGCGTGATCGAGGTGCTCGCCACCAGCGGCGACAACCACCTGGGCGGCGACGACTTCGACGCCCGGCTGACCGACTATCTCGTCTCCGAATTCAAGCGGACGGAGAAGGTCGATCTGACGCGCGACGCGGCGGCGATGCTGCGCGTGCGCGAGGCGGCGGAGAAGGCCAAGCGCGAGCTCTCCGGCCAGATGAGCGCGCAGGTCATGCTGCCGTTCCTCGCGCAGGACAGGAACGGCCCGCACCACCTGGATGTGACTGTCACGCGCGCGCAGTTCGAGGGCATGACCCGCGACCTCGTCGAGCGCACCTGCGGCCCCGTCAACCAGGTGATGACCGACGCGGCGCTTGAGATGGGCCAGCTCTCGCAGGTGCTGCTCGTTGGCGGCAGCACGCGCATGCCCGCCGTGCAGGAGATGGTCAAAAAACTGACCGGCAGGACGCCGAGCAAGACGATGAACCCGGACGAATGCGTCGCGCTGGGCGCGGCGCTGCAGGGCGGTAAGCTCGCCGGGAGCAGCGCGGGCACGGGCATGACCGTCGCCTCCCCCGCGCAGGACATCATCCTCATGGATGTGACCCCGCTGTCGCTGTCCATCGAGACGGTCGGCGGCGTCGCGACGAAGATCATCGACCGCAACACGACCATCCCCGCCAGGCACAGCCAGATCTTCACGACCGCCGCGCCGTTCCAGACGGCGGTGGACATCAAGGTGCTCCAGGGCGAGCGCCATTTCGCCCGGGACAACAAGCTGCTGGGCAACTTCCGGCTCAAGGGCATCCGCCGCGCGATGGCGGGCGTGCCGCAGATCGAGGTGACATTCGAGATCGACGCCAACGGCATCGTCAAGGTCTCAGCCAAGGATCTGGGCACCGGCAACTCGCAGGAGATCACGATCTCCTCGACCACGAACATGAGCGAGGACGAAATCAGGCGCGCGATGGAGGACGCCAGGCGCTACGAGGCCTGGGACAAGGAGCGCAAGGACGCGCTCGCCGTGCGCAACGAGGGCGAGCGGCTCGTCTACGAGGCGGAGAAGGCGCTTTCCAACCACAAGGACATCGACAAGGAAAAGAAGAAGCGCATCAAGGACGCCGCCGCCGCGCTGCGCAAGGCGATCAACAAGACCAAGCCGGAGGAGATCACGGCCGCGCAGGCCGGAGAGATCCGGAGCCTTATCGATGCGCTGCGCGCCGACGCGGGCGATATCCTCCCGCCGCGGCAGGAGGGCGAAAACTGAAGGACAAAGCAAACGCCGCTTCCCCTTACGGAAAGCGGCGCGTTTTGCGTCCTTCGATCAATAGAACAGGCTGGACGCCACGTAGGGCAGAATCGCCGTCATCAGCAGCGCGCAGCAGGCCACCACCGCGATCACGCGAACCATCTTCTGCTTGCGCAGCTCGCGGGCGGTCTTCGTATTCTTAGAAGCCATTGGACTCAACCTCCCATAATTCTTTGCTTCATTATAGCACAACCTCCGGGGAACGCATAGAGTTTTTTTCCCCTGCCCATTGAATTCGAAAAAATTTCACATTCCGGCAGGGATCATGCGCCGCCGTTCGTCCTGTAGACAGAGGCTTCATTCAAAGCGCAGCAGGTCGTGGGCGATGGGCATCTCAAAGAGCGCGGCGATGGCGGCGGGGTCGCGCGTCTGCGGGAGAATCCACATCAGCTTGGCGACGACGGCCTCGACGGTCATCGTCTGCGCCTGCAGGACGCCGGGCAGTCCGGCGGCGCGCGCGCCGACCTGATAGACCGTCAGGTCGCTGCCCTCGTGGGGCACCTGCGTGGTGATGACAATGGGCTTGCCCGCGTCGCTCCAGGCGCGCACGGCGGCGAGGAAATCCTCCTGCTCGTAGCAGGGCAGGCCGCCCACGCCGAAGCTCTCGATGACCAGCGCGTCGTAGCGCTCAAGCAGGAGCAGGAGCACATCCGGATTCATGCCCGGGATCAGCCGAAGCACGAACACCTGCGGGTCGAGCCGGTCAAAGAACCGCGGCGCGCCCGCGGGCTTCTCCCCGCGGATGTAGTGCAGGATGCGCCCCTCGCGCAGCAGCGCGATGTCGGGATAGTCGATCGAGGAGAAGGCGTTCATCGACTTGGTGCGCGTTTTGCGGGCGCGCGTGCCGGCGATGACGCGGCCGTCAAAGACGAGCAGCACGCCGAAGAGGGCGTCGTCCTGCGCGGCGAGGAAGGCGTCAAAGAGGTTGCGCCGCGCATCGGTGTCCTCGGAATAGATCGACTTCTGGGCGCCCGTGAGCACGATGGGCTTGGCGC
The DNA here is from genome assembly GCA_004555535.1 of Clostridiales bacterium. Classification (GTDB taxonomy): domain Bacteria; phylum Bacillota; class Clostridia; order Christensenellales; family Aristaeellaceae; genus Ventricola. The sequence goes on from SFHU01000048.1 coordinate 13,356, forward strand.
TGTCCTGAATCAGGTAGGAGAGCGCGGCGGCGGTGTAAGCCATCGTGTCCGTGCCGTGCGTGACGACGAAGCCGTCGTAGCGGTCGTAATGCCCGCGGATGCAGGCGGCGATGGCGAGCCAGCAATCGGGGGACATGTTCGTCGAGTCGATGTTCATGAGCTGCAGCGCGTCGATGCGGCAGAGATTGCTCAGCGCAGGCACGCAGCGCAGAATGTCCGCGCCGGAGAGCTGCGGGGCGAGGCCGTCGCAGGTCGGCTGGCTGGCGATGGTGCCGCCGGTGGCGATCATCAGGATGGTCTTCATGCACAAAGGGCCCTTTCCAAAGAGATTCGCTCTCATTATACCACATCCGGCCCGCGGCAAAAAGGGCTTTGACGGATACGCGAAGGAATGCTATAATAGCGCAGGCTCCAGGAAACGGACGAGGAGGATCGCTATGAAGATACTGGTGTACAGCTTTCGCGATTTCGACGAGAAAGACGCGTTTGATCAGCTCTGTGCGCAGGCGGGCTTTGAATATGTGACCTGCCCCGACTATCCCTCGGTGGAAAACGCCGTGCTGGCAAAGGGCTGCGACGCGGTGAGTATCATCGTCTGCGACATGAACGAGGCGCTGCTCACGGCGCTGGCGGCGCAGGGTGTGCGCTACATCTGCACGCGGTCCATCGGCACGGAGCATTTTGACATGGAGGCCGTGCGCCGCCTGGGGCTGCGCGTGGCCGGCGCGGCCTATTCGCCCGACTCCGTGGCCAACTACGCGATTATGCTCATGCTGATGGCCTGCCGGAGGTTTCCCTATGTGCTCGAGCGCGCGCGGCTGCAGGATTTTTCGCTTCGCGGCAAGCGCGGGCGCGAGCTTTCCAGCATGACGGTCGGCGTGATCGGCCTGGGGCGGATCGGGCGAACGGTGCTTGCGCATCTCTCCGGCTTCGGCTGCCGGCTGCTGGGGTATGATCCGATGCCCGCGCCTGCGGCGCAGGGCCTTTGCGAGCAGGTCGACCTTGAGACGATCTACCGCGAGTGCGACGTGATCTCGCTGCACTGCCCCGCGACGAAGGACAATCACCACATGATCGGCGGGGAGGCGCTTTCGGCGATGAAGCCGGGCGTGATCCTCGTCAACACGGCGCGCGGCGGGCTGATTGACACGATGGCGCTGATTGACGCGCTGGAGTCCGGCCGGGTCGGCGCGGCGGCGCTCGACGTGATCGAGAACGAATACGGCCTTTACTACATCAACCACACCGGCGAAGCGATGAACAACCGCGAGCTGGCGTTGCTCTCGTCCTTCCCCAACGTCATCGTCGCGCCGCACACCGCGTTTTACACGGATGTGTCCATCCGCGACATGGCGCGCTGCACCGTGGAGGCCTGCCAGGCCTTCGAGCGCGGGGAGACGTATACCTTTGAAGTGAAATAACAGGAGGAATGAATCATGAAGAAACTGCTGTGTGCGCTGCTGGTGTGCGCGTCGCTTTGGCCCTGCGCGGCGCTCGGCGATGGCCCGCTGCTGCTGGTCGAGCTGCCGGAGGACGCCGTCTGCGTGGAGAACGTCGAGTTTGAGGACGGCGACTTTATTCAGAGCTATCAGCTCGCGGGCGGCTCGCAGGTGCAGCTGCTGCGCTATTCGAGCTTTGACATGACGCTCGAGGAGCTGGCAGAGAGCGACTGGCCGGACTGCGAGATCGCGCAGACGCTCGACATCCGCCACGTCGGCGGCTGCCCGGCCGGCGGCCTGCGCCTGACGGGCGGGGAGGACGGAAGCCTCGCCGTGACGCTCGTGCTCGTGGACGCGGGCGCGTACACGCTGATTTTCAGCGCCGTCGGCCCGCAGGGAGCGGACGAGCAGGCGGTGGAGACGATGCTCTCCACGCTGAACGTGCTGGAGATGGACGGCGGGGACGCCGAGGTCGGCTGATTTTCTCCGGTCAGACAAGAAAAAAATCACATTGTCAAGCAAAAACACTTGACAGCCTGCGCGCGGAAGCGTATAATGATCAGGCTGTCAAGTGTTTTCACTTTCCGGAGGTTGCTGTGGATCGCATCGAGACCGGCTGGCTGTATGACTTCTACGGCCCGCTGCTGACGCCGCGTCAGAGGGCGCTGCTCTCGCTCTACTGCGAGGAGGACCTCTCCTTCGCGGAGATCGCGGCGCGGGAGGGCATCTCCCGCCAGGGCGTCTGCGATGCCGTGCACCGCGCGGCCCGTCAGCTTATGGGCTATGAGACCCAGCTGGGGCTGCTGGCGCGCTACCGCAGGCTGACGCAGGGGCTGACAGAGAGCCTTGACATGCTCCGGGATGCGCCCGGGGAGCAGGCGCAGCGCGCGAGGGCGCTCCTTACGCGGCTGCTTTCGGAAGAGGAGGAGTAAGATGGCCTTTGAGGGATTGACGCAGCGGCTGCAGCAGGCGTTTGGCAAAATGCGCGGCAAGGGCAAGCTCACGCAGGAGGACGTCAAGCTCGTCATGCGCGAGGTTCGCATGGCGCTGCTGGAGGCGGACGTCAATTACAAGGTCGTCAAGGACTTCGTCAAGACCTGCACGGAGCGCTGCGTCGGGCAGGAGATTCTCGACAGCCTCAGCGCCCAGCAGCAGGTCGTCAAGATCGTCAATGAGGAGCTCACCAATCTGATGGGCGGCAGCAACGCCCGCCTGCAGTACAGCTCCTCGCCGGTGTCCGTGTTCATGCTCTGCGGCCTTCAGGGCGCGGGCAAGACGACGATGTCGGCCAAGCTGGCCGGCTGGCTCAAAAAGGACGGCAAGCGCCCGCTGCTCGTCGGCTGCGACATCTATCGTCCGGCCGCCATCAAGCAGCTGCAGGTCGTCGGCGGCCAGGTCGGCGTGCCGGTCTTTGAGCGCGGCACGCAGGATCCCGTGCAGACGGCGCGCGAGGCGGTTGAATTCGCCCGCAGCCATCAGCATGACGTCGTGATCCTGGATACCGCCGGCCGGCTGCACATCGACGAGGCGCTCATGGACGAGCTGGGCAGGATCTGCGAGACCGTCAGGCCCTCCGAAATCCTGCTGACCATCGACGCGATGACCGGTCAGGACGCCGTCAACGTCGCCAGCGCCTTCAACGAGAAGCTGGAGATCACCGGCGTGATCCTCACCAAGCTCGACGGTGATACCCGCGGCGGCGCGGCGCTCTCGGTGCGCGCTGTGACGGGCAAGCCGATCAAGTTCGCGGGCACGGGCGAGAAGCTCGGCGACATCGAGCCCTTCCATCCCGACCGCATGGCCTCCCGCATCCTCGGCATGGGCGACGTGATGACGCTCATCGAGAAGGCGCAGGAGAACATCGGGATCGATCCCGAGCAGGCGACCGACCTCGCCAGGCGCATGAAGAATGCGGACTTCACGCTCGACGATTTCCTCAGCCAGATGCAGCAGCTCAAGAAGATGGGCCCGCTTTCCGGCGTGCTCAAGATGCTGCCGGGCATGAGCAACATCGGCGATATCGACATCCCCGACGACGCGATGAAGAAGCCCGAGGCGATCATCCGCTCGATGACGCCCAGGGAGCGCCGCCACCCCGAAGTGCTCAACGCCAGCCGCCGCCGCCGCATCGCCGCGGGCAGCGGCACAACCGTGCAGGACGTCAATCAGCTCATCCGCCAGTTCGAGGACGCGAAAAAGCAGATGAAGATGATGATGAACCAGTCCCGCGGCAAGCGCGGCCGCTTCCGCTTCCCGATGCGCTGACACCGATGCCGTCAATCCTAGCGATTGTGGTCATATAAATCATTGTTCTTTGAATATCAGAGGAGGATACAACTATGGTCAAGATTCGTCTCAAGAGAATGGGCATGAAGAAGAAGCCGTTCTACCGCGTCGTCGTCGCCGACGAGCGCATGTCCCGCGATGGCCGTTTCGTCGACGAGATCGGCTACTACAATCCGGTTTCCAACCCTGTCGAGCTCAAGATTGACGCCGAGAAGGCCCAGAAGTGGATCAAGAACGGCGCTCAGCCGACCGATACCGTCCGCGCGCTGCTCAAGAAGTCCGGCGCGATCGCCTGATTGGCCGGATAGGGGCATTGCCCGGAAAGCTGAGGGCTGATAGATGGAAGAACTGGTTCGCTATATTGCCTCGACGCTCGTGGACCATCCCGAGCAGGTTCAGGTAAAGACCGTGGAAGGCCCGGAGTCGGTCATCATCGAGCTGAGCGTCGGGCCGGAGGACATGGGCAAGGTGATCGGCAAACAGGGTCGCATCGCCAAGTCCATCCGTTCCGTGGTCAAGGCGGCCACCGCCCGAAACGAGAAGCCCGTGTTCGTGGAGATCATGTAACGGATTTCCCCGCTGCGCCGGGCGCAAAGAGGGCAGGCTGCCCACTCAAGCGCATATCGGATGCCGCGCAGCGATGCGCGGCATCCGTGTATCCGCGCGAATTGTGACAAAAAGGGAAACGCATGCAGGCAGAATATATTCAGATCGGTGAAATCGTGAAGCCGCAGGGGATCCGCGGCGAGGTCAAGCTGCGCGCGATGACCAGCGATATGAGCCGCTATGCGCGGCTTGAAACCGTGTTTCTTGAAAAAAAGGGCGTGTACACCGAAAAAAAGGTGCGCAAGGGGCGCGTCTACGACGGCTTTGCCTTCTTGCAGTTGGAGGGCGTCGACGACCGCAACGCCGCCGAGGCGCTGCGCGGCTGCGGCGTCTATGTTGACAGGGCGCACGCCATTGCCCTTGGCGAGGACGAGAACTTCGTCTGCGACCTCATCGGCCTGACGGCTGTGGACACGGCGGGCAGGGAGATCGGCCGGCTGACCGACGTGCTGACGCCCAACAGCGTCTGCGACGTCTACGTCTTTTCGACGCCGCGGGGCGAGATGATGCTCCCGGCGCTGCGCCGCGTCGTTCGCTCGGTCGACGTTGCGGCGGGGACGATTGTGCTCGACGAGGCTGTTCTTAGTGAGGTTGCCGTCTGGGAGGACGAGCCCGCAGAGCGCGACGAATGACTTTTTTCGCGCGGCGGGAAGAAAGTGCGCGCCTGATTCGTCAGATGATTGCCGGTCCGGCATGGAGGAGAACATGAAAAAAGGATGCTGTGCGCTGCTGGCGGCGCTGCTCGTTCTGCTGGCGGCGTGTGCCTGTGCGCAGACGCTGCCCAGTGTGGAATGCTTTTCACCCGGCCTGCTCGCCATGAGCGAGGCCGTCGCTTCCGGCGTGCCGATGCAGCTGGACGCCTCGCTTGAGGTGGGCAGCGCGCTCTACGCGCGCGATCTGTCCGTGCTCTCGGCCATGCTCGACGGGACGACGATTTCCTGCGTGAGCACGGCGGACAGCGACAGCCTGCGCATCCTGCGCCAGGGCGAGACGCTCTTTTCGGGCGCTGTGACGCGCGGGGAGGATGACGTCGCCGTCGCCATCGGCGAGGACGTCTTCCGCGTGGCGGACGAGCAGACGCTGCTGGCGGAGCTGCTGGGCGATGAGGCCGGCGCGGAGGGCGCCTCTGCGGCGATCAGCGCGCTTTCCCCGTTGACGGGCGCGGCGATTCTGGAGCGCGTGCCGCTTGAAAGCGTCGCGCAGTGGTTTGAATCGCTCGAGGCGGGCACGGCGCTTGATGGCGGCTTTGCCGTGACGCAGGCGTTTGCCGTGGAGCGGACGATGTCCGACGATGGCACGCGCCTGACGCGCATCGACGTGACCGGCGCGCTCGCTCGGGAGGGAGAGGCGCCCTGGGCGCTCTCCGGCTGGCTCAGGCAGCCTGCGGGCCGCGCGCCGAAGGACACCTTCGATCTGACGCTCAGGCAGGACGAGCACAACTACTTCGACCTGTCCTACAGCAGCACGCGCCAGAGCAATGTCACCCGCAAGGACAAGGCGGGCGAAAACAGGGTAGACACGACGCTGAAGGCGGTCGGAAAGCTGGCGGGAAGCACCATTTCCACGCGGCTGACGGTCTACCTGCGCAACAACTGGACGGCGGACGGCGAGAGCCTGACGGAGAAGGTTGTCGTCAATTCGACGCTGACGCACGAGGACAAGACGCCCGGCAGACGGATGCAGCGGCTCAACGCTGTCGAGGCCAGCCTGCGCAACGCCGTGCAGCTGACGACGCGGGAGGGCGACACCGCCTTCAGCGCGGCGGACGAGGTGACCTGCAGCGTCAAGATGGACAGCAACACCTTCCTGGAGGGCAGCGCCGCAGTGACGCTGACCGTGGGCGGGGAGGCGGAGCCGGCTGTCGGGCCGGCGCCGTCAAGCGAGGCCGAACCCGGCGGGATCCGGGAGGCGGCGCAGCAGGCTGTCACGGAGCTGGCGGCGAAGCTCTATGCGCAGCTGGGCGAGGGCACAAAGGAAAAAATCGCCGCCGGGCTGCCCCAAAATGAGTAAAAATTACGCAGATGAACCAAGATGAACTTGCGGTACCGACAGGGAGGAACACGCATGAACAATAAAACCAGGTTTACGGCGCTGCTGCTGAGCTTGCTGATGCTCGTGATGCCGGTGGCCTCGGTCGCAGAGGAGGCCGTCATCGGTTTTTCCGCCGGCGATCTGACCGGCACGGCGATTGCCGAGAGCTACGCAGCGGGCATGCAGCTCAATGTGAGCGCAGACTTTGCTGTCGAGCTGGAGGAGGACGTGACGGACAAGCAGGCGCAGGCGCTTGCGTCCCTGCTTGCCAAGAGCACGCTGAACCTCTCCTTCTATGATGATTTCGGCACGGCCCGCATCCGCGCGGAGCTGGTGACGGACGGCGTGACGCTGGCGACGGCGGACGCGCTCGTCTTTGAGGACGGCTCGGCGCAGATCATGTCCAGCCTGACGGGAAAATACGTGATGACCGTGCCAGCGGGCGCCTTTGCCGGGCGGAGCCTGGACGAGCTGATGGGCATCGAGGTGGGCTCGGAGGAGTTCAATGCGCTCGACATCAAGGACAGGCTCAAGATCATGGCGATTGACGCCAACTCGACGTTCCTCAACCTGCTGCTGGGCTGGGTGTCCTCGACGCAGATGGAGACCGGCGAGCTCTACACCTTTGACAACGAGCCGCTCGACGCGACGCCGACCCGCGATGCCGTGGCGCAGCGGATGATCGGAAAGATCAGCACCTACGACTTCATGTATTTCCTTTGGAACGTGGTTTCCGCGTTCCGCGACGATCAGGGGCCGATGCTGCAGGCGACCGCCGACATCCTGGCGGAGCTGGGCGTGACGCGCTATCAGGCGCGCCAGGTGATCGACGCGCTGCTGACCGAGGAGACGATCGACCCGGCGACGGACTTTGTGCAGACCTCCTGGAGCGTTCAGGACGACGGCAGCCTCTGCATGCTGGACGACGTGCAATACTTCATGCGCAAGCTGGAGAAGAGCGTCGACAATCTCTCCTATCTGAGCACGGATCTGCCGATGAGCATGATCGTCAGCTATGACGACAACGGCCAGATGGTCGGCTTTGACGCGGATGTGCCGCTGATCACGGAGGGCTGGCCCTTCGAGGGCAGCTTCTTCTACTCCATCAAAACGGACGAGAACGCGCAGCGGCTGCATACCTCCCACGGCGAGCTGCAGGTCAGCGAGGAGGACCGCCTCGTCGGCGACCTGAACATCCAGTTCGGCCAGGACATCGGCGGCGTGAAGCAGAGCGGCTTCAGCGGCACGCTTGACCTGAACGGCAAGGATGGCGGGGTCAAGGGCATCGGCATCAGCGCCGGCTTGACCAGCCAGGTGGAGGCCGGCGAGTCGGGCGAGAGCATCGAGACCTTTGAAGGCGAGCTGGCGGTCAGCAGGCATGACGACGGAGAAAATGCGGATGCTCTGACGGCGGCGATCACCGGCGAGACGGTGCTGACGGATGAGACGCTCACCCTGAGCGCGCAGACCTCCCTGGAGGTGGCCGGGCTGGGCAGCGCGGCGGTCAGCCTGACGATGGAGCAGAGCGAGTTTGACGAGGCCGTCTTTGAGGGCGGCGTGGCCGTGGATGTGACGAACATGACCGATGAGGAGCTTGGCGCGCTCAAGAACGAGGTGACGATGCAGGCAGCGAAGGTTTCCCTCGGACTGATCATGCATCCGGGCGTTCTGTCCGACCTGATGACGCTTGTCGGCCAATAAGGACAATAACGATCAGAAAAGGGTGTGGTACCGATGGATTTTGCTGAGAAGCTGCAACAGGAGACCATACTGAAGATGTGCGAGCTGGGCGCGGATGTGCTCGCCTCGCCAAAGGTACAGGCGCTGCGGGGATTCACGCATCATGGCCGGGTGACACGCTATGAGCACAGCCTTTCGGTCTGCTATATCGCCATGCGCATCGCCGGGCGGCTTCGCCTGCGGGTGGACGAGCAGAGCATGGTGCGCGGCGCGCTGCTGCACGATTACTTCCTCTACGACTGGCATGACCTGGGCCGCTCACACCTGACGCACGGGTTTACCCATCCCGGCGAAGCGCTGCGGGAGGCGGAGCGGGATTTCTCCCTCAACTGGATTGAGCGCGACGTGATTCACAGGCACATGTTTCCGCTGACGCCGATTCCGCCGCAGACGCGCGAAGGACGGCTCGTCTCCCTGGCGGACAAGATCAGCGCCGTGCTGGAGACCTTCGGCGTTCCGCAGGAGATGCGGGTCATCCGGCTGTGCCGGGCCGTGCGCTGAACCGGCGCAATAAAAAGGAGCCGAAAGGCTCCTTTCAGTCTGTTGACATGAGCAGATGTTTTTCCTCCGCGATTCATTCCTTCGAGGAAGGATCGATACTGTTCTCAAATCGAATCGAGCCTTCAACAAATTCCCCCGTCAGGTAACGCTTCGCTCCCTGACTGCCTTTAGGAAATGGCTTCGCCACCGGGGAA
>SFHU01000049.1 GCA_004555535.1 Clostridiales bacterium
CTTCAGCAGACCGGCGTGCAGACCGTCATTTGCACGGATATCAGTCGCGACGGCGCGATGCGCGGGACAAACCGCGCGCTCTACCGGCAACTGACATCGGCGTATCCGATGCGCTTCATCGCCTCGGGCGGCGTCTCCTCGCTGGAGGATGTGACCGCGCTGCGGGAGGCGGGCCTCTGGGGCGCGATCATCGGCAAGGCATACTACACGGGAGCAATCGACCTGCGCCGGGCAATCGAGGTGGCGACATGATTACAAAGCGCATCATTCCCTGCTTGGACGTCAGGAACGGACGGGTGGTCAAGGGCGTCAATTTTGAGGGGCTTGCGGACGTGGCCCGGCCGCTCGATCTGGCGAGGCGATATTCCGATTCCGGCGCGGACGAGCTCGTGTTCTACGACATCACGGCCTCTGCGGAGGGCCGCGCGCTGTTCACGGATGCGCTGCGCGAGGTCGCCTCGCAGATCTTCATCCCGCTGACCGTCGGCGGCGGCATCCGCACGCTCGCGGATTTTGAGCGCGTGCTCGCCTGCGGTGCGGACAAGGTCAGCGTCAATTCCGGCGCCATCGCGCATCCGGAGATCATCGGCGAGGCGGCGCGCCGCTATGGCAGCCAATGCGTCGTGCTCTCGGTCGACGCCAAGCGCGTGGACGGCAGCTATCACGTCTTTGCGCGCGGCGGCCGCGAGGACACGGGCATGGACGCGCTTGCGTGGATCCGCCGGGGCATCGACAGCGGTGCGGGCGAGATCGTGCTCAACTCGATCGATACGGACGGCGTGAAGCGCGGGTTTGATTTGGAGATGCTTGCCGCCGTGTGCGACTTTGCGCAGGTGCCGGTCATCGCCTCCGGCGGCGCGGGCGGCATCGGGGATTTTGTGGAGCTGTTCCGCGCGGTGCCTCGCGTGGACGCGGGGCTAGCGGCCTCGATCTTCCACTTCGGCGAGGTGGAGATTCCGGCGCTCAAGGAAGCGCTCGCCGGGGCGGGCATCAATGTGAGGAGGATTTGACCATGATCGACGTGGATTCGCTCAAATTTGACGAGCGGGGCCTGATCCCCGCCATCGTCGTGGATACGCAGACAAAGCGCGTGCTGACGCTCGCCTACATGAACCGGGAGAGCCTCGCGATCTCGATGGAGAAGGGGCTGACCTGCTTTTATTCCCGCTCCCGCCAGACGCTCTGGCTCAAGGGCGAGACGAGCGGCAACTATCAGCACATCGTCTCCATCACGGCGGACTGCGACCGGGACGCGCTTGTCGTGGAGGTGCGCAAGGACGGCCCGGCCTGTCATCTGGGGACGGACTCCTGCTTCGAGTATCCGGTCTATGAGGGCGAGGAGCCGCCGGCGTTTTCCTATGAGGGGCTGATGGAGATGCTCGAGGGCCGCAAGACGAATCCGAAGGAGGGCTCCTACACGACCTATCTCTTTGAAAAGGGCATCGACAAGATGCTCAAGAAGGTCGGCGAGGAGACGACGGAGGTCATCATCGCGGCGAAGGACGGCGACAAGCCCAACACGATCTACGAGATCGGCGATCTGATGTACCATGTCATGGTGCTGATGCTCGAGATGGGCATCAGCCTGGAGGACATCAAAAAGGAAATGGCCTCGCGCCATGTGATCGACCGCAAGGTCAAGCAGGAGAAGATGGTCAAGTGATCCGGCAGAATCTGCACACACACACGACCTGGGACGACGGAAGGAACACGGCGCGCGAGATGATTGAGGCCGCGATGGCCGCGGGGATGACCTCCGTGGGCATCAGCGTACACAGCCCGATTCCCTTTGACAGCAGCTGGTCGATCCCCGCGGACGCGCTTCCCGCGTACAGGGAGGAGATTCACGCGCTGGCGCAGGCATACGCCGGGCGCATCCGCGTGTACTGCGGCATCGAATGGGACGTCGTCTCAGAGATCGAATTGACGCCGTATGACTATGTGATCGGTTCGGCGCATTATCTGCCCGTTGCGGGCCTGCCGACGGTCGACGAGAGCGCGGAGCGGACGGCGCGGTTTCTCGCCGAGGCCTTTGACGGCGACGCGGACGCGGCGGCGGCGCTGTATTTTGCGCAGCTGCATCGCGTGGCCAAAGAGCCGGAGGCCGATATCGTCGGACACTTCGATCTGCTGACGAAGTTCGACGAGCAGCGTCATTTCTTCCATCCTGAAAGCGCCGTCTACCGCCGCTGCGCGCGGGAGGCGATGGAGGCGCTTGTCGCCGCCGGGAAGATCTTTGAGGTCAACACCGGCGCGATCAGCCGCGGATACAGGACGACGCCGTATCCCTCGCGCGAGCTGCTCACGCAGCTGCACAGGATGGGCGGACGCGTGACCCTCAGCGCCGATGCGCACAGCGCGAACGCGATCACCTGTGCGTTTGAACAGGCGGAGGCGCTTGTGCGCGCCTGCGGGTTTGAAGAAATTTATGAATTGCAGGATGGCGGATTTGTTCCGGTGAAGCTATAGGGACAGATGAAAAAGCGGCGCACCCCGTTCCCGCTTGGGAACGAAGCGCGCCGCTTTTTTTTCGGTTTATTCGTCGGCAAGCCGCTCGACCATCGCGACCATCGCGTCGACGCTGTTGAAGTTGTCGGGGATGATCTCCGTCGCGGGGATGGAGATGTCGAATTCGTCGTTCAGCGTGCCGATGAGCTGAATGATGTCGAGGGAGGAGAGCAGGCCGTCGTCGATCAGGGTGTCGCAGGTGTCAAAGTCCACGTCCTCGACGAGGTCGCTCAGGATTTCGAGAATGGTGTCGCGCATAAAAGTCATATCTCCTTTGCTTGATTTGCTGGTCGTTATGCCGCATGGGCGGCTCACAGGTTGCCCTGGTTGAGCTTGCAGGAGGGAATCGTGTCGCGCACGAGGCGGTCGCCGCCTTCGCCGTGCAGGACGATCCTGGGCATATCCCGGCTCAAAAAGAGCGCGGGCCCCTCGGTCACGGAATACGCGCCAATGCGCTCAAAGGCGAGCACGTCGCCCGGCGTCAGCCCTTCAAACGGCGCCTTGCGCACGAGTACGTCCGCCGTCGTGCAGAGGCTGCCGCAGAGCGCCCAGTCTTGCAGATCACCGCTCGCGTGATCGGGGCCGGGGATGTGCGCGATGTGCGGCAGGCGCATGCCCATGTTCCCGCCGAGGTAGTTGACGTGGTGGATGCCGCCGTCGACGATGGCGTAGCCATAGCCGCAGTTGACCTTCGTATCGACCACCGTGGTGAGATAGGCGCCGCATTCGGAGGCGAAGAAGCGGCCCATCTCGACCGTCAGCTCCGTCTGCTCCGCGATGCGCGCAAGGTCGGGCGCGAGCTCGCGCAGGGGCGCGAGGGTGTCGCTGTCGTCCTCATGCGTGAAATACGGATAATAGAGGCCCGGGCCATACTCGAGCCGGCGGGTGATGAAGCCTTCCTCCGCGCGCAGGCTCTCCATCAGCGCCGAGAGCATCGCGAGCTCCTTGCGCTGGCCGTCGAGCTTCTTGCGCTGTGTGCCGGCGAAGAAGTGGATGCCCTCAATGTCAAGGCCGCAGAGGCCGCTGCGGCCTTTGATGACGCTGCGCAGGTCGCTCTCGTCCATGCCGAACTGGGAGCCCGCCGTCAGCCGCAGGATCACGGGCAGCACGAGCCCATGCGCCCGGGCGGCCTCGTCAAGCAGGCGCACATGCAGCAGGGATTCCGCCGTGAAGCGGCGGACGCCCGCGCAAAGGGCATGCTCGATGTCTGCGGCGGTCTTGTTGACGCCGGAGAAGAGAATCGTCTCCGGCGCGACGTGCAGATCCTCGCAGATCGTCAGCTCGCCGGGGCTGCAGACCTCGAGCAGGTCGACCAGCGGCCGCATCGCGGGGATCAGAAAGGGATTGGCCTTGATCGAGTAGCAGAGGCGGATGCGCGGGTCGACGATGGCGCGCACGGCGCGCATCCGCTTCGCCAGCGCGGCTTCGTCAAAGACGAAGGAAGGCGTGCCGAAGCGCTGCGCGATGCTGCCCAGCTGCTGCTTATCCATGACGGGCCTCCTTTTTGGCCTGATACAGTTCAAGAAGCGCGTTGCGGTCGATTTTGCCGTTCTTGTTCAGCGGCATCTGATCGACCTGCATGAACAGGTTCGGGATCATGTAGGCCGGCAGCGTCTGGCGAAGCCCCTCGGTGATGACGCGCTTGTCCGCCTCGCCGCAGGTGAAGGCGAGAATCTTGCCCTTGTCGTGCAGATAGACGCAGCAGGCGCGGCTGACGCCCGGGAGCGCGCTGATCGCCGTCTCGATCTCGCCCAGCTCGATGCGGTGGCCCATGTGCTTGATCTGGAAGTCCTTGCGGGAGACGTAGACCATCTCGCCCGTCTCGGTCAGGCGGACGAGGTCGCCCGTGCGGTAAATCAGGTCGAGATAGTCGCTGTGCAGCGGGTTCTGCGTGAAGGCGGCCGCCGTGCGCGCGGGGTCCTTGTAGTAGCCCATGGCGACGGCTGTGCCCGCGACGCAGAGCTCGCCGGTCTCGCCGGGCCGGGCCTCGCGCCCTTCCTCTGTGAGCAGCAGGACGCGCTCATTGGGGAAGGAGACGCCCAGCGGGAGCGTCTCGCCGGGGGCAAACTCGCGATCGACGATGTAATAGGTGCAGTTGCAGGTGATCTCCGTCGGGCCGTAGAGGTTGACGTAGGTGACATCCGGCAGCAGCGCGCGCAGCTTGTTGAGGTGCTTGATGGGCATGACCTCGCCGGAAAAGAGAATGGCGCGCAGCGTGTCGGGTGTTCTGTATTCGAGCGCGTTCATCGTCGTCAGGAAGCAGAGCGCGCTGACGGCCCAGACGAGCACCGTCGCCCGCTGGTCACAGAGGAAATCCATCAGCTTGACGGGGTTGGTGAAATATGCCGTCGGCACGATGGCGACCGTCGCGCCGGTCATCAGGCCGCTGTAAATATCCTTGACGGAGACGTCGAAGTCAAACGGCGCCTGATTGGCGAGCACGTCGCGCTCCGTGATGGCGAAGATCTCCGTGAAGCAGCGGATGAAGTCGAGTACGCTCCTGTGGCCGACGACGACGCCCTTGGGCGTGCCGGTCGAGCCGGAGGTGAAGTTGACGTAGAGCGGATCGACGTCGAGCATCTGCGCGCGGACGCGGGCAAGCGCCGCGCCGTCGATGGGCGCATCGAGCAGATCCTCGAGCAGCAGAATATCGCAGGGAACCTCCATCGCGCGCAGCTGCGCCTCGTGGGCGCGGTCGGTCACGACGACGGGCGCGCCGAGCGTTTCAAGGATGGCGAGAATGCGCGCGGCGGGGTGGCGAAGGTTGAGCTGGGCATAGGCGCAGCCCGCATAGACGGCGCCCAGAAAGCCCGCGACGGTCTGGACGGATTTGTCCATGTAGAAGCCGACCACCGTTCGCGGGGCGACGTGCGCCGTCAGCGCGCTGCCGGCCGCGCGGGAAAGGCTGGCGAGCTGCGCGAAGGTGACGGAGGATTCGGCGTCGACAAAGGCCGTCTTTTCCGGGAGACGGGCGGCGGTCGCCTCGAGGACATCGAGAATCAGCGTGTGCATAAGCATGCTCTCCTGTGGAGGGCAGGCGCAGGAGCCTGCCGGATCATCGGGTTTATTATAGCGTATTTGGCATCCGCGTTCAAGGGAGGGTTCATTCCTCGTCGCCGGGATCAAAGAAGACGGCGTCCGTTTCGCCCTGAACGCGGGCATAGACGCGCGGCGTGCCGCCCGAGAGCAGCGAGACGTCGCAGGTGAAGGTGGGCTCTGCATCGTAATCGCGCAGGAGCGTCTCGCTGCCGTCCGCAGCGCGCAGGGTGAAGCTGTACTCCGGCGTGACCTGCGCGCCGCGGTTGCAGTCCGCGCGCAGCGTGACGCTGTCCCCGCTCTGCTCCTGCTCCATCCAGACGTTGGTGATGAAGTCGATCGAGGCGAGGTATTCCGCGCTGTCGCGATAGAAGAGACCGCTGATGTCCTCGCCCGCGCGCAGGGCGTTGAAGACCTGCGAGAAGGCGGTGCTGAGCAGGTCCGCGCCCTCGCCGACCATGTGGTAGAGGTCAAAGTAGTATTCGTCCAGGTTGGGCAGCAGCTCCGGCCTGGCGAGCACCAGGTTGACATAGGGCACGCCGATCTCCTCGAAGAAGGCCTGCGCGTCGTCCAGATACGCAAGATACGACGGCTCCGCGAGCGCATGCGCCGTCATGCCGGGGGCCAGGACGACGAGCAGCCTGCTGCCGTGAGACTCGACGAGCGCCTTGTACTCGAGCAGCTTTTCCTTGGTATAGTCGTAGACCCTGTATTCGTAGTCGCTCTCCTCCCGGATGATCGTTTTGACGAGGCCGTCCATGGCGCGCTCGTCCGATTCACGGCGGATGAAGCCGTCCTCGTAGGCGTATTGCCCACCCGATTCGGCGATCAGCTGCGCGAGGAAGCCCTCGGGATCCGTGCGCAGGCGGAAGGCCTTTTGGACATCCTCAAAGGAGGTGAAGCCGAAGCTGTTGAACAGCAGCAGCCGCCCGAGCGTGTCGCCATCCGTCTCCATGATGTCAAGGAGATACTGCAGGCGATTCAGCGGGTTGGTCAGGTGAGGCATCAGCTTGAACTGGGACTGGGGATCGGTTCGGATCCAGTTGAAGGAATATGATTCCAGGACGAGCACGACCCATTCGGGGCTGTTCGTCTCGTAGAGCTGTCGGGTGAGCGCCAGGTCATCGGGAAGGTAAGCATTGGTGATCGTCACATCAAACGCGGTCAGCCCGGTCTGCTCGCTGATGAGCGGCGCGTTGAAATGATGCTGGACGATGGAGGAGCCGACGAGGGCCAGCTCAATGTCGTCGCGGGAACGGAGCTCCCGCATGGTGACTGTGGCAAAGGTGTCCAGCTGCACGAGAAAGGTGTTGCCCAGCGGGATGAGCAGCGCGGCGAGCAGCAGGAACACAGCCAGGCGGATGAGCTTGGGAAAGAGGGTTTTCAAGCGAAGGCCTCCTTGGGAAAAGGAATCAGAAAACGGCATACATGAAGCTGCCGGTGCCGGCGCTGCCGCTGACGAGCGTGGCGAGTATAAAGAGGATGAAGCCGAGCAGCAGCAGCCAGCGCAGCGCGAGCGGGCGGCTGAGCACCCAGGCGCGAACCTGCGCGCCGCGCTCCTGCGCGAGCGAGACGGCAAAGAGGAGCAGCGTCGCCAGCGCGAGGATGAACAGATCGCGGGAGGAGAGGCCCAGGGCGAGCAGCAGCTCGCCGCTCACCTGCGCGGGGCGGAAGTCCGTCACCGTGCGCGCGAGCATGGCAAAGGCGTCGCCGGCGCGCGTGCAGCGGTCGAAGTACCAGCCGATGTTCACGATCATGAACGTGCGCAGCACGCGGACGACATGAAAAGCGTTTGACTTGACCAGCGCGCCGTGGCGGTCGCTGAAGCGCTTGTAAGCCGGCTCCAGCAGGGCGCTGGCGGCGAGAATCAATCCGTTGTACAGGCCCCAGAGCACATAGTTGGCCGTCGCCCCGTGCCAAATGCCGACCAGCAGGAAGACGAGGATGTTGCCCAGCGCGGCGGGCAGCGCGCGGGAAACCTCCGCGCCCAGGCGCGCCTTGGCGGCTTTGGCCAGGCGGCTCACAGGGCGGGTCAGCGCGAAGGGATAGAAGACGTAGTCGCGCATCCACGCGCCCAGGCTGATATGCCACCTGCGCCAGAAATCGCCCAGCGACACGGCGAAATAGGGCCGCTTGAAGTTGGGCGCGAGGCGGATGCCGAAGAGCTCCGCGATGCCGGTCACCAGGTCGATGCCGCCGGAAAAGTCGGCGTACTGCTGGAGCGAGTAGCCCAGCACGGCGAGCACGATCATCGCGCCGCCGTAGCCCTCCTGCGCGCCGAAGACGCCGGAGACGAGCGGCAGCGCGCGGTCGGCGATGACCTTTTTCTTGAAGAAGCCCCAGAGCATGAGCAGCAGGCCGCGCTCGATGCCGTCAAGGTCGAAGCGATGCGGCGCTTCAAGCTGCGGCGCGAGCTGATCATAGCGGCCAATCGGCCCCTGGATCAGCTGGGGGAAGAAGGAGACAAACAGCGCGAAGCGCAGCGGATTGCGCTGCGGCGCAGTCTTGCCGTTGTAGACGTCGATCAGGTAGCCCGTCGACTGGAAGGTGTAAAACGAGATGCCCAGCGGCAGCAGCAGGTTGAGCGGCGCAAAGCCCGCCAGCGTGAGCACGGGCGAGGCATACTTGAGCGTGGCGAGCGCGCCGAAGTTGAGCAGCAGCGTGCAAAGCAGGACGATCCGCTCCCGACGCCTGAGCGCGGCCTTGAGCGCCTTGCGCTCCTGCGCGGTCAGCGAGGCCTTCTTTTCCTTCAGCTCCGCCTTGCTGCGCGCAGAGAGGCGGCCGATGAGCAGCGCGCCCGCCCAGGTCGACAGCGTGGTCAGCAGCAGGAAGGGCAGCGCCGAGAGGCCGTGATAGGCGTAAAACGCATAGCTGACCAAAAGCAGCAGCAGCCAGCGCAGGCGCAGCGGGCAGACATAATACAGCCCCGCGCACAGCAGCGCGAAGAGAATGAGCGTGTACAGGGACATGATGTACCTCGTGACAGATGAATCAGGAAGGGGCGGATGGGAGAAAGGCCCACGCGGCCCCGAGAGCAGACAAAATCATCTTATTATATCATGAAAAGGGACGTACCGCAAACCATCCCGGTGAAAATGCGAAGGAAAAACAGAAAAACCGGGGCCTGAAGGCCTCGGCAGATCCTTTTTTGTCGGAGGATGGGAGCGGCGTCACAGCAGCAGGCTCATCACGGGCACCGTGACCAGCGAGAGCAGCGTCGAATAGGCGATGGCGCGTGCGGCGAAGACACTGTCGCCGCCGTAGAGCTCGGCCTGCATCGCGGTCATCGTGCCGGAGGGCATGGCCGTCAGGATGAACACCGTGCTGGCGACCGCGGGCGCGATGGGGAAGGGACGCATCGCCGCATAGATGAGCAGCGGCAGCACGATCAGGCGCAGCGCCGCGGCGAGGTGATAGTCGGCATCCTTGAAGTCGCGCAGGTGAACGCCGCACACGCGCGTGCCGATGAGGAGCATCGACAGCGGCGTCGTCAGCCCGCCGATCAGGGAGAGCGTTTCCGAGACGATGACCGGCAGCGTGACGCTCATGCAGAAGAGCACAAAGCCGATCATCGCGGAGATCAGGTTCGGGTTGAGCAGCGCGCGGCGCAGGCTCATGTTCTCCCGCCCGCGGTACAGGCTCACGCCGATCGTCCAGGTGATGAAGGTGAAGGCGATGTTGTAGGCGACGGCGTAGATCATCCAGTCCGGGTTGATGGCCAGGATGATCGGGTAGCCCATGAAGCCGCAGTTGGAGAAGCCCTCCAGGTTGGCCAGCACGGCGCGCTTGCTGTGGGGCCTGCTTTGAAAGAGCAGCAGCGCGCCGCCGATGCTCACAAGGATCAGCGCGGCCGAGAGCGCGAGCGTCAGCAGAAAGTTCTGCAGCACGTCCACCGCGAATGGACGCTGCATGTTGACAATCGTCAGGCAGGGGAGCGTGATGTTGACGACGATCTGCGTCGTGCCGCGGATGGTCTCGTCCGTGAAATAGCCCAGGCGGCGGCAGAGCGCGCCGACCAGCACGACGAGAAAGAGGATGATGACCTCAGAGGTGATGGACATGGAAACTCCTTTGCGTCGGATCAGTCGAGCGGGCGGATGAGGATGAACGGCGTGAGCTCGTCCCCCTGGCCGGAGGGGTTGTCCGCCATCGCGTCCTGAATCTGCTCGTCGGTCAGCGGGAAGTTTGTGCCTTTGCCCAGCTGATTCTGGTCAAAGTCGTTCGCGTCCATGACGACGGTCGGCACGCCGGTCGCCGCCTCGAGCGCGTCGCACAGCTCCACCGGATGCTCCGGGTTGATGACGCCCATCGTGTGGTAGACTTCAAAGGAGGAATCCGGGTAGAAGCCGTCGATGCCCGCGACGCCGTGGCCGCAGATCCTGTAGAACAGGCCGCGGATGCCGAACGGGCGCGTGACGGCGGAGACCGCCGCGGCGAAAAGCACGCGCGGCAGGCCGCAGATCTCGATGACCAGCTGCATCTTGTAGGGCTGATGCATACCGATGCCGGTGGAATTGTGGCCCGCGAACGGCGCGAGCAGCCTGGCGAAGAAGCCGGGATGCGTGTCCTCGAGTGTGCGCACGTTGCCTGTGCACATGCCCATGACCTTTGCCGTGAAGGAAAGGCAGTCGCCCGGCTGATACAGCGGCAGCACGTAGCGGCGCACGAGCTCCGCCTGGTCCTCGCCCGGCTGCACGAAGTGCGTCTTGATCGCGTAGCGCTGGTAGCGGCGGCCGTCCTTGCCGGTCAGAATGCCGCGGTCATAATAGGTGACGCCGCCCTGTTCGCAGCGGGTGGATTCCTGATTGCGAGAAGCGCCCATAGTAGCCTCCTTAAATGATGCCATGCGGCGCGCCTGGGCGCGTCCATCGCAGGTATTGTTTTTCATGCCGTCTCATTTTACACGAAGCCGTGCGGAATGTCAATTTTTCCCGGGGTGTGCCGGAAAAAACGGCGTGTATTTTTTGAATGCGGGGGAAAAAGATCGGAAAGAGCGGTTGCAAAATGGTTTTTCCTGCGCTATAATAGCCAGGTAACATAAACGCGCCCCGCTTGCGGGGCGGGAGGAAAATGGGCCGTTTGCGGATGCAGAGAGCTGCCGGTGGGTGCGAGGCAGCGCTTGCGGCGGCTGATCCGCTCCTCCCATGCGGCGGGCGATGAACCCGCGGGCCGCGGCCCTTATCCCGCAAAGAGAGGCAGTCCCTTCGGGGGCGGCAATTTGGGTGGCAACGCGGAGCTATTCGTCCCATGAGGAGAATGGCTCCTTTTGTTTTGGCCCGGCCGCTGCCGCAGGGCGAAAGAAAGGAAGCATCAACGTGATTGATATCAACCTGATCCGCAAGAATCCGGACGTCGTGCGCGAGAACATCCGCAAGAAGTTCCAGGATGCCAAGCTGCCGCTGGTCGACGAGGTGATCGACCTGGACCGCAAGAACCGCGAGGCCATGCAGCAGGCCGATTCCCTGCGCAACCAGCGCAAGGTGCTCTCCAAGGAGATCGGCGGCCTGATGAAGCAGGGCAAGAAGGAGGAGGCCGAGGCGACGAAGGCGAAGGTCGCCCAGATCGCGGAGCAGCTCGCCGGCCTGGAGGTGCTCGAGGAGCAGTATGCCGCCGAGATCAAGAAGCGCATGCAGGTCATCCCGCAGATCATCGATCCGAGCGTCCCGATCGGCAAGGATGACTCCGAGAACGTCGAGATCGAGCGCTTCGGCGAGCCGTTTGTGCCGGACTTCGAGGTGCCCTACCATGTGGACATCATGGAGAGGCTGAACGGCATCGACATCGATTCCGCGCGCCGCACCTCCGGCAACGGCTTCTATTATCTCAAGGGCGACATCGCGCGCCTGCACAGCGCCTGCCTGTCCTATGCGCGCGACTTTATGATCGATCGCGGCTTCACCTACTGCATCCCGCCGTACATGATCCGCGGCGGCGTCGTCACCGGCGTCATGAGCTTCGCGGAGATGGAGAACATGATGTACAAGATCGAGGGCGAGGATCTCTATCTGATCGGCACCTCCGAGCACTCCATGATCGGCAAGTTCATCGACACGATCCTCGACGAGGACGAGCTCCCGCAGACGCTGACGAGCTATTCCCCCTGCTTCCGCAAGGAGGTCGGCGCGCACGGCATCGAGGAGCGCGGCGTCTACCGCATCCATCAGTTCGAGA
Organism: Clostridiales bacterium; assembly: GCA_004555535.1. Classification (GTDB taxonomy): domain Bacteria; phylum Bacillota; class Clostridia; order Christensenellales; family Aristaeellaceae; genus Ventricola. Next base: position 11,716 of record SFHU01000049.1, read on the forward strand.
AGCAGGAGATGATCGTCGTCTGCAAGCCCGAGGATTCCATGGTGTGGTACAACCGCCTCTGGAAGAACACGGTCGATTACTTCCGTTCGCTGGATATCCCGGTGCGCACGCTCGAGTGCTGCTCCGGTGACCTGGCGGATCTCAAGGTCAAGAGCTGCGACGTGGAGGCCTGGAGCCCGCGCCAGAAGAAGTACTTTGAGGTCGGCTCCTGCTCGACCCTCGGCGATGCGCAGGCCCGCCGCCTGGGCATCCGCGTCAAGGGCAAGGACGGCAGCAAGTATTTCGCTCACACGCTCAACAACACCTGCGTCGCGCCGCCGCGCATGCTCATCGCGTTCCTGGAGAACAACCTGAACGCCGACGGCTCCATCCGCATTCCGGCGCCGCTGCGCCCCTACATGGGCGGCAAGGAGGTCATCCGCTGAGCGCGGAATGACCGCAGAGCGTCGGCAAAACACGCATAACAGCCGCGGCTGGCGGCTGTCAGGCCCGGCCTCTTTGAAGGAGGAACGGACATGACAGACGTTCAGCCGCGGCTTTTGGCTTTGCACGGGGCCCTTTATGGCCTTTCAGCGCAGGCTCGAGGCTTGGACGCACAACAAGGCGATCCAAAAGGCGATCGAGAGCCGGAGGATTCCTGAAGACGAAAGGACTCCCTCAGAGTGCTTCGGGTCAGGAACACAGAAGCGAGACGCGATGGTCCACAAGGCTTTTTACTCCGCCATCAGCGCCCGAATCTCCGGCTGCGCGGCGAGCTGGCGGGCTGACTGCGCGGCGGGCGGTGTGTTGTCAAAGCACAGGTGCGCCGCGCGCCGGTAGAGGGCCTCGCGCTGGGCGTAGAGCGTGTGCATCCGCTCGGCCTTGTCCCCGGCGAGGTTCGGGCGCGTGTCCTGGCGCACCTGCGCGATGATGTCCTCGAGCGGGCGGCAGAGGAAGACGACCAGCCCCGCCTCGCGCATCAGCGCGATGTTCTCCTCGCGCGTGACGATGCCGCCGCCTGTGGCCACGACGCAGGGGCTGTCCGCGCAGACGCGGCGCAGCGCGGCGGTCTCCAGCACGCGGAAGCCCGCGTCGCCGGCGTCCGCGAAGATCTCGGGGATGGAGCGCCCCTCGAAGCGGACGATCTCCTCGTCGAGATCCACAAACGGTGCGTTCAGGCGTCCGGCCAGCAGGCGGCCCATCGTGCTCTTGCCGCAGCCCATCATGCCCACGAGGAACAGAGGCTTACGCATGCTCCTCCTCCTTCGCGGCGCGGTAGGCGCCCAGCAGGCGGCAGTTTTCGCAGTCCGAGGCCAGCGAATTGAGCAGCACGCGCAGGTTGTCCTCCGCGACGTTGCCGATCAGGTCGACGTAGAAGCAGTACTCCCAGTTGCTCTCGTGCAGCGGGCGGGATTCGATGTGCGTCAGATTCATGCCCAGGGCGACAAAGCTCGACAGCGCGCGCATGAGCGTGCCGCGCTCGTGGCGCAGGGTGAAGGTGAGCGTCGCCTTGTCAGGCAGGCCGATGGGGGAGGGCGTCGTGCTGACGACGAAGAAGCGCGTGTGGTTGCCGGTGAAGGAATGGATGTCCGGCGCGAGGATGTCAAGCCCGTAGTGCTTGGCGGCGAGGCGCGAGGCGATGGCGGCGCAGCGCCTGTCGCCCATCTCGGCGACGTGCTTGGCGGCAATGGCGGTGTTGAAATAGGGCTTCTGCGCCCAGTCCGGGTGCTGCCCAAGGAAGGCGGGGCACTGCGCGAAGCCCTGCTCATGACTCAGCACGGTCGTAATATCGTCAATCGTTGCGCCCGGAACGCCCAGAAGGCATTGCTCCACGCGCACGAGCTGCTCGCCCACGATGTGGCAGCGGTACTGGCCCATCAGGTCGTAGACGGTGTTGATGGAGCCGGAGGAGGAGTTTTCCACGGGCACGACGCCGTATTTGGCGCGCCCATCCGCGACGGCGGCGAAGACCTCGTCAAACGTCTTGAAGTTGATGCGCGCGCAGTCCTCGCCGAAGAAGCCGACGACGGCCCCCTCGCTGAACGCGCCCGGCACGCCGTTGTAGGCCACCAGCGTTGACTGCGAGCGGGACTCGAGGAAGCGGCGCTGCTCGTCGCGGGACAGGCGCATGATCTCGCGGTAGAGCGCCACCGTCGGCGCGCGCAGCACGTCCTCGCTGACCAGAGCGGCGCGCCCGGCGAGGACGGCCTCCTCGCGGGAGGCGTCGAGGATATCGATGTGGTTTTCAGCCTTGCATAGCGCCACGTCGCGCGAGACGCGCATACGCTGCTCGAAGAGCGCGACGAGCTGCGCGTCGATCGCGTCGATTTCAGCGCGGCATTGCGTGAGATCCTTCATGATGCATTCCTCATTTCAAAGCGTTGTTGGCGGCGTCGTCCATCATCAGCTCGCACAGCGCGACGGCCAGCGCGCTCTCGACGACGACGACGGCCCGCGGGACGATGCAGGGGTCATGGCGGCCCGTGATGGAGAGGGCCTCGTTTTCCCCGGTGAGCACGTTGACGGTCTGCTGCTCGCGGGCGATGGAGGGCGTCGGCTTGATGGCGACGCGCAGCAGCACGGGCATGCCGTTGGTGATGCCGCCCGTGACGCCGCCGTTGTGGTTGCTCGTGCAGACGACGCGATCCTCGTCAAAGCGCATCGGGTCGTTGGCGGCGCTGCCGCGCAGGGCGGAGATCGCCAAACCGTCGCCGAATTCGACCGCCTTGACGGCTGGGATGGAGAAGAGCAGCTGGCTGGTCACGCTCTCCAGCGACCCGAAGAACGGCGAGCCGATACCCGCGGGCACGCCGGCTGCGGCGCACTCGATCACGCCGCCGACGCTGTCGCCCTCAAGCCGCGCGGCCTCGACGATGGCGCGCATGGGGGCTTCCCTTTCGGGATCGAGTAGCGGGAAGCGCAGGCCGCGCAGCTGCGCAAGCGCCGCCGCGTCGACGTGGACGGGATCCATCGGGGTATCCGCGGCGCCGCCGATGGCGGCGATGTGTGCGCCGATGGCGATGCCCTTTACGGCGAGCAGCTGCCGCGCGATGGCGCCCGCGAAGACGAGCGGCGCGGTCAGGCGGCCGGAAAAGTGCCCGCCGCCGCGCGGGTCGTTGTATCCGTGGTACTTGACGCGCCCGGCGTAGTCGGCGTGGCCGGGGCGCATCCGCGCGCTCATCTGCGCATAGTCGCTTGAGCGCGTGTTCGTGTTCTCGATCATGCCGCACAGCGGCGTGCCCGTCGCGCGCCCGTTCAGGATGCCGGAGACGATGCGCACGGCGTCGGCCTCCTTGCGCGCGGTCGCGGTCGGGTCGTTGCCCGGCGCGCGGCGCGCCATGTCGGCGGCGATGGCCGCCTCGTCGATGGGTGTCCCTGCGGGCACGCCGTCGATCACGATGCCGATGGCGGAACCGTGGGATTCGCCGAAGATCGTGAGCCTGAAATGCTCTCCGAAATTCCCCCTCATTGTGCCTGACCTCCCAGCGATGTAAATTCCTCCCAGAAGCGGGGGGCGGATTTGGAGACGGCCTGCGCGTCCGAGATCGTCAGCGGGCCGCTGGACAGCGCCGAGGCGACGGCCATCGCCATGACGATGCGGTGGTCGTTGCAGCCGTCGATGGCGGCGGCGCGCAGCGGCCTTCCGCCGCGGATGATCAGCCCGTCCTCAAGCTCGGTCACGTCCGCGCCCGCCGCGCAGAGCGCCGCGCGCATGGCGCTGAGCCGGTCGCTCTCCTTGATGCGCAGCCTGGCTGCGCCGGTGATGCGGCTCTCGCCCTCGGCAGCGGCCATCGCGACGGCCAGCGCGGGGACGAGATCCGGCGTCTGCCCGACGTCGACCGTCGCGCCATGCAGCTTCGAGGGGAAAGCCGTCAGACCGTCCGCGCTCTCCCGGATGTCCGCGCCCATGCCGCGCAGGATCGGCACGATGGCGCGGTCGCCCTGCGTGCTGCCCATGTCAAGCCCCGTGAGCGTCACGGGGCCGGCTTGGCCGATCGCGCCCGCGACGAGATAGAAGGCGGCGTGGCTCCAGTCGCCCTCGACGGTGAAGCGGCCGGGGGAAACGGCCTGCTGGCCGCCGGGGATCAGCAGCGTATGCTCGTCCTGCCAGGTTGAGCGGATGCCGAAGGCCGCCTGGATGCGCCGCGTCAGATCGACGTAGGCGCGCGATTCGAGCGCCGTTGTGATGCGGATGACGCTGTCGCCCGGCACACGGGGGAGGGCCAGCAGCAGGCCCGTGATGAACTGGCTGCTGACGTCGCCGCGCAGCGCGTATTCGCCGCTTTGAAGCTGACCCTCGACGGTGAGGCTGTCGCTCTCAAGCGCCCAACGGACGCCGCGCGGACGGAAGAGCGATTCATAGACGTCGAGCGGACGCTGCATCAGCCGCCCGTGGCCGGTCAGCCGGACGGGGCCTCGCCCGTCGAGCGCCAGCGGGATGAAGAAGCGCAGCGTCGAGCCGGACTCGCCGCAGTCGAGCATGCGCAGCGGCAAGGGGCCGGACTGCTCAAGGCGCAGATCGAGCGCCCGGGCGCAGGCGAGCGTCGCCTCAATGTCGCGCGAGCGCTGAAGCGGCGAAAGCAGCGTTTCTCCTTGCGCCATGGCCGCGAGCATGACCGCGCGATGGGACGCGGATTTGCTCGGGATGACCGCGATCGTGCCTCGCAGCGAGCCGGGAAGAACGGTTTTCTCCATAAAAGCCTTCCTTTCCCGCGCCGTCAGAGCATGGCGCGCAGCGCGTCGGCCGTCAGCGGTACGCCGCGGCAGGCGCCAATGTCCGTGAGGATGACGGTCTTGATCGTCTTCCCCTCGGCCTTCTTGTCCAGCGCCATCGTCGCGGCGAGCGCGTCGGCGGATAGGCCCTGTGGCACCTGCGTGGGCAGGTCGTAAGCCTCGAGCAGCGCGCGGATGCGCGCCTGCGTGCCCGCGGGCGTGATGCCCAGGCGCTCGCCCCAGCCGCTGGCGGCGACCATGCCGATGCAGACGGCCTCGCCGTGCAGCAGCGTGCCGTAGCCCATCGCGTTTTCCAGCGCATGGGCGAGCGTGTGGCCGAAGTTGAGCTGCATGCGGATGCCGTGGTCGTGCGGATCCTCATGGACGTAGCGCGCCTTGATCTCGCAGCAGCGGGCGATGACCTCGTGCATGTGCGGCCAGAGCGCCGCGCGGGAGCCGAGCGCCTCGATGCGCTCAAAGAGCGCGCGGTCGGCGATGCAGCCGTATTTGATGACCTCGCCCAGTCCCGCGCCGACCTGGCGCGCGTCGAGCAGATCGAGCGTGTTGCTGTCGATGAGCACCAGCTCCGGCTGATAGAACGCGCCGAGCAGGTTCTTGCCGCGCGGATGGTTGACGGCGACCTTGCCGCCGACGGAGGAATCGACCTGAGAAAGCAGCGTCGTGGGCACCTGGACGAAGTGAACGCCGCGCAGATAGGTGCAGGCGGCATAGCCGGTCAGATCGCCGATGACGCCGCCGCCGAGCGCGACGACGAGGTCCGCGCGGGTCAGATGACGGTCGAGAAACGCGTCGTAGAGCGTGAGCAGCGAGTCGGTGCACTTGGTCGTCTCGCCCGCCGGCAGCGTGATGAGGGAGGCGTCGACGTCCGCATCGCGCAGCTGGGCAAGCAGCGCCTCGCCGAAGAGGCGCGCGGTGTTCTCGTCCGCGACGACGGCGGCCCGGCGGCCGGCGTAGGGGGAGAAGCGCTCCGCACAGGCGGAAAGCAGGCCGGAGCCGATGTGGATGCAGTAGCGCTCCTGCGCGGCGGGCGCGGTGACGGTGACGATGGGCATGGCGTTTCCTCCTGTTTATTTGTAGAGCGGGGTTTCCGAGGGGGCCTGCGAGCGGAGGCGGTCGAATTCCTTCTTGCGCTCGCTCGAGACGGTCAGACGTTCGAGGAGGGCCTCCCTGTCGCCGCCGCGCAGCAGCGCGCTGTATTCGCCGAGCTTCTCGATCAGTTCGTCGGTCAGGTCAGCCAGCGCCTCGCGGTTGGCCATGAACAGCTCGCACCAGAGCTTCGGATCGAGCGCAGCCACGCGCGTCGCGCCGCGGAAGGAGCCGCCCTCAAAGCCGTAGCTGTCAAAGAGCAGATGCTGGTCGCACAGCGCCAGCGCCATGACGTGCATGAGCTGGCTGGTGTAGGCGATGCGCGCGTCATGCGCGTCGGGCGTGGTGAGCACGACGTCGCTGCAGCCCATGAAGGTGACGAGCTGGCGCATCAGCTGCACGCTCTCCTGCGGGACGCTGTCGTCCGGGGTGAGGATGTAGTGCGCGCCGCGGAAGAGGTCGGGCGTCGCGTTGGCAAAGCCGCCGCGCTCGCGTCCGGCCATCGGATGGCCGCCCAGATAGATGAAGTCCCGCTCGCCCAGCGCGGCGACGGCGTCGCAGATCGGGCGCTTGACGCCGCAGACGTCGGTCAGCAGCGCGCCGGGACGCAGCCTGTGCGCCTGCGTGCGCACGAAGCCGGCGGCGGCCTGCGGATGCAGGCAGAGGACGACGGTGTCCATCTCGTCAAGGGGCGCTTCCTCGACGCTGGCCCAGGCCGCGCGCACGGCGCCGCGCCCGAGCGCCTCAAAGCGCGTCCACTCGTCACACTCGACGGCGTAGCGCTCAAGGCCCGTATAGCCTTTCAGAGCGAGGGCCATGCTGCCGCCGATCAGCCCGAGGCCGACAAACATGATCTTCATAGCGTGCGCTCCACGATCGGCGCCAAAGCGGTGATCTTGCCCACGAGCTGCGCAAACTCCGGCGGCGTCAGGCTCTGAGAGCCGTCGCACAGCGCCTTGGCCGGGTTGTTGTGCACCTCGATGATCAGGCCGTCCGCGCCCGCGGCAATGGCCGCCAGGGACATGCGCTCCACCATCCAGCTCAGGCCGGTGGCGTGGCTCGGGTCGACGATCACGGGCAGGTGGGACAGGCGCTTGACCGCCTGCACCGCGGAGAGATCGAGCGTGTTGCGCGTGTAGGTTTCAAACGTGCGGATGCCGCGCTCACAGAGAATGACGTTCGGGTTGCCGGCCGCCATGATGTATTCCGCGCTCATCAGCCATTCGTTGATCGTCGCGGAGAGGCCGCGCTTGAGCAGGATGGGCTTTCGGGTCTGGCCCAGCTCGGTGAGCAGGTCGAAATTCTGCATGTTGCGCGCGCCGACCTGGATGACGTCCACGCGGCGGTCGAATTCCTCGACGAGCTTCGGGCTCATGATCTCCGTGCAGATGGGCATGCCGGTGAGCTCTCTGGCCTGCTCGAGCAGCGCGAGGCCCTCGAGCTTGAGGCCCTGGAAGGCGTAGGGCGAGGTGCGCGGCTTGTAGGCCCCGCCGCGCAGGATGCTCGCGCCGCTGGCGCGGACCTTGAGCGCCGTATCCGTGATCTGGTCGTAGTTTTCCACCGAGCAGGGGCCGGCGAAGAGGGCGAGCTTGCGCCCGCCGACGGGCACGCCGCCGCAGTCGATGACGCTGTCAGTCGGATGGAACTTGCGGTTGGCCTTCTTGAACGGCTCAGAAACCGGCATGACGCGCTCGACGCCCGGTTTGACGAGAAAGTCATGCGGGTCGAGGCTGGCGACGTTGCCGAGCACGCC
>SFHU01000153.1 GCA_004555535.1 Clostridiales bacterium
TCTGGTCGTAGTTTTCCACCGAGCAGGGGCCGGCAAAAATGGCGAGCTTGCGCCCGCCGACGGGCACGCCGCCGCAGTCAATGACGCTGTCTGTCGGGTGGAACTTGCGGTTAGCCTTCTTGAACGGCTCGGAGACCGGCATGACGCGCTCGACGCCCGGCTTGACGAGGAAGTCGTGCGGATCGAGGCTGGCGACGTTGCCGAGCACGCCGAGCACGGTACAGTCCACGCCGGCATTGCGCTGAACCTGCATGCCGTCCTCGCGCAGCGATTCGCACAGGGAGGCAATTTGCTCTTCGGTGGCCTGGGGCTTCATGATAATGATCATGGGAGGTTTCCTTCTTTCTCTTTGTCTGTTCGGGGATCGGAAGGCGGAGGATCGGCATAGAAAAAGGCTCCCGCCTGTGTGGCAGGAGCCTCAAAACCGCAGTCAGCCCCGAAGGGGCGCGCCTGTTTTCCCTCTCATGCACGCACGAAAGCAAGACCATAGCCCGTAAAGCCATAGCCGCTAAATCGCACGAAAGAGAAGTTGAACATCGCTTTGCCCTCCGATTGGATTATGGAAAGTATACCATGACTTCTGTCAAAACGCAAGGGAACGCCCAAACTTTGTACAATGTTGACAATTCGTCATCCCGCTGCGTCAGATTTTGCGCAGCAGTTTGCGCGCATCCTCCTTGGAGGCCAGCGCCAGCACGTGCTCTTCCCCGGTAAACCGGTAGTCGGCGCCGGGCATCGGGCGCAGCTCCTCGCCCGTCTTGATTGCCAGAATGTTGAGGTGGTGCTTGTTGCGCACGTCGATTTCGCGCAAGGAGCGCCCTGCCCAGCCGGGCAGCGGGGGAATCTCGTAGATGGAGTATTCGTCCGTCAGCTCGATGTAGTCAAACACGTTCTGCGCGCTCAGACGGGTGGCCATGCGCTCGGCGCTGTCGCGCTCGGGATAGGCGACCTCGTCCGCGCCGTTGCGCAGCAGCAGCCGGGCGTGGATGTCCTGGCTGGCCTTGGAGATGATGCGCTGCGCGCCCAGGTCGCGCAGCATGGAGGTGATCAGCAGGCTGCTGGCGAAGTCCGACCCGATGCACACAAAGCAGATATCGAAGTTGTGCACGCCCAGCTGGCGCAGGACGGCCTCGTCCGTGCAATCCGCGATCTGCGCGCCGGTGACCTCGTTGGCCAGCTCGGCGACGACGGCCTCGTTGCGGTCGACGATCATGACCTCGTTGCCCAGGCTCATGAATTTGCGGCACAGGTGCCGCCCAAAGCGGCCCAGGCCGATGACAAGGATGGATTTCATAGGGCTCCTTTCATGGTTCAGCCGACGAGCAGCCGGCCTGTCGGATACTGCACCTTGGCGCTCTGCGCCCTGTGCGTGAGCAGGATGGCGAAGGTCAGGCTGCCCAGGCGGCCTGCGTACATCAGCAGGATGATGACCAGGCGGGAGAGCGGGCTGAGCATGCGCGTGATGCCCGTGCTCATGCCGACGGTGTTGACAGCGGAGAAGACCTCGATGAGCACGTCGCGCAGGGCGAGCTCGGGCTGCATCGCGCAGATGACGAGCGTCGCGCCCGTCGCCAGCGTCATATAGACGACCACGATTGCGCAGGCGCGTCGGATGACGTCCTGCTCGATGCGCCGGCCGAAGAGATGCACATTCTCCTCCTGCCTGAGCAGCGAGACGGCCAGCAGCGTCACCAGCAGCATGGTCGTCGTCTTCGCGCCGCCGGCGGTCGAGCCGGGGTTGCCGCCCGTGAGCATGAGCAGGATGGTCAGCAGGCTGCCCGCGCCGGAGAGGTCGCCGGTGGGCACGGTATCAAAGCCCGCCGTGCGAGGGGTGACGGCACTGAAGAGGCTGGCGAGCAGGCGCTCACCTGTGCTCATGCCGACCATGGAGCTGCACGGCTCGAAGAGGAAGAACAGCCCCGTGGGCACGAGCACCAGCACGACGCTTGCAAGCAGCACGACGCGGGAATGGAGCTGGAGTTTGGATAAGCGGAAGCGGCAGGTCACCAGGTCGTTCCAGACGAAGAAGCCGAGACCGCCCACGAGGATCAGCGCGATGACGGCGAAGTTGACGAGCGGGTCGGAGCGGAACAACTCCAGCGAGGAGAATGGCCCGGAGACCGTGCCCATCAGGTCAAAGCCCGCGTTGCAGAAGGCGGAGATGGAATGGAACACGCTGTAGCCGATGCCGCGCACGGGGCCGAGCATCGGCACGAAGCGCAGGCTCAGCAGCAGCGCGCCGAGCAGCTCGACGGCGGCGGTGCCGATCATCGCGCGGCGCACGAGGCGTACGATGCCGCCAATGTGCAGCGAGGCGACGCTCTCCTGGAGCACGGTGCGCTGGCGCAGGCCGATGCGCTTGCCCAGCAGCAGCGGGAACAGCGAGAGGATGGTCATCACGCCCAGACCGCCGATCTGGATGCCCACGAGCAGCACGGCCTGCCCGAAGAGCGACCAGGTACTCGCCGTATCGACGACGACGAGCCCTGTCACGCAGACGGCGCTGGTGGCCGTGAAGAGCGCGGTGAGCGGGTCTGTCCACTGCCCGCTCTGCGAGGACGCCGGAAGCATCAGCAGCAGCGTCACGATCAGGATGATCAGCAGAAAGCCCAGCGCGATCAGCGCCTGAGCGGACAGCGGCGCGCGGGGACGATGACCGGTTTGTTTCAAGCAGGAAGCCTCCTTCGGCAGGGATGGCGCGCCGCCCGCCAGAGGAGACAGCGCGTCCTTTCAGCATTGTACTATAAAGCCGCCCGTTTTTCAAGGCGGAGGCTCTGACCCGCGCTCAGGGCGCGTCGGGCGTGAAGCCGGGATTCTCCCGCAGCGCGCAGGTGTCAAACAGCCGCGCCGCAGCCTCGGCATAGGCCGGGAGGCTCGCCGCCTTGCGGATGGCTTTGAGCGGCTTGTGCGCGTCCTCAAGACAGCAGGCGAAGTGCCGGGAGATCTCGCGCATCCGTCCGACGGCGACATGCCCCGGATAGCGCGCGCTATAGGCGGAAAACAGCGTGTCGTGAAACGCGCGCAGCTCCTCATGCTCAAGCGGCGGGCCGCCCGCGAGCGTGCGCGCCAGCGCGGGGTTGGCGATCAGCCCGCGGCCGAGCATCAGCGCGCGCGTGCCGGGATAGTCCCGCTCCAGGGCGAGGCAGTCCTCCGGCAGAAAGAGATCGCCGTTGTAGACGAGGGGCAGCGCGGTCTGCTCAAGCGCGCGGGCGAAGACCTCCCTGTGCGGCTGGCCCTTGTAAAACTGCGTGCGCGTGCGCGGATGGATCGTCAGCTCGCAGATGGGATAGCGTGAAAACAGCTCCAGAAGCCGATCAAACTCCGCGGGCGAGGTCACGCCGATGCGCGTCTTGACGGACACGGGCAGCGGCGCGCGGGCGAAGACCTCATCAAGAAAGCGCTCGAGGTGGCAGACATCCGTGAGCATGCCCGCGCCCTTGCCCTTGGCCGTGACCGTGCCGGAGGGGCAGCCGAGGTTGAGGTTGACCTCGCCATAGCCCATCTGCGCGAGCTCGCGCGCGGCCCAGAGGAACTGCTCTGCGTCCTTGCAGAGCACCTGCGGCACGGCGGGGACGCCGGCATTGGCCTCCGGCGCGATGGCGGAAAGCTCGCGGCTGGTGAAGCGCAGGTTCTGCGTGGGGCTGATGAAGGGAATGTAGTATTTGGCCACGCCGGGAAAGCGCTCGCGATGGAGGCGGCGGAAGATTGCGTCCGTGACGCCCTCCAGGGGCGCGAAGTAGACGGGCAGGGGCATGGGCTTCTCCTTTTCATGCGGATTTGCGGCGGACGGGCGCGCGTTTCCGCGGAATGCTCAGCAGCGCAGGGTGAGGAATTGACAACCCCGCGCGCGGCGCGTACAATAGGGGCCTGTGGCGCGGCAACCGGAGTACAAAATATTCGGCCGACAACTTCAATGCTTTCAAGAGCAACAATTTTCCGAGGTTGGCCAAGATCGGCCTTGGGATATCTTTCCGCGAGGATGCTCTGTGGCGTCCGCATACGGATGATCCGTTGCGCGTGCATTACGGCATGGATCCCAACATTATGTGTCTGAGCCTTTTCCCCGGACTGCAGGTGGACTTTGTAAGATATTTCCTCAGCGCGCCCGGTCTCAAGGGAGTCGTGCTGAAAACATACGGCGCGGGGAATGCGCCGACC
>SFHU01000050.1 GCA_004555535.1 Clostridiales bacterium
GGAGCAATAGGTTACTGTGCGAGCAGTGGGTGCGTCGGGTCATAAACAAAATCACAATCTATTCCATCGGATGAGAAGAAGCATGGCTTGCGTTCACCTTGCTGACGAATCTCCCCCTGGGACAGTTCATAAACACGTACGTTTAGTGATCCCGTATTTCCATATTTGTAGTTTTTTCCCGTCATTTGGGTGACGACATTCGACCTCTGAATAAGCTCGTCCAGTTTAGAATCTAAAGAAACCGGGGGCGTGGGTTGAACAGGCGTAGGAATGTGCGTAGTCGTCGACGAATGACCACCACTCGTTGTAGCTGTTCCTACGGGGGCGATATTGCTACCGCCTGAGCTACCACCCAGATAAGACGAAATGTCATCAGACGGAGCATCACCAGAATTCGCATCAGTCGTTATATGAGATCCGCCGCTGCTCTGTCGTTAATCTTCTTCTTGAGCCGCTTTCCACCACAATGTATCGTCCAGATAATGACGACCAACGGCGTCTACGCCATGAGCGCGATCACCGCACTGACCGCGCAGAACACCACCGGCGTCAGCGGCATTCTGGAGGTCACGCCCGACTTCCTCGCCGCCCAGCTCGACAGCATCTTCACCGACATCTTCCCTGACGCCGTCAAGACCGGCATGGTCTCCTCGACGGCGCTCATCGAGACCATCGTCGACCGCCTGCGCGTCCACGGCGCGCGCAGCATCGTCGTCGACCCCGTGATGGTCGCCACCAGCGGCGCGCGGCTGCTGATGGACGACGTCGTGACCGCGCTGCGCACGCAGCTGCTCCCGCTCGCGACCGTGATCACCCCGAACGTGCCGGAGGCCGAGGTGCTCGCCGGCATGGAGATCCGTTCGCCGGAGGACATGGAGCGCGCCGCCCGGCGCATCTACGACGCCTGCGGCTGCGCCGTGCTCGTCAAGGGCGGCCATCAGGTCAACGACGCCAACGACTTCCTCTTTGACGGCACGGGCACGTGGTTCGCCGGCCAGCGCATCGCCAATCCGAACACGCACGGCACGGGCTGCACGCTCTCCAGCGCCATCGCCGCGAACCTCGCCAAGGGCTATCCGCTCGTCGAGGCCGTGGAGCGCGCCAAGGCGTATATCTCCGGCTCGCTCGCCGCGATGCTCGACCTGGGCAGGGGTTCCGGCCCGCTTGACCATCTGTTCGACCTGCGCAGCCGCTTTATCGGGGAAACGGAGGCCGCGCGATGAGCTTCATCCGCTCCTGCGTCGAGGACAGCCTGCCCGTCTGGACGCGCTGCCTTGAGACGGACTTCCTGCGCGGCATGGCCGAGGGCACGCTGAGCGAGGCCTGCCTCAAGGGCTATATCGTCGACGACAGCCTGTACCTGCGCGAATACGCGAAGGTCTTCGCCTACGGCATCCTGCACGCCCAAACCATGGAGGAAATCCGCACGTTCCACGCGCTGCTCAGCTTCGTCAACGAGAGCGAGGATGCGTCGCGCCTCGCCTACCTGCGCCGTTTCGGCCTGACGGACGAGCAGATTCAGCCGCTTCCCCTGCGCCCGGAGAACCAGGCCTATGTCGACACGATGCTCTCGGCCGCGCGCGACGGCGGCGCGCCGGAGTGCTTCATGGCCTGCCTGCCCTGCATGCTCAGCTACGCGCACATCTTCACCCGGCTGCTCGAGGCGCATCCCGAGGTGGGGACAGGCCTCTTCGGCCCGCTCGTGCGGGACTATGCCAGCGAGGGCTATGTGCAGCTCTGCCGCGAGTGGGCCGCCTTCGCGCTGACGCTCTGCGGCGATCTGAGCGAGGCGCGCAAGGCCCATTGCGCGGAGATCTTCCGGGCCTGCTCCGTGCATGAATACGCGTTCTGGCAGATGGCCGCGCGTCCGCGCGAGGATGTCTGACCCGCTCTCCCGTTCGGGAGACAGTCAGGCTTTGCAACTCTTCGATTCTTAAGGCAAGGAGGGCAGAAGGCCGTCAAAGGGGGAGCGCCCTGTGACGAAGGCATACAGCGATGGGAAGCCGTGTTCCGGCGTGAGAGGAGACCAGCAAGTCTCGACCGACCAGCAGGCGCTTTTTGCCATGCTGTCCCTCAAAGGGGGCTGTCTGTCTTTTTTCTGCTGCCCTCTTTGACGCAAAGAAAAGGAGATATCGATATGAAACGCAATTCCGTTCTTCGTCTCACCTGCGCAGGTCTGCTCTGCGCGCTCGCCGTCGTCGGCAGTCTGATCTCGTTCCCCGTCTTCGGCAGCAAGTGCGCGCCCGTGCAGCACATGGTCAACGTCATCTGCGCGCTGCTGCTGGGCCCGGCCTGGGGCGTGGGTGTCGCCTTTCTGGCGAGCCTGCTGCGCAACCTGCTCGGCCTGGGCAGCCTGCTGGCCTTCCCGGGCAGCATGTGCGGCGCGCTGCTCTGCGGGCTGATTTACAGCAAGACGAAGAAGCTGCTCCCGACGCTCATCGGCGAGGTCTTCGGCACGGGCGTCATCGGCGGTCTGCTGGCCTATCCCATCGCGGTGGCCTTCATGGGCGTCTCCGCAGCGAATGTCGGCTTCTATGCCTACATCGTCCCGTTCCTGATCTCCACGGCGGGCGGCAGCATCATCGCGGGCCTGCTGGCCGCGGCGCTGCAAAAAAACGGCGCGCTGACGGGCATGCAGAAGAATCTCGCGCGGGAATGATTCTGCACCATGCATAAACAGGGAGTCCGCAGCTTTTGCGGACTCCCTTTGTCTTGCCTGATTCATGCTCTTTGTGCAATCGACACAACACGCAGACCTCCCTGGGGATGCATGAAGGGGCCGCAGCCCCTTCATCTGAAATCCGCAGCGGCGACATGCGCGGCGCGAGGAGCGGCGGCACGCCGCTTCCGATATCATTTGGAGTGTGCCCAAAGGGCGCGCGAGAAATGATGTTTTCTCGTTACCTCAACCGCTGCAAGGATGCGAAGCAGACTTGCAGCGAAACTTCTCAGTCGAGCATTTGCAGCCACAGGCTCTTGAGATAGTGGCTCTCCGGATAGCCCGCCAGCACGGGATGATCGATGTCCTGCCGGCGCAGCGTGATCACGCGCACCTGCCGGTGCAGATCCTGCGCGGCGGAGAGCACGGTGTTCACGAACACGTCCTCCGGCATGTGATACGAGCAGGAATGCGTCGCCAGCACGCCGCCGGGCGGCAGCAGGCGCATCGCCGAGAGGGCAATCTCCTTGTAGCCTCGGCAGGCGTTGGCCATGTTCGCGTGCGCCTTCGTGAAGGCCGGCGGATCGAGCACGACGACGTCGTATGTCTCCCCCGCCTTGACCTGCGCGCGCAGGTAGTCAAAGCAGTTCGCGCAGACGGCCTGAATGTCCGCGCCGTTGAGCGCCGCGTTCCTTTCGATCATCCCGACGGCCGCCTCGCTGATATCGACCGCCGTGACCTCCCGCGCGCCCGCGGCGGCCGCGTTGAGCGCAAACCCGCCGATGTAGGAGAAGCAGTCGAGCACGCGCGCGTCCCGGCAGAACTGGCGCAGGAAGAGATGGTTGTCCTTCTGGTCGAGGAAATAGCCGGTCTTCTGCCCGCCCATGACGTCGACGGCGAGCTTCACGCCGTTTTCATGGATGATGACCTCCTGCGGCAGCGCGCCATGGAGCACCTTCGTGAAGCACTCCATGCCCTCCTTGCGGCGGATCGCGTCGTCGTTCTGCAGCAGCAGGCAGTCGGGCTTCTCGCAATCGATCAGAGCATCCGCGATGACCTGCGTGTAGCGCTCCATGCCCAGCGCGAGGATCTGCAGCACGACCACGCCGCCGAAGCGGTCGCAGATCACGCCCGGCAGGCGGTCGGCCTCGCCGTAGATCAGCCGGCAGGAGTCCGTCCCCTCCCGGCGCAGGATGAATTTGCGGTAATCGCAGGCCGCGCGCACGCGGGCGGCGATCAGCGCGTCCGTGATCTCCTCCTGCCTGTGCGTCAGCAGGCGCACGGTGATCAGCGAGCGGCTGTTGTAAACACCCGTGCCCATATAGCGGCCGCGGAAATCGACGACCGTGACGAGACCGCCGTCCTGCGTCTCGCCCTCCACGCGCTCGATCTCGTTGCCGTACACCCAGGGATGCCCCTGCAGCAGCTTCTTCTGCCGCCCGTTGATCACATGGACGACGGGCAGATTCTCCTGTGCCATCTCATTCCACCTCAATCAGATTGATCAGCACGACCGGGCGGCGCTTCGTGCGCTCGTAGAGGAAGGAGCGCAGCTGGCCCTGCATCTGCCCGGAGGCGACGGCCTCCTTGACCTTGTGGCCGGAGGAGACGATGCGCGTGACGGCGTTGGAGAGGTGCTGGCGGCAGGCCGCCTCGATCCTCGCGTGCTCGCTGTCGTAGAGGAAGCCCATCGCGCTGACGACCGGCTGCGCGGCCAGCGCGCCCGTCCTCGCGTTCACGGCCAGGGCGATGGAGACGACGCCGTCGTCGGAGAGCAGCTTGCGCTCGCGCAGCACGGAGTTGTCCACCTCGCCCACGGAGGATCCGTCGATGAGCACGGCCTCGCCGTTGGTGAAGCCCGTCACGCGCGCGGAGCCCTTCGAGATCTCGAAGATGTCGCCGTTGGCCAGGATGAAGATGTTCTCAAACGGCACACCCAGCTTGTGCGCCAGCTCCGCGTGCTGGTAGAGCATGCGCGTCTCACCGTGCGCGGGGATGAAGAACTTCGGGCGCACGAGGCTGTGCACCAGCTTGATCTCCTCCTGCGAGGCATGGCCGGAGACGTGCACGTCCGCCAGCGCGGAGTAATAGACCTTCGCGCCGCGGCGGTAGAGCTCGTTGATGACCTTGTAGATCGGCTTCTCATTGCCCGGAATCGGCGTCGCGGAGATGATGACCGTGTCGCCGGGCTGAATCTCGATCTCGCGATGGTTGGAAAACGCGATGCGCGTCAGCGCGCTCATCGGCTCGCCCTGTGAGCCGGTGGAGATGATGACCACCTGCTCGGGCGGGAAGCCGTCCACCTGCGAGGCCTCGATGAGCGTGTCCGGCTTCATCTGGATGTAGCCCAGGTTGTTGGCCGCGTTGAAGACGTTGAGCATGCTGCGGCCCACGAGCGCGACCTTGCGGCCGTGGCGCTCCGCGGCGGTGAAGATCTGCTGCAGGCGCGAGATGTTGGAGGAGAAGGTCGCCACAAAGATGCGGCCCCTCGCGTCCGCAAACATCTCCGCCATCGACTCGCCGACGTGCCGCTCGGACTTGGAGAAGCCCGGCACCTCGATGTTCGTCGATTCGCAGACGAAGAGCAGCACGCCCTCGCGCCCGATCTGCGCGATGCGCTGCAGGTCCATGATCTCGCCGTTGATGGGCGTGTAGTCGATCTTGAAGTCACCGGAGTGCATGATGATGCCGATCGGCGTGCGGATGGCGAACATGAACGCGTCGGCGATCGAGTGATTGACGTGGATGAACTCCACGGAAAAGCAGCCGGCGCGGATGGTCTCGCCCGCCTCCACGACGTGCAGCTCGCAGCTCTTCGTCAGCCCCGGCACGCGGTCGTCAAGCTTGTATTTGAGCAGCTCGACGGTCATGCGCCCGCCGTAGACCGGCGCGCGGAACTCGCGCAGCAGGTAGGGCAGGCCGCCGATGTGGTCCTCATGGCCGTGGGTGATGAAGATGCCGCGCACGCGGTCGCGGTTCTCCAGCACATAGGTGAAATCCGGGATGACCGCGTCGACGCCCGGCATCGTCTCGTCCGGGAAGATCTGGCCGCAATCGACGATGATGATGTCGCTGCCGTATTCGTAGGCCGTCATGTTCTTGCCGATCTCGCACATGCCGCCCAGCGGGATCATGCGCAGCGTGCTGCGGCTGGGATGCGCGCTGGCGCGGGAGCGCATCGTCGGGGGCTTCTTGCCCACCAGCTGAAGCGTCTGGGAGATGCAGGGCTTTTCATCCTGCGGCACGGGCGGGAAGACGCGGCGGCGGCCCACCTGCGGGCGCTGGGCGCGCGGGGCGCGCGCCGCTTTTGCGGGCGCCTGTTTGGCGGCCGTCTGCTGCGCAGGGGCCTGCGGCGCCGCAGTCCTGGCGGTTTTGGCCGTTCTTTGCTTCGCCGCTTTGGCCGGCGCGGCCTTTGCTTCCGCCGCCTTGGCCGGCGTCTCCGCCTGCGGGGCCGCTGCGGCGCTGCGCCGTCTGGGCGGCCTCACGCCCGCCTTGAGCGCCGGAGCGCTCTCCTGCGCGGCGTCCTCACCGCCGGTCGTCCGGGTGTTCTTTGCGGCGGACGTTTTGCGCGGCGTCCTCGGCGCGCGCGCGGCCTTCTCCGCCGTCTCGCCCTGCTGCGGCACGGCCGTCTTGCGGCGCGGCATCGGGCGGCGGGGCTTCTTCGCCCCCTCCGCGTCCCCGGTCCGGGGCTGCGGCTGATTGAGATTCTTCTGGTTTTCGTTTTCTGTCACAGGAATATCCTTTCTTTCTTTTCCATCAAAACCGGCATGATGCCGGCTGTCTGCCCGCCAAAGCGCTTCTGGCCCCGGGCCTTGTATCCCGGGCCGGTGCTTCGCGGAAGCATGATACAACAAACAGAGCGCCCGTTTTCAAGCGCTTTTGGCTGTACAGGATTGTCTGTGACACGGAGGTCATCCCGCGTCAGCTTTATCTTGAGCGGGGCCGTGAGAAGCTCCGCGCAAAAATCCATATCGTTTTCATTATACACAAAAAGTCCTGCCGTTGCAACCCATCCGGGCAAAGAGAACAATTTCTTCAAATTCTGCCCGTACGGCGCGCCACCGTCTTGATTTTTTTCTCCCATTATGCTATGTTAAATGGTGGATTTTTATACGACTTTTGATAAACTCCGCCGTATCCCGTCTTCCTTTTTCTGATTCCGAACATGAGGAGACTGATTATGCTCAAGAAATGCCGTGCCTATCTCTGCGCGCACCGCCGCGTGCGCATCGCGCTGATTGTCGTGCTCGTCCTGCTCGCGCTGCTGCTGATCCTGCATCCCAAGGGAACAAAGACCTACCTCATCATGGGCATGGACAATTACGGCTCCCTGGACGTCGTGGGCCGCAGCGACGTCATGATGCTCGTGCAGATCGACTTCACGCGCAGCCATATCTCCACCGTCACCTTCGCGCGCGACATGTTCCTTGACAAGGACGGGCGCGAGACCAAGATCAACGCCATCGTCCGCTCCAGCGACGAGGACACGCTGGTCAAAACGCTCGAGGAGAACTTCGCGCTGGATATCGACGGCTGGTTCCGCGTCAACTTCACCTCGGTCATCGAGCTGGTCGACGCCGTCGGCGGCGTCGATGTCGAGCTGACCGCCGAGGAGGCCCGCTACATCGACAGAACCCTGGGCGTCTACCCGGATTCTCCGCTCTCCGAGGGCCTGTGCCATCTCAACGGCGGCCAGGCGCTGTGCTTTGCGCGCTGCCGCAAGCTGGACAACGACATGATGCGCGGTCAGCGCCAGAGCAAGGTCATGAGCGCGATGGTGCAGTCGGCAAAGCACATGAGCATCGCGCAGATCGGCTCCGTCTACAATTCCCTCAAGCATGCCTGGCGCTCCTCCCTGAGCAGCACGCAGCAGGTCGGCCTGCTCATGCGCGCCCTCTGGCTGCGCGGGGCGAAGGTGACCTCCATCGGCATGCCGCTGGACGACTGGCGCTACGGCAACTCGAAGAAGGGCGAGAGCGGCGTGCTCATCAACTTCGAAACGAACACCGCCCTGCTGCACGAGGCGCTCGGCCTGCCCGCCGTGACCCCTGAGCCCGAAAACTGAGTACAGCCGGGGGTCTCCCCCGCTGCGGCGGTGCGATCCGTCCGAAAAGGAGTCTTTGTCATGGAAAACCGCAGGACCGTCTATCTCCGCCTCCTGGTGGAGCTGCTCGCCGCCGCCGCGGCGGTGGGCTGCTTCGCGCTCTTTGGCGGCCGCCTGCTGGGCATCCTGATGCCCTTCCTGCTCGCGCTGATCATGGCTTGGGCCTTCAACCCCGTCATCCAGGTGCTGCAAAAGCACCTGCGCCTGACGCGCAAGCTCTTTTCCTATCTCCTGGTGCTGATCTTCTATGCGCTGTTCTTCCTGCTCTGCTTCGCCTTTGCCGAGCAGGTCGTCACGCAGGTCATTGGTCTGGCCAAGTCCGTCCCGACGATCGTCGCGCAGCTGCAGAACCTCTACAACCGCATCATCGTCTATGTGCAGGAGCTGCTGGAGCTGCTGCCCGAGGAATACGACAGTCTCCGCCTGGAGGTCCTCAACTGGCTGTCCCTGGCGTGGGACTGGCTGCGCTCCCTGATCTCCGGCGCGCTCGGCTCCGCCGTGGGCATCACCAGCAACATCGCGCTCGAGGTGCCGGGCTTCGTGATCTTCCTGACCGTGCTCGTGCTGGCCAGCTGCATCATCACGGCGGACTTCCCCAACCTTCGCGAGAACATCTACGGCTATCTCGGCGCGAAGGGACAGCATTCCCTTCGGCTGATGGGCCACAGCTTCCGCACGGCCGTGCTGGGCTTCTTCCGCTCGCAGCTGATCTTCGCCCTGGTGGATATGGCCATCATCCTCACCGCGTTCTTCATCATCGGTGTGCCCTATCCGCTGCCCATCGCGCTCGTGCTCGCCTTCCTGGACTTCATCCCCTTCTTCGGTGCGGGCACGGTGCTCGTGCCCTGGGGCGTGGCCTGCTTCGTGCTGGGCTTTTTCAGGATGGGCGCGCAGCTGCTGGCGCTCTATGCGGTGCTCTACATCCTGCGCCGCATCTTTGAGCCGCGCGTGCTGGGCGGCTCGACGGGCTTCTCCTCGCTGCAGATGCTCTTCTCCATGTATGCCGGCATGCAGCTCTACGGCGTGACCGGCCTGATCGTCGCGCCGATCCTCTGGATCACAGCCGTCAACTTCCTGCGCACGGGCATCTTCGACGGCTTCTTCGCGGATATCCGCTTCGTCGTTGCCGACATCCGCCTCGCCATCGCGCGCCCTGTGCCCACGCGCACGCATGATCCGTTCGACACGCCCGAAAAGCCCAAACAGCCCGAAAACAGCCGCCTGCGCAGCCTCCTGCGTAGAAAAAAAAGAGAAGATTGAGCGCATCCGATGACAGCCGCGCCGCATTCTGATATAATAGAAATGTTCACGATTCATTCTCCCGCAGGGCACAGGCCCGGAGGTTTTTTTTCGATGAAGGTTCAGAATCTGCTCAAAAAGCTCAACTATCTGCCGCGCTGGTCGTGGTATGTGCTTTCGCTGTGCATCGGCGGGCCGGTCGGCCCGTTTGTCGTCTATCTCGTGTTCCACGCGCTGGAAAAGGCGGCGAAGGACGAGGCCCAGACCGAGCGCGACAGCATGAACTGGGATGTCGACATCGACGAGAGCGGCGTCCATGTCCGCCGCTGGCAGGGCGAGGCCCAGAATGCCGGCAGCGCGCGATCCCGCGGCACGCAGCGCTACAGCGACGCGGACTGCACCGTCACGGACGACAGCGAGGTCGACCGTCAATGGCGGCAGACGGAGTCCTCCGCCCGCCAGGCGCGCGCCGCGCAGCAGGCGGCAGCCCGGCAGACGCCGGAGCCCGCCATCGGGGAGGATGCGACCGTCGCCGACGTCGTGCGCGGGGGCCAGGACGCGCTCGTGCGCATCCGCAGCGCCAACGACAGGATCCCTGATCCCGCGCTCTCCGCGCAGATCGACTCGATTGAGAACAGCTGCCGCCAGATCCTCTCCGTGCTCGAGCAGCGCCCGCAGCTGCTCTCCCAGCTGCGCACCTTCCTGCGCTACTATCTGCCCACGACGCTGCATCTGCTCGAGGCCCGCGCCAAGCTCGAGAACACGGCGAACACGCCCAAGGCCCGCGAGGTGCGCGCGCGCATTTCGGATGCGCTCGGCGTGATCGACAAGGCCTTCCTCAAGCAGGTCGAGGCGCTGGACGAATACCGCTTCATCGATCTGGAGAGCGAGATGGACGTGCTGCGCGACATGCTCCGCTCCGATGGTCTGCTCGACGAGGAGAAGGAGGACGATCCCTTCGCGCAGGTGCTCTCCCAGCGCGCATCCGCCAAAAAGCAGGACAGCGCCGAGCGCAACATTCCGTTGGCGGGGCACTGATTCTGTAAAACCGGATTACAGATGCGATATTGCAAAATCAAAAAAGGGCTGTCAGGCTCATCCTGAACATTCCAAAAAGCAAACTTTCTGGGAATCATTGGCCATTCTGGGCTTGGGGCTCTGCCCCAACGCCCCGCCAAAGGGCTTTCCGATCGCCCTTTGGAAACCTTCGGGCGCAAATTCTCAGGTTTTGCTTGAAATGTCTGGATTCTTAGCCTGACAGCCTCTTTTGTCATCCCTCCAGCGCGATTCTCTCAAGCCGCTCAAGCAGCTCGAGCGTCTCCGCGTCGGAGCGCACCTGGTTGGCCAGCAGATCCTGCGTGAAAAACTCCTTGTATTTGCGGCAGAATTCCGGCTGCGTGATCAGCGCCTCGGCATGGTCGCCCGCCAGGTCGTAATTCGTATCCGGCTTGCTCATCAGCGTGCCAATTCCCTCGTAGAGCGTGATCTCCGTGCGCGGCGGCTGATAGTCCTCCTTAAAGAAATACACCTTGAAGCTGGGATTCTCCGCGCATTTCGTCCGGATGTGGCACAGAATTGCGGCGCGCTCCATCGGGGTATACGGGCGCATGGCGAAGAAATGGTCGGACTGCTTGCCCGTGCGCGCAAACTGCTCCATCGCCGGGAGCGAGAAGATCGTGTGTGTCGGCCGGCGCTTGGTGAAGAAGTTGTCCCAGCGCGCCAGCTGGATCTGCGCGAACTCGGAGATCAGCGTCTCCCTCTCCTCCTCCCGCACAAAGCCCGTCTCCCGAAAGCCCTCCCTGACCGAGGAGATGAGCAGATCGGGATGGATGAAATTGATCGGCACGTCGAGCTTGATCGTGTAAATCGCGCGCCCGCGCTCCATCTCGGCATATTGGCGCGTGAATTCGAGATAGTCCTGCGGGGTACGGGTGTCGACAGAGGGCACCTTGAGCGCGAACAGCCTCGGCAGGCTCTCTTCCAGCATGTATTCCAGCGCCGTGGGCTTCGCGCCCTCCCTGAGCTCGCTGACCGCGAGAAGATCCGGGGCCACCTGCGTCGCATCGAACGTCCGCCAGCGCCCCTGCCCGTCCTCAAGCCGCGCGAGCATGCGGCCGCAGCGTAAGGCGCGCTCGGCCTGCTGCGGCAGCGAGCCCGGCTCCAGGCCGTAGGCCGTGTAGCAGCGCGCATACAGCAACGGCTGAATCGCCGAAATCGCCTCGATGACCTCCTCGCCGCCGGTGTAGAGATAGTGGATGATGCGCACGCCCGTTCCCTCGCCCCTGGGCAGCGCAAGCGAGAGCGCCTGCATCAGCGAGCGGCTGCAGACGCCCAGCAGCGTGATCTCCGCGCGCCGGCTCTGCGCAATGCATCCAAAGAGCTCTCCGCCCATGCGCCAGCGAATCGGCTCCATCGCCCGCTCGTTCTCGCGCAGCATGCACCGCATCGCCCGGTTGCTCAGAAAGTTGTTCATGCCGACACGGCTAACCTCCAGCTCGATGCCCAGATGGCGGAATTCCTCGTCCGTCAGCCCCAGCGCCCGGGTCTTGGCGATCTTCTGGTAGCATGTTTCAAGCGCAGCATAGCCGCCGCTCTCGTCGAGCACGCGGAAGATGCTGTTGCGGCTCTTGTAGCCCAGCCTTCTGGCCGCCTCCGAGGCCGACATGCCCCGCTTCTGCAGTGCCTGCGCCAGATAGGGCCCAAAGCCGATCACCAGCCCATTTTTTTCTGCCTTCCGACTCATCGGTTATCCTCCCCGGTATGTTGAGCTCCCCTGAGGGCCGGTTGGCCCCCGGTATGCTGAGCTCTCTGAAGGCCGTACGTCCCGCCGGTTTGCCCGCTGCGGCCCTCCTTGTACCAAGCGGGCCTGCATGAACCATGCAGACCCGCTTCCTTACTCTTATGCCCTTTTAACCACATCGAGCATGGCATCCCAATTTTCCTCCATATGCCGCACGAGCGCAAACTGCGTGCGCGCACGGTCGAGATTATGCCCGGGTCGATGAATTCTGAAGTACTTGTCGCCGTTGAGATGGTCCGCGAGGAAGCGCATGCCGCATTCCAGCGTCATGAGCCTGGCGCCCATCGGCAGCAGCTCGATCTCCCTGCGGCTCATGACCCGGCCGGCCTCGCTCAAAAAGCCGCGGGTGAAGGCCTCGTACATCGGCAGGGAGAACTGCACCTTGCTCAGGTCGCGCTCGTCCTCCTCAGCGGTGTTCGCGCCGAAGCGGATGGAGTCGCCAAAGTCATACGCGGCCAGGCCGGGCATGACGGTGTCCAGATCGATCACGCAGACGCCGCGCCCCGTCTTCGCGTCCAGCAGCACGTTGTTGAGCTTGGTGTCGTTATGCGTCACGCGCAGCGGGATCTCGCCCGCGGCGAGCGCGTCAAGCAGCGCATGGGTGTCCTTCTCCCGCGCGCGGCAGAACGCCAGCTCCTCCTCCACCTCGCCAAGCCGGCCCGCGGCGTTGCGCGCCACAGCGTCCATCAGCTGGGCATAGCGGGCGGGCGTGTTGTGGAAATCTGGGATGGACTCGACCAGCGAGGCGGCCGGGAAGCCGCCCATCTGCCGCTGGAAGCGGCCAAAGGCCTCGCCGGAGAGCGCAAACAGCTCCGTCGTATCCGGCAGATCGCGCGAAATCGTGTCCTCGATGAACAGATACATCCGCCAGAGCTCGCCATCCTCGTCGTAGGTGAAGGTCTTCCCGTCCTTCGTGCGCACGAGCGTGAGCGTCTCGCGCTGCGGGTCGCCGCCCTCAGATGCGATGACGCCGCGCAGATACTCCGTCACCTGCTCGATGTTGCGGATGACCTCCTCCGGCTTTTGAAACACATAGCGGTTCACGCGCTGCATGATGAAGCGGCGCTGCCCCTGCGCGGCGCTGACGGTCACGCAGAGGGTGTCGTTGATGTGTCCATTGCCGTAGGGCTCGGCGCTGATCTCCCCCTCCGGGACGTCAAAGCGCCGCGCGATGTCCAATTTTTTGCTATCCATGGCTTTCTCTCTTCTCCGAATCATTATTATCCCTTAACGCCGCCGGAAGTGAGGCCCGCCGCCAGATGCTTCTCGATGCACATGAACAGGATGACGACCGGGATCGTCGCCAGCAGCGCGGCGGCGAAGAGGTACTGCCATTCGATCATGTTGAAGGAGCTGAACTGCGTGATGCCCACCGTGATGGGTTTGTTTTGCGGCGTGGAAATCAGAACCGTCGAAATCGTATACTCGTTCCATGCGTTGATGAACACGAAGATCAGCGTCGTCACGATGCCCGGCGCGGCCATCGGCAGCAGGATCCGCACGAGCGCGCTCACCGTCGAGCAGCCGTCGATCTGCGCCGCCTGCTCCATCTCCGGGGAGATCGAGATGAACGTGCCCCGCAGCAGCCAAATGGCAAACGCCTGGTTGAACGCCGCGTTGATGAGCATCAGGCCGACAATCGTGTCGTTGAGGTGCAGCGTGTTCATCAGCTGCGAGATGCCGACCAGCAGCACGACCGGGGAGAACATCTGGCTCATGATGACGAAGCCGAGGAACGCGTTCTTGCCCTTGAAGCTCATGCGGGCCATGGCGTAGGCCGCCGGAATGCCGCAGAGCATCGCAATCGCCGTCGCGCCCGTCGCCAGCATAATCGAGTTGAGCAGGTAGCGCAGTACGCCGCGGCCGAGGATGTCCCTGAGGTTGCTCCAGATCCACTTCGTCGGCAGCATGTGCAGGAAGTACATGTCCGTTGTCTCCGCGTTGCTGCGGAAGCCCGTGATGAACATCACATAGAACGGATACAGGATGAAGACGCACAGCACGATCACGAACGCGTAGAGCGCGCCGCGCGACAGCGCCTGCGTGATGCCGCCCTTTGCGAGCACGACCAGCGCGCCCAGCAGGGCCGCCAGCGCCGGCAGCAGCAGGAAGAACTGCTTTGAGATTTCCTCGCTCAGCCCGCCGAGCAGCTGTGCGGCAGCCTCACCCGCCGCCCCATTATACAGGAAAGCGTCCAGTCTGGCAAGGAGCAAATCGGGGTTTAATATCGTCTGTCCGGAAACCAAGAGCTGCACCTGCCGGGAAAACGTCTGCGTCGCCGTCATCGCGAAGACGGGCACGGCCAGCAGCGCCACCAGGCCCAGATAGCAGCCCGCCATGCGCAGCGTCCGCGGCGCGCCGGTCAGCTCCCTGTGCGGGGTGTCCATGCCGCCGCGAAGGCCCAGCAGCGCGAGCGCGATGGCCGCGGCCACCGCCAGCACGAGCACCAGCAGCACCCGCGAGGGCACAAAGCCCGCCCGGAGGAAATCCCAGCCCGTGCGCTTAACCGTCTGGCGGACGCTGAAGACGATCAGCGAGGTCGTCTCCCCCTTGGAGTTGACGCGCTCGGTCACGTCCTCGGTGATCTCCATCTCGCCGCCCAGCGCGGCGTACTGCTGCGCGGTGGCCTCCGCCTCCGCCCTGGCCTCGACGTATTTCTCGTCGCCGACAAACGTGTTGGCGGAGCGCTTGGTGTACACAGCCGTCGTGAAGGTCATCACGGGCAGGCTCAACACGACGACGGTCAGCACCGCCGCAATAGCGAGCGCCAGCAGCGCCAGCCGGTTGCGGCTTGCCGCCTCGAAATTCCGCTTCCCGCTCGTCATGCGTCCTCCCCCTCCTTCTTCATGGAGACCATCATATACAGGCCCGCCACGATGCACAGGATGACGAATCCGATGACGGACAGCGCCGTCGCGGGACCCTTCCTCTGGTCGTAGAACGCCAGCATGTACAGATAGGTGATCAGCGTGTCGGTCTTGTGCGCCGGGGCGCCCTTGGTGATCGTGTAAATGATCGGGAACGAGTTGAAGACGTAGATGATGTTGAGCACGGTGGAGACCGTCAGCGACGGGCGCACCAGCGGAATCGTCACATGAAAGAGCTTCTGCCAGAAGTTCGCGCCGTCCACGGTCGCCGCCTCGTAATAGGCCGCGTCGATGGACTGCAGGCCGGAGAGCACGCAGAACGTGACAAACGGGATCGTCACGAAGATGCCGACGCCGCACTCCCACATGAACTCGATCTGGTAGGTCGCGCGCCAGTTGATCGCCTGCTTGATGATGCCCAGGTTCAGCAGGATGTTGTTCAGGTTGCCGTATTCAAACTTGATGATGTAATTCCAGATCGAGGCCTGGATGACCAGCGAGGTCGCCCACGGGAAGACCACGATCGAGCGGGCGATCTTGCGTCCCCTGAATTCCTGGTTGAGCACCATCGCGACGATGAAGCCCAGCAGCGTAGAGAGGCCGACGACGGAAATCACCCAGATCACCGTGTTGAGCATGACCGTGCCGAAGACCGGATCGGAAATGGCCTCCTTGAAGTTCGCGAAACCCACGAAGCCGCCGACGATGCCCGCCTTGGAGATCTCGCTGAACGCCAGCTTGAAGACGATGCCGATCGGGAAGACGACGAAAATCGTCATGATCAGGATGCTAGGCAGCAGCCAGACATACGGTTCCCATTTGTGACGCACCAGAATGGTATTCAATGCGCGTCCTCCTTTCCGTAACAGAAAGGAAGGGGGTCGGACAAGCGCCAACCCCCTTCCAATCGTTTGCTTCAATCAATCGGACGATCGATCGGTTATTTGGTGATCTTGGCCTGGAGCTCGTCCAACAGCGTCTTGACGTCGCCGCCGGTCAGCGCGCTCTGCTCCACGTTGGTGACGCCCTGCTTGACGTCGATCCACTCGGCCTTCGCGGTCGGGTAGAACTGCGCGCCGCCCAGCACGTTCAGCCATGCCTCAAAGGACGGGTTCGCGGCGACGAGCGCCTCCACGGCGGAATTGACGGCCGGCAGGAAGTCCTCCATGCTGACCCAGCCCACGTAGTTCTCCGGATCGTAGAAGAAGGAGAGGAACTTGCCGATGGCCTCGTTGCGGGCCGCCTGGTCGGGCGCAGCGTCATCCTTGAAGGCCATGATGCGGTCCATGACGCCGACGGAGCTGGAGGTCGCGCCCTCGTTGTGCGGGATGTCCGCCACAGCGTAGTTCACGCCGGTGTAGCCCTTGTCCGCGATGTAGGTCGGCAGGGAGTTGGGGGCGATGACCATCGCCAGCTTGCCCGCGCCGAACATGTCCTGCAGGTCATAGCGGGTCTGGGTCGCCGGGTTCGGGTTGGTGAAGCCCTTGTTGTACAGGCCGATGGCGTACTCGACAGCCGCGACGTTCGCGTCGCAGTTGACGGTCCAGTTGCCCTCAGCGTCGGTGAAGCCGCCGTTGTTGCCCCAGGCATAGTACGCGAACGCCGCCTGGCCCTCGTCGGTGGTCATGTCGATGCCCCAGGGATAGACCTCGCCGCCGAACGCGTCGATGATCGCCTGGCAGGCGTCCTCGAGCTCAGCCCAGGTCGTCGGCACGTCCACGCCGGCCTCCTCGAGGATGTCGGCGTTGTAGTACAGCGCGCGGGCGGAGGCCAGATCCGGCACGGCCCAGCAGACGCCGTCGATGACGGACTGCTCAATGAAGGACGGGAAGAAGTCGGCAAACAGCTCGTCCGGGCAGTAGTCGCTGACCGGGAGGAGCAGCCCCTCGTTCGCGTAGTCGGCAAACGTGTCGATATTCAGGATATCGGGGGCGTTGTTGTTGCTGATGCGGGTGGAGACGACGGTGTAGATGTCGTTCCAGGAGACGACCTCCAGGTTCAGCTTGATGCCGGGGTTGGCCTCCTCAAACTTCTTGACGAAGTTGGATCCGTCCATGCCGTCGCCCAGGAACCAGTTCTGGGTGTTGGGGCCATACTGCGCAATGATCACGTCCAGCGTGATGTCTTCAGCAGCGCCAAAGCTCGCGAAGGTCACCACCATCAGGGCGGCCAGAAGCAGCGTTACCAACTTTTTCATGGGAAATTCCTCCTTTTTTTCACTCATAGGGGTTTCTCCTTGTTGAATCTATTATAATTTATCCCCATGATTTTGTAAAGTTTTTTCGTGAAACTTTTTCTTTTTTTCGTTTCCGCCGGAATTTTTATCCATTTCTTTCGTTTTTTTAAACCTTTTCCGTTTGGGCAAAGGCCGCATGGAAAATCTCCAGCGCCGTGCGCAGCGTCCCGGCGGGAATCTGCCCCGGCGCGGAGGCCCCGCCCGCCGTCCCGAAGGTCAGGCAGCTGCCCAGCGCCTCGCAGCCCACCCGGGAGACGGCGCCCTCGCTGCCCATCGTGATGGCGATATAGGGCCGGCCCAGCGTCTCGCCCGCGCGCGCCATGCGCCAGGCCGCCTCCAGCGCCTGCACGCGCCCGGAGGTCATCACGGCTGCCTTGAGCACGTCCGCGTCCAGCGCTGCCTGCTGGGCCAGCCAGCGCGCGGGCGTCTCCAAATCCTCAAGCACATGAAACGCGTGGCTCGAGCCGACGACCGGCACGCCCGCCCCATGCGCCGCGCGGACGATGCGCGAAAACGCCGCCTCGCCCACGCTCAGCTCGCAGTCGATCGCGTCGCAAAGCCCGCTGCGGGCCATTCCCGTGAGCAGTGCCTCGTAGGGCGCTGCCTCCGCCGCGCCGCTCCCGCCGTCGCGCGATGTGCGCAGCGTGAAAAGCAGCGGCAGGCCGCTTTCCCGCGCCGCCGCGCAGGCCGCCCCGGCCTCCTGCACGGTGGGCATCGGCGAGAGGCTGTCGATCCTCAGCTCGATCAGGTCGGCCCCCGCCGCCCGCGCCCGCGCCGCCGCCCCGCAGATCTCCTGCGGGGTTTTGCCCATCACGGGCACGCAGATCTTGGGCATGCCCTCGCCCAGCGCCACGCCGCCCACGCGCACGGCATTTGGCATCCTCTCCATGTATATGCGCCTCGCTTTCCAAAGACCACCCGGCTTGACAAGCCCCAGGCAGAAAGATATAATGAAACAGACAAAATGCCTGTGCGGGTGTGGTGGAATGGCAGACACCGGGGACTTAAAATCCCCTGCTTCGGCGTACGGGTTCGAGTCCCGTCACCCGCACCATGAATCCCGGCCCCGCCTTCGCGCGGGGCCTTTTTGTCATTGTAGCACATTTCCCCGGCGCACCGCAATTCCTGCCGTTTTCTTCTTGATTCCCCCGCCGCGCCGGGATAGAATAAATATAGCTGTCCTATTTGTGCCCGCCAAGGAGGAACCGCCCATGCTCGCTCAGCTCTTAAGCCTCGGCCTCACCGGCATCGAGGGCTTTCCCGTCACCGTGGAGGCCTACTGCGCCGAGGGCATGCCCATGTATGAGCTCGTCGGCCTGCCCGACGCCGCCGTCAAGGAGAGCCGTGAGCGCGTGCGCGCGGCGATGGCCGCCTGCGACATTCTGTTCCCCGTCGCGCGGCTGACCGTCAACCTCGCGCCCGCCGACGTCAAGAAGGAGGGCCCGGCCTATGACCTGCCCATCGCGCTCGCCATCCTCGCCGCCAGCGGCGCGCTCGACCCGGAGAGCCTTTCCGGCGTCGCGGCGGTCGGTGAGCTCTCCCTCTCCGGCGGCGTGCTCGGCGTGCGCGGCGCGCTCTCCATGGCGATGGCCGCGCGCCAGTGCGGCGTGCGCGCGCTGCTGCTCCCGGCGGAGAATGCGCGCGAGGCCGCCTGCGTGGAGGGGCTTGACGTGCTGCCCGTCCATCACCTCGGTGACGCCATCGGCCATCTGCGCGGCAGGCACCCGATCCCGCCCATGGCCGTCACGCCCTATGACCAGCTGCTCCAGCGGCGTCAGACGGCGCACGACTTTGCCGACGTGCGCGGGCAGAGGAGCGCCAAGCGCGCGCTGGAAATCGCCGCCGCCGGCGGCCACAACGTGCTGATGATCGGCCCGCCCGGCAGCGGCAAGACGATGATGGCCCGCTGCCTGCCCGGCATCCTGCCGGATATGACGCTCGAGGAGTCGCTCGAGGTCACGCGCATCCACAGCGCCGCCGGCGCGCTCGCCGCGGACAGCGGGCTGCTGCTCGAGCGTCCGTTCCGCGCGCCGCATCACACGGTCAGCGCGGTCGCTCT
>SFHU01000051.1 GCA_004555535.1 Clostridiales bacterium
TTCCGGCGCCTTGTCGATGTCGTCATAGCGCATCGCCTGCGCCTCGCCGAAGGTGGACAGCACCATCGTGATGGCCGCCGTCAGGGTCGTCTTGCCGTGGTCAACGTGGCCGATCGTGCCGATGTTGACATGCGGCTTCGTGCGCTCAAACTTTTGCTTCGCCATTTTGAAAATCCTCCATGTGCCGGCACAGGGCCGGCATATTTGTCATGCCAGTCCATGCGCGGGGCGTCAGCCCCGCGCACAGAGCGGCTGGATGGCTTCCGGCATTGCGGATAGCGGGAAATCCGGGGGAATTACTTCACAGCCTTGGAGCCGCAGACCTTCTCCTGGATGGACTTCGGAACCGGCTCGTAGTGCTCGGGCTGCATCGTGTAGACGCCGCGGCCCTGCGTGCGGGAGCGGAGCGCCGTGGAATAGCCGAACATCTCGGAGAGCGGAACCATCGCGTGGATCTCCTCGGTCGTGCCGTTGTGATCCATGCCCTCGATGCGGCCGCGGCGGGAGTTCAGGTCGCCGATGACGTCGCCCATGTAGTCCTCCGGCACCGTGACGTCGACCTTCATGATCGGCTCAAGCAGGACAGGATCGGCCTTGGCGATGGCCGCCTTGAAGGCCATGGAGCCCGCGATCTTGAACGCAACCTCGGAGGAGTCGACATCGTGGTAGGAGCCGTCGTACACGGAGACGTGGAAGTCCACAACCTCGTAGCCGCCCAGCGGGCCGTTCTTGGCCGCCTCGCGGATACCGGCGTCGATCGGGGCGATGAATTCCTTCGGAATGGAGCCGCCGATGGTGTCGTTGCTGAAGGAGTAGCCCTCGCCGGCCTCGACCGGGGAGATCTCGATCCAGCAGTGGCCGTACTGGCCGTTGCCGCCGGTCTGGCGGACGTAGCGGCCCTCGGCCTTGGCGCTCTTGCGGATGGTCTCGCGGTAGGCAACCTGCGGCGCGCCGACGGTCGCCTCAACCTTGAACTCGCGCAGCAGACGGTCGACGATGATCTCCAGATGGAGCTCGCCCATGCCGGCGATGATCGTCTGGCCGGTCTCCTGGTTGGTGTAGGTCTTGAAGGTCGGGTCCTCCTCCGCCAGACGGAGCAGAGCCATGACCATCTTCTCCTGACCGGCCTTGGTCTTGGG
Source organism: Clostridiales bacterium (assembly GCA_004555535.1). GTDB lineage: Bacteria > Bacillota > Clostridia > Christensenellales > Aristaeellaceae > Ventricola. The sequence continues at coordinate 1,140 of SFHU01000051.1, forward strand.
CTCGATGGCCACGCGGATGACCGGCTCGGGGAACTCCATGGACTCCAGAATGATGGGATGCTTCTCATCACACAGAGTATCGCCGGTGGTGGTGTCCTTGAAGCCGACGACGCCGCAGATCTCGCCGGTGTAGACCTCCTCGATCTCCTTGCGCTCGTTGGCGTGCATCTGCAGCAGGCGGCCGATGCGCTCACGCTTGCCCTTGGTGGAGTTGAGCACATAGGAGCCGGAGCTGATGTGGCCGGAGTAGACGCGGATGAAGGACAGCTTGCCGACGAACGGGTCGGTCATGATCTTGAACGCCAGCGCGGAGAACGGCGCGCTGTCGTCCGCCGGGCGCTCGATCTCCTCGTCGGTGTGCGGGTCGAAGCCCTTGACCGGCGGGATGTCCAGCGGGGACGGCATGTAGTCGATGACGGCGTCGAGCATCGGCTGGACGCCCTTGTTGCGGTAAGAGGTGCCGCAGAGGACGGCGAAGAAGGTGCAATCGATGGTGCCCTTGCGGATGGCGGCCTTCATCTCCTCGACGGTCGGCTCCTCGCCCTCCATGAACTTCTCCATGATGGTGTCGTCGATATCGGCCAGCGCCTCGATGAGCTGCTCACGGTAGAGCTGCGCATCCTCGAGCATATCCTCCGGGATCGGCTCGTCGCGGTAATCCTTGCCCAGGTCGTCATAGTAGACCTCGGCGCGCATGGTCAGCAGATCGACGATGCCGCGGAAATCCGCTTCCGCGCCGATGGGCAGCTGGATCGGATGCGCATTGGCATGGAGACGATCGTGGAGCATGTCCACCACGCGGTAGAAGTTCGCGCCCATGATGTCCATCTTGTTGACGTACACCATGCGCGGGACATGATAGTGCTCGGCCTGACGCCACACGGTCTCGGACTGCGGCTCGACGCCGCCCTTGGCGCAGAAGACGGCGACGGAGCCGTCCAGCACGCGCAGGGAGCGCTCAACCTCGACGGTGAAGTCGACGTGGCCGGGGGTGTCGATGATGTTCAGGCGATGATCCTTCCAGTAGCAGGTCGTCGCGGCAGACGTGATGGTGATGCCGCGCTCCTGCTCCTGAGCCATCCAGTCCATGGTCGCGGTGCCTTCATGCGTCTCGCCGATCTTGCGGTTCCTGCCGGTGTAGTACAGGATGCGCTCGGTCGTGGTCGTCTTGCCGGCATCGATATGCGCCATGATACCGATGTTGCGAACCATTTTCAATTCATGGTCTCTGGGCATGTTTAATCTCCTTTTTTCTTCAAACGGCCGCATTTACGCGCAGCGGCTGCCCCGCCGGATCGACGGAATTACCAGCGATAGTGCGCGAACGCCTTGTTGGCCTCGGCCATACGATGCATCTCTTCCTTGCGCTTGACGGAGGCGCCGGTGTTGTTGCTCGCGTCGATGATCTCGGCGCAGAGGCGCTCGGCCATGGTCTTCTCGCCGCGCTTGCGGGAGAAGTCGACCAGCCAGCGCAGGGCCAGCGTCTGACGGCGCTCCGGACGGATCTCGATCGGGACCTGATAGGTCGCGCCGCCGACGCGGCGGGCCTTGACCTCCAGGCTCGGCAGGATGTTCTGCAGGCCCGCGTTGAACACTTCAATGGCGTCCTTGCCGGTCTTCTCGGCCAGCATCTGGAACGCTTCGTAGCAGACGGACTGCGCGATGCCGCGCTTGCCGTCGAGCATGATCTGGTTGATCAGCTTGGTCACGACCGTGGTGCCGTAAACAGGATCCGGCAGCACTTCGCGCTTCGGTACAAAACCACGTCTGGGCATGGGTTTACCTCCTGGACATTGTCGGGAACGGACGGGCCGTTCCGGTTTTCTTGCAGCATGGCCCAACCGGCCGCAGGCTTTGCCGCCTCAGCAGGAGCGGCATCCCCCGCGGATCTAGCACACGGTCCTGCCCGCAAGGCTCTGCGCGCGCTGTTCCAACACGCGCGCTCAGCCTCGCTTCGCGACCGGCCACCCGCTTTGGGCCGACGACACCTCCGATACGGGGAGGGCGCCACTTCGGATTGTATTCCCGAAAGAATTACTTCTTCGGGCGCTTCGCGCCGTACTTGGAGCGGGCCTGCATGCGCTTGGCCACGCCGGCCGCGTCGAGCGCGCCGCGGATGATGTGATAACGAACGCCAGGCAGGTCACGGACACGGCCGCCGCGGATGAGCACGACAGAGTGCTCCTGCAGGTTGTGACCGATGCCGGGGATGTAGCAGGTACCCTCGACGCCGTTGGTCAGGCGAACACGGGCGATTTTACGCAGCGCCGAGTTCGGCTTCTTCGGCGTGGTCGTCTTGACGGACAGGCACACGCCGCGCTTCTGCGGGCATTTCTGCAGGATAGGAGCGGTCGGCTTCGCGGCGATCGCTTTTCTTCCGTTGCGGATCAACTGGTTGATCGTAGGCATGGAAGCACCTCCTATGTTTCTTCTCTCAATACTTGGAACACTTGGTTGCTGATGAATGTATATGAACCCGCACGCGGCGGGGCCATACCGGATCCGGCGCGTTTGCGCCAAAATAGCCGGCGTGCCGGAGGGCAGCCGGTCGTTTCGCCGCAGTCTGCTTTATTTCAGCAGGCCGGCGGCGGCAGCCTTGACGTCGATTCCGCAGGCGCGTCCGAGCTTTTCCATGCTTTCCACCTGCGTGCAGGGGACGTTCATGTCATAGCAGCGGTCGACCACCCGCTTGGTCAGCAGCAGATCCGCGTCGGCGGCGACATACGCCTGGGCGACCCTGCCCTCGTCGAGGGCGCGGAGCAGCTGCTTGGTTCCGACAACTCGTCGGTCAACGTCGGCAAGACCTTCATGCATAGTCAAAAATCTTCCTTTCATCGTCCTCTGCGCATACTGCCCCCGTGGCAGTCTGCACAGCAAACACAGTTATCATACCATTTGAAGCGCATTCTGTCAATCAAAAAACGTGATTTTCCCCGATTTTACACGGCTTTTTCCGCCTTTTTCCCGCGGAGGCCTTTTCCCGCTCCTCCTGCGTCGGCAGCAGGGCTGCCGCTGGCCATTTGAATCCCTGCCGCGCAGCTTTGCGGTCAGGCCGCGGCCCTTCAGTTTTCAAAGACGAAGTATTCTTCGTTTTGCAGAAGCACCCTTTTCCCATCCAGCGCCTGTATATGCTCGCCATATTGCCGCCTTGAGACGAGCAGCAGCGCGCCGCTGTCTGTCAGAAACCCTTCAATCCCGCCGTCCTGGCACCTGAAATCCGCAAACAGCTCAGCCGCCAGGATGTCCGCCTGCTCCCATTGGCCGATATCCCGATAGCTGGTTTCTGTCAAATCCTCCTGTATATAGGCATTTCTGCCCGTGTATTCAGAGCCTCTGTCAAACCACATCCGCAGGGCCTGCTGTGTCTTGTCTTCCGCGCAGTGCCGAACCCTGTCGGCATTCTGGCCGATCATTCTCACCTGATACGTCAGCCCGCAAAGCAGCACGGCGCAGAACGCAGCCAGGCTCGTTTTCTTTACCACACCTTTGGGCATTGCTCTCAGCGTTGAGATGCACTTGCCCAGCAGGGCGCTCGCAGCGACAATCAGGGCAATGATCGTCGGATAATAATACCAGGTGCATCCGGTGGAGGACAAGCTGTACATGATAAAGGGCAAAACAATCCACAAGCCCAGCAGGATGCAGGTTCTCTTTTCAGGTCGGCTCAGTATGGCCTTTGCCGGTGACATTCTCCGCGAAATACCGAGGATCAGGGCGCATACGATAATCAAAAATCCGGTTGATCACATCGACGCCGAACATGTTCCCCAAAAAAACCCACTGGTCGTATGCGTATCTCCATGCTCCCCAGATCAGCACCGGCGCCGCTGCGCAGAGACATGCACAGGCAATTCCCTTCATGCCCAGCCTTTTATAGTCCTGGGAAATCACAGCATATGCGACCAGAATAGCCAGTATCGTGAATGCGTGAAAGCTCTTCGCCAGAAAGGCAAGGGAAGCGCACAGGCCTGCCAGAGCGTATCTGATTCCGGGCCGTTCCCTCTTCTGCTCCGCGACCGGAAGAAGCAGCATGGCACAGACGAAAAAGAGAATATAGATCGCATCTGCGTCTGCGCTTCTGCCGTAGTGCACGAAAAACAGGTCCCCAAACGCTTCAAACAGGAGCATGAATGCGCAGCCGCTGATAAAACCATGGCTTCGGAACATGCGGCGGCTCAAAAGGAAAAACGTGAGAACCAGACAGATGCACGAAGGCAGGCGCAGGGCCAACAGCGTATATCCATTCACGGCAAACGACGCCGCAATCGCCCAGAAGCTCAGAGGCGGCTTCAGATTCCATTCATCCGGCGCATAGTTGAAGGTGTTGCAGATGTAGTTGCCGCTCTGCATCATTTCATACGCGCTGATTCCATGTCTCGCTTCATCCCAGTTGGAGATCGCTTCATTGCCCAGATTAAAGACCGCAAAATAGAGGAATACGGACGAAAGGCATATCATAATTGCAGCTTTCAGGATTCCTTTTCCCGTTTTCATCCTCTGCATGTTTCATTCCTCTTTTCTCGATCATGATTCTTTCCATCCCTGCTGCCATTTGCGCCCCATCAGCTGTGAACATCCACCCGCATCTGATGCAAAACGCCCATCGCGCTCTTTGCTGCATTCTTCCCACTCATTCCCCCGCCTCCGGGAAGATCGGCGGATAGACGCCCTCCTCAATGCTCCAGTCAGGGCGCAGGAACGACGGCGCATCCTCGGTCAGCAGCATCTGCGCAGCCTGGTCGACCGCCGCCATGTGCGTCCCCGCAAAGGAGCTGATCTCCAGGCCCGCCGTGTCATCCACGGGGAGATCCCAGCGCATGGCGTTGCGCAGCAGCGCGCCGGAATCGCTCATTTCGGCCGAGAAATCCGCCAGCAGCTGCGTGATGTTTTCTACGCTCAGCACGTCCTGCCGCAGCTGCGTCCACATGTCGGCATACCGCCGGCGCGCGTTCGCAACATCGAGCAGCAGCACGCGGTCAAGCAGCGGGAATGCCACCCAGTGGTCGTTGTCGATGCCCAGCATTTCCGGCCGCTCGCCCCATGTCATGTCCATATCCCACGGAGCAAAGCGGTAGTTCAGGCCGCCTGCCGTCTGATGCGCCCAGATAAGCATGTTGTTGTGAACGTTGTCGGCAAAGCCTCCGGCCTGGCAGAGAATTCCATAGCGCAGGATGCTGTCCATATCCAGAAGCGCCTCGGCCTTCTGTGCAAAAACCGCGTCGTCCTGCTCCATCGACAGCGCGATATAGGGCTCAATCCCCGCGAATTCCGGTGCGCCGGCAGGCGCATAGCGCAGCTCATAGGATGTGTCCCTGTCCGCCTCGTTCACCAGCCAGGGCCGCTCCCCGACGAAGAGCGTGACCTTTGTCATGTACAGGCTGTCCGTCAGGGCGGCGCTTTCGCTCGCCTTCGTCAGCTCGTCCTCCGGATGGATGGGCTCCAGCATCAGATACAGACCGCAGTATTCTCCGTTGACGAACAGCTCCGCATACTGCGTGCTTCTGGCGTCCATCGCTCCGCTGTACGCCTCGCCGAGCAGCTGATCGTAGATCGCCCAGCTGAGCCTTTCGCGCAGCAGCAGCTCATCCGTCCCCATGCCGTTCAGGATGACGTCATGGCTCACCCCGATGCCCGGCAGCGTCACCCAGTTCTTCTTTCCGGAGGCGTTGCGGACAAAATCAACCTTCAGGTTGCTCTTCTCCCTGTCAATGGAGCTCGCCCCGCGGATATGCACATTCGCCCTGCTGACGATGGGCTGACTGCCATACGCGCTGACCGTCACCTGCGCGGGCGTGTCCTCCGGGGTGATCTCCCCGGCCGTCTCAATCATCACCAGCGGCAGCCCTGTAAAGACGATCCGGAAATAGCAGAATTCCGTGTCTGTGTAGGCCATCGCCCAGTACTCAGCGTTGTTTTTGACGGCATCATTGCACCAATCGTAGGTATAATCGTCCTCAAAGACCAGCGACACGCCCCTTGCGCCCGGCGCTGTCAAATGAAGCTCCGGCCATGCTTCTCCGTTGTCAAGGCCAATGGTGCAGTAAAACGTGTTCTCCTGCGCGTCATAGGCCAGCGGCACGCCGTTGCATTCAAGCGCCGTCACCAGCGGCGCTTCGCTCTCCTCCCGCTCATCCTCGATCGCCCAGAGCGCCTCAATCGGCATGGCTTGCTGCACCACGGGCGCATAGGGCGAGAAGCACACCAGAACCGCCGCCATCATCGCCAGCAGCAGGGCCATGCCCAGCAGCAATTCGATTTTCTTCATCCGTGCGTTCTCCCCTTTTCAGATCGTTTTCTTTATCATAGCACAACGCGCGCCAAAAGCAAAGACGGGCTATAAAGACGGGGGACCGATTAAAAAGCCCCTTCCGCATGTCCTTCGGCCATGCGAAAGGGGAATGGTTTACAGCTCCCTCAGCGCGTCCACCAGCGCCGTCTTGCTCTCGGTCTTTTCATCCTTCATCTTGATGATGCGCGCCGGCACGCCCGCGACAACCGCGTTCGCCGGCACGTCCTGCGTGACGACCGCGCCCGCCGCGACGACCGCGCCGTCGCCGACGCTCGTGCCCTCGATGATCACCGCGTTCGCGCCGATGAGCACGTTGTCGCCCACGGTCACGGGCCTGGCGCTGGGCGGCTCGACGACGCCCGCAAGCACGGCGCCCGCGCCGACGTGGCTGTGCTTGCCGACGATCGCGCGCCCGCCGAGCACGGCGCCCATGTCGATCATCGTGCCTTCGCCGATGACCGCGCCGATATTGATGATCGCGCCCATCATGACGACCGCGCCCTCGCCGATCTCCACGCGGTCGCGGATGATCGCGCCCGGCTCGATGCGCGCGGGGATTGCCTTCGTGTCCAGCAGCGGCAGCGCGCTGTTGCGCCGGTCGCTCTCCAGCACGACGTCCTCAATCGCCCCGCCGTTCGCCTTGATCACCGGCTCGATGTCCTTCCAGTCGCCCATGACGATCATGTCCGCGCCGGAAAAGACGTGGCAATTCGGGAACTCAAGCGGCTTTTGCGCCTTGATGTACGCCTTGACGGGCGTCTTCTTCTGCGCCGTGCGGATGGCCTCGATGATTTCGTATGCGTCCATGTCATTTCCCTCCGAACAAAACGTCTTCCATGCTGTAAAGCCCCGGCTTCGCCGTCACGGCGAAGGCCGCCGCGCGCAGCGCGCCCCGCGCGAAGATCTCGCGGCTGTCGGCGCGATGGCGCAGCTCGATTTCCTCCATCGCCCCGAAGAAGTGTACGCTGTGCTCCCCGGCGACCGTGCCGCCGCGCAGCGCGTGGATGCCGATCTCGTGCCCGCGCTTGCCCGGGCGGCCCTCCCGGCCGTAGACGAGATCGTATTCGCCCCGGGGATCGACGGCCTCCAGCAGCATCTTCGCGGTGCCGCTGGGCGCGTCCTCCTTCTGATTGTGGTGCGTCTCGACGATCTCGATGTCAAACTCCCCGCCGAGCGCCTCCGCCGCCTGGCGCGCCAGACGACGCAGCACCGTCACGCCGGTGGAAAAGTTGTTCGCCCAGACGATGGGCGCCTGCGCGCTCGCCGCGCGGATGGCCTCGCCCTGCTGCGCCGTCAGGCCCGTCGTGCCGATGACCAGCGGCAGGCGCCTGCGCGCCGCCGTATCCAGCAGCATCGAAAGGTTGCCGGGGTAGGAAAAGTCGATCGCGACGTCGAGGTCGCCCATCTCGTCGAGCGTCTCAAACGCGCCCGGGCCGACGAGGCCGGCGACCTGCCAGTCCTCCGTCTGCGCGCAGAGTGCGTCGATCATCCGGCCCATCTTGCCGTTGCCCACCAGTCCAACGCGCATCACCGCAGCACCTCCAGCGCGCGGCGGACGGTCTGCCGCCCGCTCTCGCTAATCTCGCACAGCGGCAGGCGATAGCCGCCCACGCCCATGCCCAGCTGGTTCATCGCTTCCTTGATCGGAATCGGGTTGACCTCGCAGAAGAGCGCGTTGATCAGCTCGAGATAGCGCAGCTGCATCTCCCTGGCGCGCGCCGCGTCGCCCGCAAACCAGCTCGCCACCAGCTCATGGCATTCCTTCGGGCAGATGTTGGCAAACACCGAGATCACGCCGCAGCCGCCCAGGCTGAGAATCGGTACGATCATGTCGTCGTTGCCCGAGAACAGGCAGAAGTCCTCCCCCACCAGCCGCGCGATCTTCGCCGTGTAGCTGATGTTGCCGCTCGCCTCCTTGATGCCCGCGATGTTGGGGTGCGCGGCCAGCCGCGCGCAGCAGGCCGGGGAGATCGAGCAGCCCGTGCGCCCCGGCACGTTGTAGAGGATGACCGGCGTATCGATCTGGTCGGCGACTGTCGCGAAGTGGCGGTACATGCCCTCGTCGTTCGCCTTGTTGTAATAGGGGGTGATCAGCAGCAGGCCGTCCGCGCCCATGGCGTGGTAGCGGCGGCTCTTCTCCAGCTGCGTCTGCGTGCTGTTGGAGCCCGCGCCGCAGATGACCGGAATCCTTCCGTTCACCGCCTCGATGATGCACGCGGCGACCTCGTCGTCCTCCTCGTAGCTCATCGTGCTCGACTCGCCCGTCGTGCCCAGCGCGACGATGCCGTCCGTCCCCTGCTCCAGATGCCAGGCGACCAGCTCCTTGAGCTTGTCAAAGTTGACGCTGCCGTCCTCGTTGAAGGGCGTGACCAGCGCGACATAGCTTCCCGAAAATTTCATGGCGGGTTCCTCCCGATTCGTGTCCGTGCGCATCGTTGCGCGCTTGCCTCAGTGTCTGTGAACGGGCTTCATTCTAGCACAACAAAACGAGGCTGTAAACCTCGTTTTGTATATCTGCTCTTCTTCTGCACTCTGTTTTGTAAGGTTTACAAATCCCGGCTACCGATGTCCAGGCGCTTGTGTGCGCCCTCAAAATGGATCGCGTCCGACGCCGCGTAGGCCTTTTCAACCGCCTCGCGCAGCGTCGCGCCCAGCGCCGTCACGCCCAGCACGCGGCCGCCCGCCGTGACAAAGCCCGCTTCGGCTTTCTTCGTGCCTGCATGGTAGACCGTCGCGCCCTGCGCCTCGGCGGCCTCGATGCCGGAAATCACCTTGCCGCCCTCGTAATGGCCCGGATAGCCGCCGCTGGCGAGCACGATGCAGGCCGCCGCGCCCTCCTTCCAGCGGATGTCCATATCCGCCAGACGCTGCTCGCGCACGGCGAGCATGATCTCCATCAGGTCGCTGTCAAGCAGCGGGAGCACGGCCTGCGTCTCCGGATCGCCAAAGCGCGCGTTGTATTCGACGACCTTCGGGCCCTCCGCCGTGAGCATCAGCCCGACGTAGAGCACGCCCTTAAAGGTGATACCCTCGGCGTTCATCGCCGCGAGCGTCGGCAGCAGGATCTCCGCCTCCGTGCGCGCGGCGATTTCGGGCGTGTACAGCGGGCTCGGCGCGAACGCGCCCATGCCGCCGGTGTTGGGGCCCCTGTCGCCGTCGAAGACGCGCTTGTGATCCTGGCTCGCGCGCATCGGGACGATCGTCTTTCCGTCGCAGAAGCAGAGCACCGTCACCTCGCGCCCGAACATGCATTCCTCGATGAGCACGCGCGCGCCGCTCTTGCCGAACCTGCCGCCCTGCATCATGTCGATCACGGCCTGCTTCGCCTCGTCGATCGTCTGCGCGACGACGACGCCCTTGCCCAGCGCCAGGCCGTCCGCCTTGACGACGATGGGCGCGCTTTGCGTGTCAAGATACGACAGCGCGGCGTTCATGTCCTCAAAGATCTCGCTTTTCGCGGTCGGGATGCCGTATTTCTTCATGAGGTTCTTGGAGAAGATCTTGCTGGCCTCCATCTGCGCGGCCTGCGCGCTCGGGCCAAATGCGGGGATACCCTCCGCCTCGAGCCTGTCCACGCATCCCAGCGCCAGCGGATCATCCGGCGTGACGCAGACGAAGTCGACCTGCTCGCGCTTGGCCAACGCGACAATGCCGTCGATATCCGTCGCCTTGACCTCCGGCACGCAGCGGGCGACCTGCGCAATCCCGGCGTTGCCCGGCGCGCAGAGCAGGGAATCGACCCGCGGGGACTGGGCCAGCTTCTTGCAGACGGCATGCTCGCGCCCGCCGCCGCCGATGACCAAAACCTTCATGCGTTTTCCTCCTTCAGATGCCGGGACGCCCTCCCGGAACCCATTCTCTTTTCCAAAGAAACACGCGTTCCTCCGCAGAGCATCTCCCTCCGCCCTGGGGTCCAGGGGCCGCAGCCCCGGTCGTTTCAAGGGGGTATGGGAGTCCAGAGGGGTCTAGGGGGGAAATCGAAATCCCCCCTGACCCCTCTGGCCCGCGGAGCGCGTGCTCCGTCATCTGCAAATCAGTGCTTGAAATGCCGCATGCCGGTAAAGACCATCGCGATGCCGTACTTGTTGCAGGCGTCGATGGAATCCTGATCGCGCACGCTTCCGCCCGGCTGAATGATGCAGCTGATGCCCGCCTCGGCGCAGGCCTTGACGCAGTCGTCAAACGGGAAGAAGGCGTCGCTGGCCAGCGCCGCGCCCCTGACCTTCTCGCCGCTGCGCTCGATGGCCATCTGCGTGCTCCAGATGCGGTTGACCTGGCCCGGCCCGATGCCCAGGCTCTGGTTGTCCTTGGCGATGGCGATGCCGTTCGACTTCGCATGCTTGACGATCTTCCAGGCCAGCAGCAGATCCTTCATCTGCGCCTCGGTCGGGGCCTTCTGCGTGACGACCTTGAGCTCGCCGTCGGGCAGCAGCTTGTCGTCGATCTCCTGCACGAGCAGGCCGCCCGCGACCTTGCGCATCACGCGCTCGTTTTTGGGATAAGCGCGAATGGTGGTATCAAGCTCCAGCAGGCGCAGGTTCTTCTTCTTCGTCAGGATCGCGAGCGCCTCGTCGGTGAACCTCGGCGCGACGATGATCTCCAGGAAGATCTTGCTCATCTGCTCCGCCGTCGCCGCGTCAATGGCCGTGTTCGTCACGACGATGCCGCCAAAGACGCTGACCGGATCGGCCTCATAGGCCAGTCGCCACGCCTCGCTGACCTCGTCCGCCACGCCGACGCCGCAGGGGTTGCCGTGCTTGACCGCGACGACCGCCGTCGTGTCGAACTCGCGCAGCAGCTCGAGCGCGCCGTTCGTGTCGTTGATGTTGTTGTAGGAGAGCTCCTTGCCGTGCAGCTGCTTCGCCGCCGGGAGCGTGCCGGCGATGTCGCCCAGGTCGCGGTAGAACGCGGCCTTCTGGTGCGGGTTTTCGCCATAGCGCATCTCCTGCACCTTTTCAAAGGTGACGGTCAGGTTCTGCGGGAACTCGAAGCGCTCGCTGTCCTCGAGCTGGCCGCGCAGGTACTGCTGAATCATGCAGTCGTACTGCGCCGTGTGCTCAAAGACCTTGTACTGGAGATAGCGCTTCGTCTTGAGGCTCACGTCGCCGGTCGCCTCGAATTCGTCCATCACGAGCGCATAGTCCGCCGGGTCGATCACGACGACGACATCCTGCGCGTTCTTCGCCGCGGCGCGCAGCATCGTCGGGCCGCCGATGTCGATGTTCTCAATCGCGTCCTCGAAGGTCACGCCGGGCTTTTCGATCGTCTGGCGGAAGGGATAGAGGTTGATGACCACCATGTCAATCGGCTCCACACCCAGCTCCGCAAGCTGCGCCATGTGCTCCTCGTTGCCGCGCACGGCCAGCAGACCCGCATGAATCATCGGATGCAGCGTCTTGACGCGGCCATCGAGGCACTCCGGGAAGCCCGTCACATCGCTCACGCCGGTCACAGGGATGCCCGCCTGCGCGATGGCCTTCATCGTGCCGCCGGTGGAGAGCAGGGTCACGCCCTTTGCCGAAAGACGGCGGGCCAGGTCGACGATGCCCGTCTTGTCCGAAACGCTCAGAATCGCACGCTTAATCATGGTTTTCTCCTTCTTCTCTCTATGCTGATTTGCTTGTACAACCAACTGGCCAAATCATTCCCGTTTCATCCGATGATTCGGATTTCACTTCCCAAAGTGAAAAGATATAAAAAACTTCATTTGTTTTCAAAACAGGAACTAAGCTCCGGATCCAGGGCCACAGCCCTGGTCGTTTCAAGGGGGCTATAGGGAGTCAAGAGGGATCTAAGGAGGACCGAAGCCTGCCGCCCGCTGTGCGGGAAACAGGCAGGCAAAGCGTCCCGAGCGAACCCCGTTCGCAAGGTTGATCGAAATCCCCCCTGATCCCTCTTGCCCAGCGGAGCGCATCGCTTTACAAATCCCTGCCCAGCAGGTAGCGCTCCGTGCGCACCCATTCAAACCCGCAGCGCTTGAACATCTTCATGGCGCTCTGGTTTCGGCGCACGGCCCGCGCCACCAGATAGGGCACGCCCCGGCCGCTGAGCACGACGAGCGCCTCATCGACAAGCGCGCTGGCGACGCCGCGCCCGCGCCATTTCGGCTCGGTCAGCACCATTTCGAGCACAGCCTCGCTTGCCTGCCCGTGCACGAGCATCTCGCCGACATAGTCGCTGCCGTAGTACATCGTCCGCGCGATGAACACGGGGTCGTTCATGCGCGCCTCCAGCCATTCGCTGGCATGCTCGACGCAGCCGAACTCCCGCAGGCGCTGCAGGAATTCCTCTCGCCGCGCGCGCGTGCGCAGATCGACCTCCAGGCTCTTGCAGCCCACGGGGCTGTAGTTGCGCCGCCGCGACGAGAGATCCGACGGCACGCTGAGCGCAAAGAGCTCCTCGCCGTCATAATCGTCAAAGCCCATGCGGGTGAAGTACTCGCGCCGCGGCTCGTCGTCGATCTCGCAGCGCGTAAACAGCCGTGCGGGCAGATCGCCCTGCTCCGCCTTGATGCTCTCCGCGCGCGCGCTCAGCGCGCCGAAGAGCGTGTCGCTGGCGACGGGATGCGCGTTCATGGTCATCTCAATCTCCAGCGGGCGCTCCGGGAGCATCTTTTTGAGCACACGAAACTCTAGGCCGCCCTGACCGATCTCCACGCCCGCGTCGTCGATGATCGCGAAGCTGTTCTCTCTCAGCGCCCCGCCCACGCCCCTGACGGGATGATAAATTCTCATATTCTGGAAGACACCCTTCATGTCATGCGTTCAGGCGCCTTCCCCGACGCCCGCCGCAGATAATGCACATGCTCAGCCGGCATGCCGCCGGCGCTCCCGCGAAAGCCCGAAGCGCTCCGTCTCTCCGGACGCTCCTCTTCGGGCTTTCACAGTAACAGTTTATTATAGCACATGCACATGTCTTCCATCTACCCTTAATTTTCCGGCGCAGTAGAGCCGGACGCTCTCGGGCAGAATCCTGTGCTCGACGGTCAGCACGCGCGCGGCGAGCGTCTCGGGCGTGTCGCCCTCCAGCACGGGCACGCTGTCCTGCAGGATCACACCGCCGTGATCGACCTGCTCGTCGACGAAATGCGTCGTCGCGCCGGAGATCTTCGCGCCGTAGGCCAGCACGGCCTCGTGGACATGGTGCCCATACATGCCCGGCCCGCAGAAGGACGGGATCAGCGCCGGATGGATGTTGATGATCCTGTGCTCGTAGGCGCGCACGATCTGGCTGCCGACGATGGGCAGATAGCCCGCCAGCACGACGAGCTCCGCATCGACCTCGCGCAGCCTGCTCAGAATCTCATCGTTGAAGGCCTCGTCGCTTCCGGCCTGCTTCTTGCTCACAAACAGCGCGGGGATGCCGTGCTGGCGCGCCCGCTCGAGCGCATAGGCCTTCGACGCGTTGGAGAGGACCAGCACGATCTTCCCGTCGATCGTCCCGGCCTCCACGGCGTCGATGATCGCCTGCAGGTTGGTTCCGCCGCCGGAGCAGAGCACCGCAATCCTCGTGCTCACCGCAGAACCAGCCTTTCGCCGTCCTCGCCGGTCTTGACCACGCGGCCGATGCGGTAGGCCCGCTCGCCGCTCGCCTCAAGGGACGCCATGAGCACGTCCGCCTCCTGCGCGCTGACCGCGAAGACCATGCCGATGCCCATGTTGAAGGTGTTGTAAATCTGCCTGTCGCCGAGGCCGCCCAGCTTCTGCAGCTCGGTGAACACCGGCAGCACCGGCCAGGTGCCCAGCTCGATCTCCGCCGTCAGGCCGTCCGGCAGGATGCGCGGGATGTTCTCGATGAAGCCGCCGCCGGTGATGTGCGCGATGCCGTGCACGTTCGCCGCCTTGCAGGCCGCCAGCGCGCTCTTGACGTAGATCTTCGTCGGCGTGAGCAGGGTCTCGCCCCAGCTCCTGCCGCCCAGCGCCTCGACCGGCGCGTTCAGGTCGCGGCCCTCGGTCAGCACGAGCCTGCGCACGAGCGAATAGCCGTTGGAATGCACGCCGCTGGAGGCGATGCCCACCAGCACGTCGCCCTCCGCGACCGCCGCGCCGGAGATGGACTTCTCGCGGTCGACGATACCGACCGTGAAGCCCGCCAGATCGTACTCGCCCGCCGGATAGAAGTCCGGCATCTCGGCGGTCTCGCCGCCGATGAGCGCGCAGCCCGCCTGGCGGCAGCCCTCCGCGACGCCCGCGACGATTTGCTCGACCTTCGCGGGATCGAGATAGCCGGTCGCCACATAGTCGAGGAACAGCAGCGGCTTGGCGCCCTGACAGACGACATCGTTGACGCACATCGCCACGCAGTCGATGCCGACGGTGTCGTGCTTGTCCATCAGGAAGGCGAGCTTGAGCTTCGTGCCCACGCCGTCCGTGCCCGCGACGAGCACGGGCTTCTCCAGCCCCTCGTTCTCGATCGAATAGAAGCCGCCGAAGGAGCCGAGGCCGCCGAGCACATTCTCATTGAATGTCGTCGCGACATGCTGCTTCATCCGGCGCACGGCCTCATAGCCGCGCTCGACATCCACACCTGCGTCCTTGTAAGTGATCATCGTGAAACCTCCATGTGATAGTTGTGGCTGATCCTGTTTCAGTAAAAGGATTGAATCTACGCGCGAAGCGGTCATGGGGTCAAGGGGCGAAGTCCCTTGGCGGGTTTTAGGGCGGCAGCCCTAACGTCCCCATCCATAAAGAGAATGCAGTTTCAGAGCAGGCCGCAAAGCGGCCTACGATTGAAACGGGTTTGATTTCGCAAAGCCGGACTTCAGATGCAAGCTATCATCAGGTTGCTCATTCCTGCGCGATCATCTCGCCCGTCTGCGGGTCGATGGGATAGCGGCCGTCGAAGCAGCCCGTGCAGAACTGGCAGCCGGAGCCCGCGACCGTGCGCAGCAGATCCTCCAGCGAGAGGAATTTGAGGCTGTCCGCGCCGATGAAGCGGCAGATCTCCTCGACGCTGTGGCCGTGGCCGATGAGCTCCTCGCTGGTGGCCGTGTCGATGCCGAAATAGCAGGGGTTGAGCACAGACGGCGAGGAGATGCGCATGTGTACCTCCTTAGCGCCCGCCGTGCGCAGCATCTCGACGATCTTGCGGCTCGTCGTGCCGCGGACGATGGAATCGTCGACCAACACGATGCGCTTGCCCCGCACGTTGCGCGGCAGCGCGTTGAGCTTCGTGCGCACGCCCAGCTCGCGCATGCCCTGCTCCGGCTGGATGAACGTGCGGCCGACGTAGCGGTTCTTCGCCAGCCCGTCGC
Source organism: Clostridiales bacterium (assembly GCA_004555535.1). Taxonomy (GTDB): domain Bacteria; phylum Bacillota; class Clostridia; order Christensenellales; family Aristaeellaceae; genus Ventricola. The sequence goes on from SFHU01000051.1 coordinate 16,682, forward strand.
CGTAGGGGATGCCGCTCTGCTCGGCGTAGCCCATCGCGGCGGCCAGCGCGCTGTCCGGCACGCCGATGACCATGTCCGCCTGCACATCGTCGCCCATCGCCAGCCGCCTGCCGGCGTCCACGCGGGACTGATAGACGTTGATGCCGTCGATGACGGAGTCCGGACGGGCGAAGTAGACGAACTCGAACAGGCAGAGCCGGCTGCCCAGAGGACTCTGGACATAGTGGCTGTGGATGCCGCTCTCGTCGATGCAGACGATCTCGCCGGGGCGCACATCGCGCACGAATTCCGCGCCGATGGCATCGAGCGCGCAGCTCTCGCTCGCCAGCACAAAGCTGTTTTCGATGCGCCCGAGGCACAGAGGCCGGATGCCGTAGGGATCGCGGATGCCGATGAGCCTGTCCTTGGCCAGCAGCACGAGCGCGTAGCTGCCGCGCACGACGTTCATCATCGACTTGATCGCGTCGACGAGGCCCTTGCCGCTCTCCCGGGCGATGAGATTCAGGATGACCTCCGTGTCCACCGTCGTCTGGAAAATGGCGCCGTTGTCCTCCATCTCGCTGCGCAGCGCGTCGGCGTTGACCAGGTTGCCGTTATGGGCCAGCGCGAGCATGCCCATCCTGCAGCGCGCGACGACCGGCTGCGCGTTGATGACGTCCTTGCCGCCGAAGGTCGAGTAGCGCACATGGCCGACGGCGATGTGTCCGGTCAGGCCGCTGAGGATCTCCTCGTCAAAGACCTCCGGCACGAGGCCGAGGTTGCGGTACTGGCGGATGGTCTTGCCGTCCGCCACGGCGATGCCCGCGCTCTCCTGTCCGCGGTGCTGCAGCGCGAAGAGGCCGTAATACGCGGCCTCCGAGGCGTGAATATCGCCGTCCTGCGCGTAAATGCCGAACACGCCGCAGGCTTCCTCCATGCGGTCGCCCTGTTCCTTGATATCCGTCATACCGTCCCCCCTGTCAGAAGCGGTTCAATTGCCCGCGGCTTCGCGTCCCTCGCGCAGCCGTGCCGGGAGCACCGGCCCGGGCCGTTTACAGTCGCGCGGCGATCTGCGCGTCGTCCGCCTCAATGGCCTTTGCCATCTGCTCGCGATGGGCGGAGAGCTTTTCCGCGATCTCGGGATATTTGATGGAGAGGATCTGCGCCGCCAGATAGGCCGCGTTGTCCCCGCCGCCGACGGCGACCGTCGCCACCGGGATGCCCGTGGGCATCTGCACGGTCGAGAGCAGGGAATCCAGTCCATCCATCAGCGAGGACTTGATCGGGATGCCGATCACCGGCAGCGTCGTGTGGCCGGCGATGACGCCCGCCAGATGCGCGGCCTTGCCTGCCGCGGCGATGAGCACCTCAAACCCGTTTTCCCTCGCGGCGGACGCGAACGCGGCGACCTTCTCCGGCGTCCTGTGCGCGCTGGCGACATGCACCTCGACGTCGATGTCGAACGAGCGCAGCACCTTCACACAGCCCTCCAGCGACGGGGCGTCGCTCTTGGAGCCCATAATCAGCGCAACCCTGGGCATGAACCCACACCTCCAAAAAGAAAAATTCGCTGATAGTATAGCAAGAGTGACCCCGCTTTTCAATCGAATTTCAAACCTTTTTCGTGTGTTTTTTGAGTATCGTTCGGGTTTTTCGTCTTTTTCAGGCGTTTTTCACGATCATAGCCGCCCATTTTTGAGCAAAAGCCGTACCTTTGTTTTGTCTCCGTGCTGTCGGCCACGCACACAAAAAGCCGGCAGCGGATGGCTCCGTCTGCCGGCGCGGTTATGCGAATTTTTCCCGTCCAATTTCGGAGGGCGTCTCGTCGTAGAGCACGCGCGTCACCTGCGGCGCGCTCTCCAGGATGCGCGCGGTCGTGCGCTCCAGCAGGTCATGCGGCAGCCTTGCGGGCAGGAGCTGTCCGCCGGAGATCGTCACGGCCCGCAGGATGATCGCCTCGCCGTCCATCGGCTGGATGCCGCCCGTGAGCACGGGGAAGAACTTGTGCAGCCTGCGCTCCTGTCCGGCGGCGACGATTTCCTCCCGAAAGATGGAGTCCGCCACGCGAAGGGCGTGCAGCCGCTCCTGCGTCACCTCGCCGATGATGCGCGCGCCAAGTCCCAGCGCGGGGAACGGCTTGCGCCGCGCGATGCTCTCATCCAGCCCGAGCCTGCGGGCGATGGCGCGTATCTCGTCCTTGAGCAGCGTCGACAGCGGGCAGACGACGCTCATCCCGTCGCCCTCCCAGCTCGCCGTTCTCGACTGGATGGCGTCGCTGTAGTTGTCGCCGAGCACGAGCGTGTGCGTGCCGGGCATCGCCGCGAACTGGCGCAGCATCTCCTCGCGCAGGCAGGCGGCGACGACGCTGCGCTTCTCGTCCATGCCCTGCCTGTGCGCAAGCGCCTCCAGCACGACGCCGGAGCGGTCGACGCGCAGCAGCGGCACGTTCATCTGCTCAAATGCCTGCACGACGGCGTCGCTCTCTCCCTCGCGCATCAGTCCGGTATCGACGAACACGGCGGTCATCCGCTCGCCAAAGGCCTCGTGCGTCAGCACAGCGGCCACGCTCGAATCTACGCCGCCGCTGACGGCACACACAGCGCGCCCGCCCTGCTCCGCGGCCTCCTGGAGCGTTCGCCTCGCCTCCTCCAGCGCCGCGTCGAGCGTCCACCAGGGCGCGCAGCCGCAGATCTCCAGCGCGAAGTTCTTGAGGATGGCCGCGCCCTCCGGGTCGTTGCGCTCCAGCTCGAACTGAACACCGTACTGCTTCCTGTCCGCGCGCTCAAAGGCGATCGTGCAGCCGCCCGCGCTCGCGCTCATCTGCACGTCCGGGGGCAGCATGAGCATGAGCGCCTCCTTGATGTAGCGCTCGCCGCTGCTCAGCCCGCGAAAGAGCGCGCTCTCGCCATAGCGGATGTCGGTCTTCCTCTCGCTGAGCGCGACATCGGCGCTCGCGCCACCCTGCGCGGCCAGCAGCATGTGCGCGGCGTGGCCCAGTGCGAGCACGGGGATGCCCAGCTCGAGGATGCCCGCGTCAAACACGCCGCTGCTGCTCTTCGCCTCCCCGGTCATGATGATGCCCTGGGGCGAGAGGGCGCGGATCTGCGCGGCCGTCGTCATGCCGCTGACAATGCGGCTGTAAATCTGCTCCGCGCGCAGCCTTTTGGCCATTTCCAGCGCGTATTCATTCGAATAGCTGAGGATCAGAATCATGTCCATCGTGTGTCTTCCCCTCCTGATGCGAAAAGAAGCTGTCTCGCGCGGCGAAACAGCTTCTTTCGTACATACGGTCTCACCGGCAGCAGGCCGCGCCGTCCGGGGCGTTCAGCCCCGCCCCGCGGCCTTGCGGGGAGATGCAGATGCCAAGGATCAGATCAGCTCGAGAATGACCATCTCGGCGGCATCGCCGCGGCGCGGGCCCTTCTTGAGGATGCGGGTATAGCCGCCGGCGCAGTTCTTCTCCGCGTTGCGGGCCTTGTACTTCGGGCCGATCTCGCGGAAGAGCTTCTCGACGCAGGGATACTTGACGTCCTTGGTGCGCGCGCGATAGGCGCTCTTGGACTCGTCCTCCTGCTTCGGCTCCTTGACGTTGTACAGGTACGCCATGATCTGACGGCGGGCATGCAGCTTGCTGGGCGCATCGTTCTGCACAGTCACGGTCACGGTCTGGCCCTTGTCGTTGTTGAAGGTCTTCTCGACGGAAACGTTGTTGTCACACTCGCGGATGGCGAGGGTGATCAGACGCTCGGCCTCGCTGCGAACCTCCTTCGCGCGGGCAAGGGTGGTCTCGATGCGGCCGTACCAAATGAGGTTGGTCACCTGGTTACGAATGAGCGCCTTGCGCTGAGAGGCCGTACGGCCCAGTTTGCGCTGATAAGCCATGGGGATATCCTCCTTTTTTGACCCGCCTCCTGCAAATACAGTTCTTCACGCGGCAGTCGTCGAGCCTGAGCGCTGTTTGGGGCGTTCAGGCTCTCTGTCTGCCGCGCCCATATTTCCCTTAGGCGCGGCCTTGGTTGCCCTCTTTGGGGCGTATTGTGAACGCGTGTGAGCGCGTTGACGGTGAGAAACGGTTACTCGTCGTTGGCACGCAGAGCCAGTCCGAGCGCGGCGAGCTTCTGCTCGACCTCCTCGAGAGACTTCTTGCCCAGATTGCGAACCTTCATCATGTCCTCCTGGTTGCGCTGCACCAGCTCGGCGACGGTGTTGATGCCGGCGCGCTTGAGGCAGTTGTAGGCGCGAACGGAGAGGTCCAGCTCCTCGATGGTCATCTCGAGCACCTTTTCGCGATGATCGTCTTCCTTCTCGTTGAAGCCGATGGTCACGACCTGATCGGTGAGATCCATAAACATCTTCAGGTGACGGCTGAGGATCTCGGCCGCGGTGCTGATGGCCTCGTCAGGCTGGATGCTGCCGTCGGTCCAGACCTCGAGCGTCAGGCGGTCGTAGTCGGTCGCCTGGCCCACGCGGGTGTTCTCGACGGTGTAGTTGACCTTGCGGATCGGGGTGAAGATCGAGTCGGTCGGGATGACGCCAATCGGCATGGTCGGCGTCTTGTTGCGGTCTGCGCTGACATAGCCGCGGCCCTTCTCCAGGGTCAGATGCATGATCATGTCCGCATCCTCGTTGAGGGTGGCGATGTGCAGATCGCGGTTGACCACTTCGATCTGGTCGTCCACCTCCAGCGCGGCGGCGGTCAGCTCGCACGGGCCCTTGACGTTGATGGACACCGTCTTGGGGCCGTCGCAATACAGCTTGGCAGAAAGCTCTTTCAGGTTGAGGATGATCTCTGCAACGTCTTCCTTCACGCCGGGAACAGCGGAAAACTCATGCTGGATGCCCTCAATCCGGATGCTGGAAACGGCAACGCCCGGCAGAGAGCTCAGCAGCACGCGGCGCAGGGAATTGCCCAGCGTCTGGCCGAAGCCATGCTCAAGCGGCTCCACAACGAATTTTCCGTAGCTGTCGCTGGCTTCCACACGCTCGATGCGGGGCTTTTCGATTTCGATCATTCGGCAGATTCCTCCTCACAGTTACCGTGAAAAAACCAGGCAGCTCATTAACGAGAATAGAGCTCGACGATGAGGTGCTCCTCGATCGGGCAATCGATGTCCTCACGAGCCGGCATCGCGATAACCTTACCGGTCAGGTTCGGGGCGTCAAAGGTGAGCCACTTCGGGGTGACCACGCCGGTGCCCTCGCGCAGGGACTTGAAGCCGGCCTGCTCGCGGGAGTGCTCGCGGATGGTGATCACGTCGCCGACCTTCACGGAATAGGAGGGGATGTCCACCTTCTTGCCGTTGACCAGGATGTGGCCATGCACGACGATCTGGCGGGCCATGCGGCGGGTCTTGGCCAGGCCAAGGCGATAGACGACGTTGTCAAGGCGCAGCTCGAGGAGCTTGAGCAGGTTTTCACCGGTGATGCCCTTCATGTTCGCGGCCTTGAGGTAGTAGCGATGGAACTGCTTCTCAAGCACGCCGTAGACGAACTTGACCTTCTGCTTTTCCTTCAGCTGGGTGCCGTACTCGGAAACCTTCTTGCGCTTGTTGCCGCCGGGATTGCGAGTAGACTTCTTATTGCCATAGCCCATGACAGCCGGAGAAATGTCGAGGCTCCGGCACTTCTTGGCGATCGGCTCCTTATTGTTAGCCATTGATTGTAGTCCTCCTTACAAAACCTTACACGCGACGGCGCTTGGGCGGACGGCATCCGTTGTGCGGGATCGGCGTCACGTCCTTGATCATGTTGACCTCGAGGCCGGCGGCCTGGAGGGAACGGATGGCGGCCTCACGTCCGGAACCCGGGCCCTTGACGTAGACTTCGACGGTCTTGAGGCCGTACTCCATCGCCGCCTTGGCAGCGGTCTCCGCCGCGGTCTGCGCGGCGAACGGCGTGGACTTCTTGCTGCCGCGGAAACCGAGTCCGCCGGCGGAAGCCCAGCTCAGCGCGTTGCCCTGGGTATCGGTCAGGGTCACGATGGTGTTATTGAAGGAGGAGCGGATGTGTGCCGCACCGCGCTCCACGACCTTGCGCTCGCGGCGCTTGCGGACGACTTTCTTCAGCTTCTGCTTAGGTGCCATTGTCAATCACTCCTCTTATCTGGTTGCCTTCTTCTTGCCGGCGATGGTCTTCTTCGGGCCCTTGCGGGTGCGCGCGTTCTGCTTGGTGTTCTGTCCGCGGACGGGCAGGCCCTTGCGGTGACGCACGCCGCGGTAGCAGCCGATCTCCATCAGGCGCTTGATGTCCAGGCCGACGTCGCGGCGCAGATCACCCTCGACCTTCAGGTTGTGCTCGATATATTCACGGATCTTGTTGACGTCCTGCTCCGTGAGATCCTTCACGCGGGTGTCAGGGTTGACGTCGGTGGCGGCCAGGATCTCCTGAGAGGTCTTGAGGCCGATGCCGAAGATATACGTCAATCCGATTTCGACCCGCTTCTCACGAGGCAGGTCAACGCCAGAAATACGTGCCATTGTTTTACCTCCGAACTGAATTCCGTAAGTGTGATTCCTGCTTGATTTCTCTATGAAAAGCCGCATGGTTCGCAGGCATGGCCTGCGCAGCCGCCCAAGCGATCCTTCCTGTCAGAAAGCAAATCAGCCCTGCTTCTGCTTGTGCTTCGGGTTCTCGCAGATGACCATGATGCGGCCCTTGCGCTTGATGATCTTGCACTTCTCGCAGATAGGCTTGACAGACGGTCTAACCTTCATTTTGTCCGTTCCTCCTCGAATTCATTTTCAACCCTTGCTGCGCCAGGTGATGCGTCCCCTGGTGAGATCATAGGGGGAAATTTCGACCTTGACCTTATCGCCCGGATAGATGCGGATGAAGTTCATGCGGATCTTACCGGAGATCTGGGCCATGATTTTATGCCCGCCGGCCACCTCAACGCGGAAATTCGCGTTCGGCAGCGCCTCGACGACGACGCCCTCAACCTCGATATTGTCGCTCTTGGGCAAAGTTAACCCTCCT
>SFHU01000052.1 GCA_004555535.1 Clostridiales bacterium
CTGCTGGGCACCTTCCTGCTGGCGACGCACGGGCAGCCCGGCAGCATGGCGCTCTCCGGCCGGGCGCTCTTCTGGGGCCTGCTCTCGGCGGTCGCGCTGGCGATCTACACCGTGCAGCCGGGAAGGCTGCTGCGCGAGTACGGCTCCGCTGTCGTGACAGCCTGGGGCATGCTCCTGGGCGGCGCCGTGCTCTGCCTGGTGTTCAGGCCGTTTTCCATGCAGGTGTCGCCCGACGGCGAGGCGCTGCTGGCGATGGGCGTCATCGTCCTGCTGGGGACGGTCGCGGCCTTCTCGGCCTACATGGAGGGCATCCGCTGCGTCGGGCCGAAGAAGGGGAGCCTGTATGCCTCCGTGGAGCCGGTCTCCGCGGCGGTGTTTTCCAGCCTGCTGATGGGCGCGCGCTTCACGGGCATGGATGTGGCAGGCTTTGCCTGCATCCTGTCCACAATTTTTCTGCTGGCTGTGGACAAAAGGGATTAAGCCCCGCACGGGGAAAAGAAGAGGGACTGCCGGGTTCAGCCTCCCAACGGGTCTTTGAGGGACGCCGGGAGGCTGTCAGGCAGCCCCTTTTGCGTTTTGGCCGGACGCGATGCGCCGGCGCGCGAAGGCGTCATTCCCGGATGATCTTGTAGACGACGCCGCGCTCCTTGGCCAGCGGCGCGTGATGGGCGAAGAAGACGCGCCCTGTGACCGGCGAGACGACGCGCGCGAGCGTATCGCCCTCCAGCGGGTGCAGAATTTCACAGAGCACCTGTCCCTCGCGCACGCGATCGCCGGGGACGAAGAAGCGTCGATAGATGCCGGCGGCGGGGGTGTGCACGGCGACGAGCTCGCCCTCCGTCACGATGCGCGAGGGCTCGCCGGGGCCGAAGCTGTTTGCGCGCAGCACGCCGCGCGCGGCGAGGAAGCGCAGCACGGCGTCGACGCTCTCGCGTGCGGAGCGCTCGTCGATCTCGTCGGTCGCCGTCGTGTAGACGGAGAAGGCCTGCGACTCGAAGACCTGCCAGTTGTAGTTGAGCGTGGTGGAGTCGTAGGGGCGGGGCGTGCGCAGCAGAACGTAGGGCAGGCCAAAGTCAAAGCCCAGCTCCGGGGACTGATACCCCAGATCCATCATCTTAACGTGGGGCAGGAAGTCGCCGGGCATGTAGAAGGAGGCGAACTGCATGCCGTAGCGATAGCCGCGGATGCGCTCAAAGAGCTTGGCCGCGATGCGCTGCGTCGTCTCGCCCTGGTCGTAGCCGGGGAACATGCGGTTGATGTCCGTGTTGTCAAGCGACCAGAACCGCTTGCCGATGTTCATGGAGAAGTGGTTGACCGAGGGGATGACGAGGATTTCCTTCCCGGGGAGAATTCCATCCTCCGCCTCCAGGCCGCGCAGCGCGCGAACAAGCTGGGAGGCGACATACATCTGCTGAATCTCGTTGCCGCGCAGCGCGCCCACGATGCAGGCGGCGTGCTCGCCGGAGCCGAAGCGGTAGCCCGTCACGCGCAGATCGTCGCGATAGAGCGAGCCGAGGGTAAAGAGCGTCTCCTTGATCATGCGCGCACCTCCTCCCGCGCGAGCACGCGGGCCAGCAGCGAGCCCTCGTAGACGAGCGGATACTCCCGAAGGGTGAAGAGAAGACCGTCGACCGGCGAGGCGATGGGCGTGCCCTCGCCCGTGAGCGGATTGATGATTTCGCCGATGATCTCGCCCGCGTGGACGTTCTCCCAGTGCGTCGCGGTGGGCACGAACATGCCCAGCGTCGGCGCGTTGAGGAAGGAGACGCGGCCGTCGGTGGAGATGATCGGCTCGCGCACGTCGGGGGCCTCGCCTGCCCAGATGCCCAGGCTGTGCATCAGATGGAAGATGCCGCTGAGCAGCTGGTCGCCAAAGGCGCGCGTGATGCGCATGCCCACGCCCATCTCCACCACGAGCGTCGGCACGCCGCGGGTGTTGAGCGTGTGCGCCAGCGTGCTCTCCAGCACGGGCGCGCTCGCGTGCACCCAGATGAAATCGCAGTTGAGCTCTCGCGCGTAGGGGAGCAGCGTGCGCGCCGTCGTCTCCGAGACGCGCACCTGCGGAATCTCCCGCAGGAAGATGTTGCTGGCGTGCACGTCGATGCACACGTCGCTGCCCTCGATGTCACGGATGATGCTGTTGGCGGCGTATTCCGCCATGGAGCCGTCCTCGCTGCCGGGGAAGATGCGGTTCATGTCCAGGTCGAAGCCCGGCACGCCGCGCGTGATGGAGTCGATGCCCAGCGGGTTGAGCGCCGGATAGATGTCCACGATGCCGCGCAGCAGCTGCGGCTGCTCGCGGATGCGCCGGGCGAGCTCATAGCAGACATACTGCCCCTCGAGCTCATCGCCGTGCGTGCCCGTGACGACGCTCAGGCGGCGAAGGCCCTGCGCCGGGCCCTCCTGCGCCAGGCGCAGCTTCTGAATGCGCATCTGCTCGTCCACCGGAAGATGGACGCAGACGACCTGTTCAATGCTCAAACATACCCCTCCTTGAAGACCGATGCTCCCATTATACACCGGCGCGCGGCGTTTTGAAAGCACCGTTTTGAGAAAAGTGGCATAATATGCAGGATTATCGTTGACATGATGCAAAATGTGTGATATCGTATCGATATAAGGAGAATTTTTTACAGGATTGCAATGCAGAATCCGCCGAAATAGGCGGATGTCCTGCGGGATTCTCCCACAAAAGCGAGCAAGGAGGAAGCACGAATGCGGAACCTGACCGAACACGCCGATTCCATCAACCGCCTGCTGTCGCGCTATGGCGTGAAATTCGGCATCTATAAAAACCAGACCTTCCATGAGCAGCTCTTTCCCTTCGACGCGCTGCCGCGGATCATCACGCACGATGAATTCACCGTGCTTGACAAGGGCCTGCGCCAGCGGGTGGACGCGCTCAACCTGTTCCTTTCCGATATCTATCACGAGAAGAAGATTGTCAGGGACGGCGTGCTGCCGCAGGAATTCCTCTTCGCCAGCAAGGGTTATCTGCCCGAATGCGAGGGGATCACGCCGCCTGCGGGCATCTACAGCCACATCTCCGGCATCGACCTGGTGCAGGCGAAGGACGGCGGCTGGTACATCCTGGAGGACAACCTGCGCATCCCCTCCGGCGCGAGCTATCCGCTCATCGCGCGCGAGCTCTGCCGCCGCGCGAGCCCGCAGACCTTCCGCCAGAACGACATCGTCGACAACCGCAACTACGCCGACATGCTGCGCGACATGATGGACTACGTCTCCGCGCCGGGCATGCGCGTCATCCTGACGCCGGGACGCTACAACGCCGCCTACTTTGAGCACAGCTACCTCGCCGAGCGGACGGACAGCGCGCTGGCCTCCAACGCCGATCTCTACGTGGAGGACAACCGGGTCTATTACCGCGATTACCTCGGTCAGGCGCAGCGCGTCGGCGTCATCTATCGCCGCTTGAGCGACGAATACCTCGATCCGCTGACCTTCCTGCCCGAGAGCCTGATCGGCGTGCCGGGCCTGATGGCGGCCTACCGTGCGGGCAACGTCGCCATCGTCAACGCGCCGGGCAACGGCGTGGCCGACGACAAGGGCATCTACTATTTTGTGCCGAAGATGATCAAATACTATCTCGGCGAGGAGCCCATCCTGAGAAACGCGCCGACCTATCTGCCCTTCTACGAGGAGGACTACCGCTTCGTGATGGAGAACCTTGCGCGCCTGGTCGTCAAGGACGTCTCCGAGGCGGGCGGCTACGGCGTCGTCTTTGGCAGCAACCTGACGGCGCAGGAGCTGGAGACGCTGCGCAAAACGATCGAGCGCGAGCCGCGCCGCTTCATCGCCCAGGAGGTCATCGACTTCATCGACCTGCCGGTGATGGAGGACGGCCAGCAGGTCATGCGCAAGGCCGATCTGCGCGCGTTCGTGCTCTCCGGGCGCGAGACGCGCGTCTGGCCCAGCGGGCTGACGCGCTTTGCCCGCCAGAAGGACAGCTTCGTCGTCAATTCTTCGCAAGGAGGAGGCTTTAAGGACACATGGGTATTATCTCGCTAGAAAAGAGGGACCGGCTCATCTGGCTGGGCCGCTATACGGAACGCACCTTCACACTCTGCCGCGCGCTGAGCCGGTACTTTGACCACATGATCGACATGGACGAGAACGCCTACAAGGGCTTCCTCGACTGCCTTGGCCTGCCCTATATCTACAAGGACAGCGACGACTTCATCAGCACCTATGTCTTCGACCTCAAGGACCCCAACTCGCTGGCCAGCCAGCTCTCCCGCGCGCTGGACAACGCGATCGTCATGCGCGAGGAGCTTTCCAGCGACACGCTCTGCTATATCCAGATGGCGCAGGACACGCTGCGCGCCGGCAGCCACGACAGCGCCCCGATGCTGATTCTGCAGAACGTCATCGACGACCTCTTCGCCTTCTGGGGCAGTGCGGACGACAACGTCGTCAGCGAGGACTGCCGCACGCTGATGAAGTGCGGCAAGTACGTCGAGCGGCTCGACCTCTACGTCCGCCTCGGCTATCCGTATCACGACATCGATAAGGAGACGAGCAAGCTGCTCAACCGCCTCTCCAAGGTGCGCTTCGCCTACAACGAGCCGGCGGCCAAGCGCCTCATCGGCCTGACGGCGGACGAGGAGAGCTACCGCGCGAACAGGCAGCAGATTCTCAATCTGCTCTGCTCGGTGCTCGCATGAAGCGGTTCGCCTTTTCCTACGCGCTGACGCTCGACTTTTCGCAGCCCGTGTCCAAGCACACGTTCCTCCTGCGCTTTGCGCCGGAGAGCGACGCCGCCCAGCAGGTCTGGGGGCTGGATTGCTCCTGCCGGCCGGAGGCGCTGCTGCCGCTGACGCGGGATGCCTTTGGCAACCGGCTGGCCGTCGGGCATCTGGAGGCGCCCGCCTCCTCGCTGGCCTTTGACGTGCGGGGCGACTGCCTGCTTCGAGGGGAGCCGGTTGCGGCGGATTGCCCTGTGTTTTGCGCGATGCAGACGGAGCGGACGGCGCCCGACGATGCGCTGCGCGCGCTGGCGCAGGGGCTCCCGAGAAGCGCGGAGGACGCCGCCCTGCAGGCCGCAGAGCGCATCCGCGCAAGGGTTGTCTACCGGAAGGGCGCGACGGACGAGCGGACGACGGCGGCGCAGGCGCTTGAGCGGGGCGCGGGCGTCTGCCAGGACATGGCGCATCTGCTGCTTTGCGTGCTGCGCGAGGCGAAAATCCCCGCGCGCTACGTCGTCGGGCTGATCCCCGGCGAGGGGGAGACGCACGCCTGGGTGGAGATCTACGATGGAAAGCGCTTCATCGGCGTCGATCCGACGCACCTCAAGCGGACGGACGATACCTACCTGCGCGTGAGCACCGGCCGCGACAGCCGGGACTGCGCGATCAACCGCGGCGTCTTCTGTGGCGCGGCGCAGCAGACGATGACCGTGCTGGCGAGGATGATTGAGATCTGACGCGGAATTGCTCATACAAACGCGAAAAAGGGGAGCCTGGGGGAATGAATCCCTCGGGCTCCCTTTTTGCATTGCGCTGACGATTGATTGAAGTGGAAAACCGGCTCAGAGCACGATGTCCCCCGGACGGTAGCCCTCGGGCAGGGGCTCCTCTTTCACGAAACGGAAATCCGGATCGCGCAGCGTCGGCAGGAAGACCTCGTAGGGGATCCGCGGGAATTCGCAGCCGTAGCTGCTCGCGCCGAACCAGCCGCCCTCGTGGGCGCGCAGGTTGAGGTCGCGGGCGAATTTCGTCATGTTGCAGCAGTCGTGCACGGCGATGCCCCAGGCCTCCTCGTCGGCCATGCGCATGAAGTGCAGCGTCAGCTCGTGGCTCCAGATGGGGGAGATGTAGCCGTGGCGCGCCATGTACATCGGCTCGCCCTCGTAGTTGCCGATGTTGTTGGGGTTGAGGTGCAGCTCGGCGCAGTTGATGAAGTCGAGCCCCGTGCCCAGGATCGCGGCCTTCTTGCGCCGGAAAGCGTCGAAGAACTCGGGCGTCATCGGCGTCTCGATGCCTACGCGCGGGATGAATCGCTTCGCCGTGCGGATGGCATCGATCACGCTGTCCGCACAGTTGCTCGCGCCGAGGTTGAAGCGCAGCTCGTCAAGCCCGGCCTCGCCCAGCATGCGCAGGTTGTCCTCATTGGCGAGCGTGCCGTTGGTGTACATGTGCTGGTGGACGCCGGCCTCGTGGAAGCGGCGGATGATGCCGCCGTAGAGCTCGATCTCCATGAACGGCTCCAGATAGACGTAGGAGACGCCGGTGGGCTTCTTCTGGACGGAGAGCAGCAGGTCGACATCCTCCTCGCGGTATTTGTTACCGCCGATCTCCCACATGCCCTCGCCGATGGGCGGCTGGCAGTCGAGCTCGCCGTAGTTGTAGCAGAAGCGGCACTGGATGTTGCAGCGGTTCGTCTTGCGGATGGCGCTCAGCCCCGTGCCCAGCAGGCAGGAGCAGCAGCCCTTCGGGAAGCGATCCGCCGGGCCGACGAAGCGCGTGCGCCCCTTGAGCGACTGCAGGTGCGGAATCTCCCGCGCGAGCGCGTCGCAGCGCGCCTGCTCGGCCAGCTCGATCTGGGAGAGCACGGCGAAGACCAGCTCCTGTTGGTGGGGGAGCAGCTCCTCCTCCTCGGGCAGCGCGGCGAAGAATTCAAACCACATCAGGGCATCAGCTTTGGAAATCTTCATGGTTCCTCCTGAACCGGCGGTGGGCCGGTGAATTTCCTGATCCTCCCGGCCTGAGGCCGGAGATGACTCCATTATAGCATGAATCTTTGCGCGCGGCAATGCGGACAGACGCTTGACGCGCGCGCGGCGGGCTTTTATACTGGAGGAGAGTAGAGCGGCGGCTCATCGGCAGAACGGGAGGCGGTGAAGAGGATGAAGACCCTGCAGGAGATCGTGGACAGATCAAAAAGGCTCGTGTTCTTCGGCGGCGCGGGCGTCTCGACGGCCAGCGGCATCCCGGATTTCCGCGGCGAAGATGGGCTGTACCGGCGCAAGTACGGCGGCCTGACGCCGGAGATGATACTCAGCCAGTCGTTTTTTTACCTGCACCCGGATCTGTTCTTCGAGTTTTACCGCGAGCACATGCTCCACCCCGACGCGCAGCCCAACGCCGCGCACCGCAAGCTGGCGGAGCTGGAGTGCGCGGGCAAGCTCACGGGCCTGGTGACGCAGAACATCGACGGGCTGCACAGAAAGGCGGGCAACCGCCTCGTCTATGAACTGCACGGCAGCGTTTACGAAAACTACTGCATGGACTGCCGAAGGCCGTACAGCCTGGAGTGGCTGATGAAGACGTCTGGCGTGCCGCGCTGCGAGGATTGCGGCGCCGTGGTCAAGCCCTATGTAACCCTCTACGGCGAGGCGCCGGACCACTACGCGATGACCGGGGCCTGCCGGGAGATCTCGGGCTGCGACACGCTGATCGTCGCGGGGACGAGCCTGGAGGTCGAGCCGGCAGCCTCCTGCCTGGAGTATTTCCGTGGGAAGGAGCTCGTTGTCATCAACAGGGAGGAGACGCCGGCGGACGCGCGCGCGACGCTCGTGCTGCGCGGGGACGTCGCGGAGATCATGGACGCGCTGATCGTGCGGGAAAACCCGGCTGGCAGAGGGCGATGAACTCCCGCGCATGGGTTGCAATTTCCCGGGGGTTTGTGCTATACTGAGACACAGCGGCGACACGGGGAGGGAATCGTATGGCGCGGGCGAAGGGCATCAAGCCGATGGCTCAGAACAGAAAAGCGTTTCACGATTACTTCGTCGAGGAGCGCATCGAATGCGGCATGGAGCTGCATGGCACAGAGGTCAAGAGCATGCGCCAGGGGCGCATGAACCTCAAGGAGAGCTTCGCCATCGTCAAGGACGGCGAGGTGCTCGTCTGCGGCATGCATATCAGCCCGTATGAGCAGGGCAACATCTTCAACACCGACCCGCTGCGGCAGAAAAAGCTGCTGCTGCACAAGAGCCAGATCCGCCATCTGGCGCAGGAGTCCGGCAAGATGGGCTACTCGCTCATTCCGCTGCAGGTGTATCTCAAGGACGGTCGCTTCAAGCTGGAGCTGGGTCTTTGCAGGGGCAAAAAGCTGCACGACAAGCGCGAGGACATGGCGGAGCGCGACGCCAAGCGCGACATCCAGCGCGCGCTGAGAAGCAAAAACCGCGGCGAATGAAGGGCCGGCCGCGGCAAGGAAAGACGGCCTGTTTTATGGGGGTGTACTGGTTTCGACGGGATTGTGGGCGGCCGGGTAAGCGAGCCGTGGCCCCGGGCCACGTAAAAACCGGGAAATTAAAAATGAACTGACAATAACGATTATTGCCTCGCGGCCTGATTAGGCTGCGCGTCGGCCCAGTGATCCCGCTGCACTGGTCACCGGCGTCAATTTAGCGGGCCATGACCATGCCTAAGCTTTGCCGCATGGCCACATCATGAAGCTACCAAATCCTTAAGCCTGTCTGCGGGCGTCTGGACGCGGGAAATCCAAAACACAGACTGCGCTCGGAGAAAGCCTGGCAGTCGCTTTTTCGGACAGGGGTTCGATTCCCCTCACCTCCACCACAATTTGTCCGGAAACGATTGTTTCCGGACTTTTTTCTTCCATTTTTTCCAAAATCGCCCGGGAGAGAACCGGAAAGCGTGACAGAGGCCAAGCCGCGAATGGCGAGCTTCGCAGGGCGGCTGCCCCGGGCTGAGACACTGAAGCCGGTGCAGGGCCGTGAAGCACTGCCCGGATAAGAGAAGGAGAGGACAAAACCATGCAGATACTTGTGAGCATCTTTCTTCCGTTTCTGGGCACGGCGCTGGGCGCCGGCTGTGTCTTTTTCATGCGCGGGCGGATGAGCCAGACGCTGCAGCGCGCGCTGACGGGCTTCGCGGCCGGCGTGATGGTCGCGGCCTCGGTCTGGAGCCTGCTCATCCCGGCGATGGAGCAGGCGGCGGGACTGGGCAAGTGGTCGTTTTTCCCGGCGGCGGTGGGCTTCTGGATCGGCGTGCTGTTCCTGCTGCTGCTGGACAGGCTCATCCCGCACCTGCACATGAACAGCGAGCAGGCCGAGGGCCCGAAGGCGGCGCTCTCCCGCACGACGATGATGGTGCTTGCCGTCGTGCTGCACAACCTGCCGGAGGGCATGGCCGTCGGCGTCGTGCTCGCGGGCTGGCTCGGCGGCAGCGCGGAGCTGGGCTTTGCCGCGGCGCTGACGCTTTCCGTCGGCATCGCCATCCAGAATTTCCCCGAGGGCGCGATCATCTCCATGCCCCTGTGCGCGGAGGGGACGGGCAAGGGCAGGGCCTTCGTCTATGGCGTGTTCTCCGGCGCGGTGGAGCCGGCGGGCGCGATGCTGACGATTCTGGCCGCGGGGCTGGCCGTGCCGATGCTGCCGTATCTGCTCGGCTTCGCGGCGGGCGCGATGGTCTACGTCGTGGTCGAGGAGCTCATCCCCGAGATGTCCGAGGGCGACCATTCCAATATCGGAACGATCCTGTTCGCCCTGGGCTTTACGCTGATGATGGCGCTGGATGTCGCGCTGGGCTGAGCACGATCCCTGCGGCGCGCAGGCAAGAAAATCTGAACAGCACAAACAGACATGAGCGGCCTCTGGCCGCTTTTTTGATGCTCCGAAAAGGTGCGCAGTGGAATGTGAAAACGAAAAATGGAATAATTGAAGCGTGATGCCGAGAAGGAGAATGACCAGTTTTCCTTTGGATATTGGGAGAAATAGCGAAAAAGCTCTGTGCGCATTTCTGCCAAAGCACAAGAAAAACGAATAATCAATTCGAAAAAACGCCTTTACTTTTGCAGCGGGGAAATGCTATGCTGGGTGGAAAAGAGGGGGAATGCCGGGGGAACGCGTGAAGCCGGCCTACCCTGAAAAAGAGGATGAAAGCATGAGTGTGAAGAGAATTCCCGTTTCCATCCGTTCCATGCGCGATGCGATCGCGTTTCTTGAAAAGCAGCCGGGGCAGCTCGTGCGCACGGCGACGGAGGTCGACCCCGCGGCGGAGCTCTCCGGCGTGTACCGCTATGTCGGCGCGGGCGGCACCGTCATGCGCCCGACGACCGTGAACGGCCCGGCGATGCTCTTTGAGAGCATCAAGGGCCATCCGGACGCCTCCGTGCTCATCGGCATGCTGGCCAGCCGCAGCCGCGTGGCCGCGATGCTCGGCTGCGCGAAGGAGGATCTGGGCCATCTGCTGTGCGAATGCGTGCGCGCGCCCATCGCGCCCGTCGTGACGCAGGAGCCGGCCCCCGTGCAGGAGGTCGTGCATCTGGCGAGCGATCCGGATTTTGATCTCTTCCGGCTCCTTCCCGCGCCGACGAACACCCCGGTGGATGCCGGGCCGTATATCACGCTGGGCATGTGCTATGCCACGCACCCGGACACGGGATGCTCCGATGTGACCATCCATCGCATGTGCGTCCAGTCGCACGACGAGCTCTCGATCTTCCTGCAGCCCGGTTCGCGGCACATCGGCGCGATGGCGGAGCGCGCGACCGAGCTGGGGAAGCCGCTGCCCATCTCTGTCTCCATCGGCGTGGATCCGGCGATCGAGATCACGTCCTGCTTCGAGCCGCCGACGACGCCGCTGGGCTTTGACGAGCTCTCCATCGCGGGCGCGCTGCGAGGCGAGCCAGTGCGCCTGTGCGCCTGCAAAACGGTTCGCGAGTCGGCCATCGCCAACGCCGAATACGTCATTGAGGGCGAAATTCTGCCCGGCAGCAACCATGTGGTCGAGGACCAGAACTCCCATACCGGCTATGCCATGCCGGAATTTCCCGGCTACAACGGGCGCGCGAGCCACGAATGCTGGCTGCTCAAGGTCAAGGCGGTCACGCACCGCCGCCACCCGATCATGCAGACCTGCATCGGCCCGAGCGAGGAGCACGTCAACATGGCGGGCATCCCGACCGAGGCGAGCATCCTCGCGCTGATCGACAAGGCCCTGCCCGGCAAGGTCAGAAACGTCTACGCCCATCGCGCGGGCGGCGGCAAGTACATGGCCGTGCTCCAGTGTGTCAAGACCGTGCACACCGACGAGGGCAAGCAGCGACAGGCAGCGCTGCTGGCGTTCTCCGCCTTCCCGGAGCTCAAGCATGTGATTCTCGTGGACGAAGATGTTGACATCTTTGACACCGACGACGTGCTCTGGGCGATGAACACGCGCTTCCAGGGCGACCGCGACATCATCACGATTCCCGGCGTGCGCTGCCATCCGCTGGATCCTTCCAGCGACCCGGCGTACAGCCCCTCCATCCCGGATGTCGGCGTGAGCACGAA
This sequence comes from Clostridiales bacterium, assembly GCA_004555535.1. GTDB lineage: Bacteria > Bacillota > Clostridia > Christensenellales > Aristaeellaceae > Ventricola. Next base: position 11,264 of record SFHU01000052.1, read on the forward strand.
GACGATCTTCGACTGCACCGTTCCGTTCCATCTCAAGGAAAAGTTTCGGCGTGCGCCGTTCATGGAGCTCGATCCGGAAAGGTGGCTCCATGAATAAGCGGATCATCGTCGGCATCAGTGGCGCGTCGGGGGCGCCGCTGGCCGTGGACGCCGTCAAAGCGCTGCACGCTGCGGGCATGGAGGTGCATCTCGTCGCGACCCGCGGCGGGGAAATGACGCTCGCCCACGAATGCGGTCTCCATGCGCGCGACCTCGCGCCGCATTGCGCGGCGGTCTATGACAGCGCGGATATCGGCGCGGCCATCGCCTCGGGCTCCTTCCGGACGTGCGGGATGATCGTCGTGCCCGCGAGCATGAAGACCGTGGCGGGCATCGCCTGCGGATACAGCGACAACCTGCTGCTGCGCGCGGCGGATGTGACGCTCAAGGAGCGCAGACGGCTGGTCGTCGTGCCCCGGGAGTGCCCGCTCTCCACAATCCACCTCAGAAACCTGCTGGAGCTCGCGCAGGCGGGCGCGGTCGTGCTGCCGCCCGTGATCAGCTGCTACAGCAAGCCGGAGAGCGTGGAGGAGATGCTGCACCATCTGACAGGCAAGATCCTCGACCTGTTTGACCTGGAGGCGGAGGACTTCCGCCGCTGGACGGGCGGCCCGTGCCAAACGAGGCCGCAAGGAAAGGAAGAATGCGAATGATTCCCATGACGCAGGAGATCCCGGTCGTCAACCGGATAACAGAGCTTTCGGATTGCCGGGACAAATGGACGTTTGACGCGCAGTACGGCTGCTGGTGCCTGGAGGATGTCCTCTACACGCAGAAGGCCGATGTCCCCAAGTTCCAGCGCCTCTCCATCTTCGTGCCAGAGGCCTATCTGAACGCGGACGGCACGCCGAATCCGCTGGGCCGGTGCGGGCGCTACACGGGAGCGACGGTGCCCGTCGTGTTTGAAAACAACTCGGCCGGCTACATGCAGATGCCGCATACCTGGCTGGGCGGCCCGCGCAGCTATGCGGAGCAGTACCTGCGACACGGGCTGATCTACGTGACCTGCGGCTGCCGCGGGCGCGAATCCCGCGACGCGCAGGGGCAGCCCGTCGGCAAGGCGCCCATCACGCTGGTCGATCTCAAGACGGCGATACGCTTCCTGCGCCACAACCGCGCGGCGCTGCCGGGCGACTGGAGCCGGATCATCTCCGTCGGCTGGAGCGCGGGCGGCGCGATGAGCTCGCTGCTGGGCGTGACGGGCGACTATCCGGCCTACGATGGCTATCTGGAAGCGGCGGGCGCGTTCATGGATGAGAGCGACGCGGTCTTCGCCGCGCAGATCTACTGCCCGATCATCGATCTGGAGCATGCCGATCTGGCGTATGAGTGGATGTTTCACGCGGACAAGACCTGCGAGGACTCGCCTGCCGGCCCTGCGGAGACGATGACGCCCTTCAAGGAAGCGCTTTCCGCCGAGCTCTCCGTCCGATATGCGGACTATGTGAACGCGCTGGGCCTGCGCCATCCGCGGACGGGCGAGCCGCTGACGCTGTACGACGGCGGGCGCAGCGGTCCATTCTACGACTATCTGATGGACTGCCTTGGCGACTCCGCGACGGATTACCTCTCGCGTCTTGAGCGCGGCCTCCTCCCGGCGGCGTATTCTGTAAAGGATTACCTCTGCGGCCGCTACACCTATGAAGCGCCCGCGCCGAAGCCGAACGCGCCCAAGGAGCTGCACCACGCGGGCCCGGGCATTGGCCTCGCTCCGGACGCGCCGGCCAGAAGGCCCGGTCTGGGCGAGCTCATGTCCCGCCCGCCCAAGGGCGTCCCGTTCCGGGAGATGAAGCCGGAGATGGAGAGACGCCAGGGCGCGGACAAGCGCGATTGGCTGATCTGGGACGGACAGCGCGCCACGATCACCGATCTGGACACCTACGTGCTCAAGCATCGCCGCCGGATGAAGCCCTGCACCTCGTTTGACAAGCTGACCTGCGACAGCGGCGAGAACGAGGAATTCGGCACGGCACAGGCGGACTTCGCTTTTCAACCCCATCATCGGGGAGGCGATCGGCGCGTTGCGCAGCGCCTTCCCGGAGGAGGCGGCGCGCTATGAGGCGGCGTTTGACGTGGGCGGCGACCGCGAGCTGGCGCAGCGCATCGCGCTGCTCAACCCGCTGAACTTTATTTCTGCACACGCCGAAAATCCCCAGGCGCAGCATTACCGCATCCGCGTGGGCGCGAGCGACGCGGACACGTCGCTGAGCGTCTCGATGACGCTGGCGGTCAAGCTTCAAAACGCCGGGCATCCGGTCGACTACGCGCTCGTGTGGGACCAGCCGCACAGCGAGGCGGACTATCCGGGCGAGGTGCTTGAATGGATTGACAGCATCTGCGCCGGTGCATAACAGGAGCCTTCAGACACCCTCGTTCGATTCGCGCCCTGAGAGGGTGTTCTGATACCATACAGGCTGGCTTCCGCTGCGCGCAGAGGAGGGTGGCACGGGACTCATACGGACGGCGAAAACCCAAGGACGACAAGGAGGACGGACACATGAAAAGATGGATTCTTCTGCTTGCGGCGCTGATCGCCGCCTGCAGCCTCATCCCGGCGTTCGCTCTGGCCGGGGAGGCTACCCTGCCGCAACTGAGCGCGGTCAGCACGATCTTCGGCTCCGGCGACACCGGCGGAAAGACGACCGTCAAGCACATTCTCGTCACGGCGGAGGGCCCGGGCGATCAGACCATCCGCTATTCCGACCCCGAGACGGGCGAGCGCAAGGACTATCCGGTCTACAACGAGGACGGCACACTCTTTGAGGTGGAGCAGCCGCCGGTCTGTCGGCCTCGCGGACATACGACATCGCGAGCGTGTACGCCTATATGCTTCAGCAGGGCGGCGGCGGTCTGACCGTGGACGGCACCTGCACGGCGTACAGCTACTATGGCTACGAGGGCCTCTCTCTTGACCATGCGGTGAAGGCGACATATACGCTGGCCGTGCAGGAGGGCGACAAAACGCTGTATTACGCCGAGAATGCGGATGGCAGCGGGTATCTTTCCGAGGCGGTCGAAAAGACCTCGATCGGCTTCATGGGCGAGGAGCGCGTCACGCTCGCCGCGCCCGACGACGCGAAGGTCTTTGACGCCATGGGCCCGGAGGACTGCGACGTTCAGTTCATCGTCAATACCCTCTATGTCAAGACCCGTTTGGGCCAGACGGTCACGCTGAGCGCAGACGGAAGGGAGATTGAATTCACCAAGCAGTACGCGACCGGACAAATCGGCAGTTGGGAGAGCGTCGGTATGCTGCCGGGCTATGTCCATACGGAGGGCTTCTCGCCCAACCAGCAGTGGGCCTGGTCGACGTATTACGGTTCCGGCTGGGCGCCCGAGCTCGGCGTGATTCCGGACGGCTTCCCCTATGAGGACGGCCCGTTCGGCGCCTATGCTGATCGCTATGCGCCCGTCTCCATGGGCGGCCCCGGTGCGGGCGGCCCCGGCGCGGGCGGCCCCGGCGCGGGCGGCCTTGATGCAGGTGGTCCCGGTGCGGGCGGTCCCGGCGCAGACGCAAAGGCGCCGTAAGGCTCAGGGCGTGCAGCGTCCCGCCGGCAAAGGCCGGGACATCCCGCTGTATGCAACCGGATGAAAGAAAGGAAGATGAACCATGAAAGGAACCCTGAAGGCCCTCTTCGCGGCAGCGCTGGCTGTGCTGCTGCTGGGCTGCGCCGCCGCTTCTGCGGAGGAAGCGTCTGCGGCGCCCATCCACACGCCCGCCGTGCCGGTCATCGGCGAGGACGGCGCGTACAGCCTCGATGCCGCGGACTACGCGGATCAGTGGACACTCGTCACCGACGAGGGCACCGGCATCGCCTATTACATGCTCGACGTTGTCTACTGCGCGTCGCCGGTCGATCCCGCCGTGCAGCATCTGGCGATCTATGCGCCGGAGGCCTATCTGCGCGTCGAGAATGGCCGCGCCGTCAAGAACGCCGAGGGCAGCGTGACCAGCGGCAACGGCGTCGTCTATACAGCTGAGACTGCGCCGATCCTCTACACCAACACCAGCGGCGGCTACTCCTCCAGCCGCGTGGAGGACGTGAACATCGCCTACATCCGCGAGGGCTATGTGCAGGTCAGCGTCGGCGCGCGCGGCAAGGAAACCGTCGATGCGCAGGGCCATTACATCGGCCAGCTCCCGCTGATCATGGTCGACCTCAAGGCGGGTATCCGTTATTTGAAGGCGAACGACAGCGTGCTCCCGGGCAGCGCCGAGCACATCGTCTCCTATGGATACAGCTCCGGCGGCGCGGTTGGCGTGATGCTGGGCGCCTCCGGCAATTCTCCGATCTATGACGGTTACCTCGCCGACATCGGCGCGGCGCAGGCGACTGACGACATCCTCATCGTGCTGGGCTACTGCCCGATTACGAACCTCGACTCTGCGGACGCGGGCTACGAGTGGTTCCAGGCGGGCAACCAGGAGTACTTCCTGTTCAACGCGATGGCGGTGGACATGTACGGCAACGACATCAGCGACCAGATCACCGTCGGCCGCGGCAACTTCCATCCCTTCGGCGACAACGTCCTCGGCGGCGCGCATGAGGATGAGCTCGCGGCGAAGCTCTACGACTGGTATGTCGGCTACATTCAGGGCTATGGCTTTGATTTGGGCGACGATGGCCGCAGCGGCGCGTATTTCACCGGCCTGGTCGATCTCTACTCTGACGGCCTGACCCAGTGGCTGACGCGCTATGACGAGCTGACCACCCCGAACAAGGAGCAGTATCCGGACGCCGCCGCCTATGTGCAGCATCTCTACGACGACTTCGGCGCGGCGGAATGGCTCTCCATCGCCGAGGATGGCGTGACCGCGACGATCACCGACTACGACGTGTTCATGGGCCACTTCATCAACCGCAACAAGATGTGCCCGAGCCTGGATTCCTACAACAAGGCCAGCAACGAGGGCAGTGCCTTCGTCGATGCCGACGGCAACCGGAAGCATTTCAGCGTGCTCGTGCGCGATCTGCTCGTCGAGATGGTGGAGGAATACAGGGACTCCGACCACTTCACGGCGGAGGAGTATGACTACATCGTCCGTTTGGCCGATGCCTACGCGGCGGACGTCGACGACGAGGCGACGCAGCTGCTTGCGATCATGAGCCCGGTCAACTACGTCGTGCGCGACGGCGAGGCGTGGAGCAGCACGCTCGCGCCGCACTGGCGCTTCCACATCGGCTCCGCCGACGGCGACCACGGCCTGCCGGCTGCCTGGCTGATGCACAATGCCCTGACGGCCTTCGCGGCGGACCGGATTGAGGACTCCGTCGTGGAGATCAGCTGGGATCAGCCGCACAGCCCTGCCGAGATCGATGTGCAGGATCTCTACGATTATATTGACGGGATCATGGCAGGAGAGGCTCAGTAACGGATATTCCCCGGGGCGAAGCGCCCCGGGGGATTTCTCCCTTTTTGGAGAATCGCACAAAATGAAAATCCTCCCCGCTGCGAAGCGGAACCGGAAGGCGGGAGGATCCTTTGGCTTACAGCGGCGACGGAAGGACACGGCGCGCAGGCGCGCAGAAAGCGAGCGGAGCAATGAAATACAGGGCGATCATCGCGGACGACGAGGTGAAGATCATCCGCCTGATTGAGCAGCTGGGCAGATGGGCGGAGCTGGACATCGAGATTTGCGACACCTGCACGACGGGCAGCGCCGCGCTTGCGAGCATTCTGGCGCTGCGGCCGGACTTCGTGCTCTCGGATATCAAGATGCCCGGGCTGGACGGGCTGGAGCTGATCAAGCGCGTGCGCGCGCAGGGCGCCTCGCCGCTGTTCATCCTCATCAGCGGGTACAGGCACTTTGAATATGCCCGGACGGCTGTCTCGCTCAGCGTGATGGACTACCTGCTTAAGCCCATCGACGAGGCGCAGCTTAACGAGACGCTCACGCGCGTCTGCCGGAGGGTCGACCAGCTGCGCGGCCAGCAGGCCGATGCGCAGGAGGCGCAGAGCCTGCGCCGCACGAGGGAGCGCGAGCAGACCGAGCGTCTCTTTGACGAGATCATCCTCGGGAACCGCGCGCTGGCCGGGCGCTATCTGCTCTCGGAGGAGACCTGCAACGCGCGATACGGAACGCGCTTTGCGCCCGGCTGCTATCGCGCGCTATGTGTGTTCTCCAACCTGAGCGAGCTGATGAGCGGCAACACCTCCATGAGCGACGACCGGATCGAAAAGTGCATGCGGGAGAGCTTCCCCGAATACGTCGTGCGCTGCTGGAAGAGCACCTACAGGGGGACGATCCTGCTGCTCAACAGCGCGGCGGCGCACAGGCGGGAGGTCCGCCAGGCGATCGACGCATTCTATTACAGCGTGCGCAATCTGCGCGAGGTGTTCGGCGATTTCCGCCTGCACATCGGCGTGAGCCGGGAGCATACGTCCATTGCGGAGCTGTGCGAGGCCGTGGACGAGGCGCACATCGCCGAATGGGCGCGCCTGACGGTCAGCAAGGACGGCATTCTCGAATACAGCCAGATCGCCGCGCTGGAGGTCTTTTCGGGCGACACGCTCCTCTCCGCGGCGGAGCGCAGGGAGATCGTTGACTGCGTGCGCTATCTGCGCAAGGAGGAGCTGGGGCGGCTGATGGAGGCGCTGAACAGGCGCATGGCGGAGCGGATTCACCAGAGCCCTCGGGGCGTGATGGAGGTGTTCTTCCGCCTGGAGGAGGAGCTGACCGCCGACATGCCGCCGGCGCAGAGCGGGGCGCTGGCCGAGCGCATCGACTACGCCTACGTGAACAGCTCCAGCTATGAAACAGAATAAATCAGTTGAATGTCATCCATTGACTGTGCTGCATCACATGCGAAAGTTGGATCTTCTGGCGCAGATCAGGCGCAGACGTCCCTATACGCTGTATAAGCAAGGCGGTCATCGCTATGAGAACCTGCTGAATCGCCAGTTCATCCAAGAGCAAAAGAACTACCGCTGGGTGACAGATATCACTTACATCATTACTCCGCTAAGAACCTATTACCTCTGCGCCATCATGGATCTTTGTGGCAGATATATTGTCGCATACCGCCTTGGCACTGAAATCAACGCAACTCTTGTCAGCGATACGGTTCGAGATGCGTTTGCCCATGAAAAAGGGAAGGTCGCCGATGGACTGCTACTCCACAGCGACCAAGGCTGTCAGTACACCTCTGAAGAATACTTCGCCTTAACGCAAGAATACCACTTTTCGGCTTCAATGTCCAGACGAGGATGCCCTTATGATAACGCAATAATGGAAAACTTCTTTGGCACATTTAAGACCGAATGCCTTTACAGATGCAAACCAACTACCGGCGAACAGGTTCAGCAGCTGGTTGACGAGTATATCCATTTCTACAACTACCAACGCATTGATATGAAAAACGGCCTTACTCCGTTTGAAATCCGGAGTAAAGCCGCGTAATGTCGTGCAATTCTAC
>SFHU01000053.1 GCA_004555535.1 Clostridiales bacterium
ACCTGCGCATCGATCTTCTCGATGTAGATCACGTCGCCCTCGCTGACGCGGTACTGCTTGCCACCAGTCGCAATAATAGCGTACATTTGGTGACACCTCCTATTATAATACTCGCCGGGCTTAGGTACGCTTACGCGTTTAGACAGACCAGTCCCGAGCGGCTCACCGTCTAATGATATCAGTTTTTTCTTTCACTGTCAATTCTTTTTGGCGTTTTTCCCTGCCAATTTTTGCATTTCAGTGATCAGTAGCCCGTCGCCTTTTCGTTCTTGACGAGCTTCACGATGCGGCTGGTGCCCAGGCGCGTCGCGCCCAGCTCAATAAAGCGCTCCGCGTCTGCGAGCGAGGCGATGCCGCCCGCCGCCTTGATGCCCTTGCCGTTTGTCATGTGCGCCTGCATCAGCGCGACATCCTCAAACGTCGCGCCCGCCGTGGAAAAGCCCGTCGAGGTCTTGATGAAGTCCGCGTCGGAGCGGGAAACGATGTCGCACATGCGAATCTTCTCCTCCTGCGTCAGCAGGCAGGTTTCGATGATGACCTTGAGCGTATGCCCGGCGCATGCCGCCTTGACCGCATTGATCTCCGCGAGCACCTCGTCGTCCCGGCCATCCTTGAGCAGGCCGATGTTGATGACCATGTCGATCTCGTCCGCGCCGTTTTTGACGGCGTCCGCCGCCTCAAAGACCTTGCTCTCGGTCGTGGAATAGCCCGTCGGGAAGCCGATGACCGTGCAGACGCCGACAGCGTCCGGGTTTCCGGCCATGTAGGCCTTGCAGCGCCTGACATAGCTGGCGGGGATGCAGACCGTCGCCGTGTGATAGGTCATCGCGTCGTCGCAGATCTGCCGGATCTGCGCCCAGGTCGATTCCGGCTTGAGCAGCGTGTGATCGACCATCGAAAGCATGGTGGAAAGCTCCATAATGTTCCTCCTGTCCGGGGCGCGCGTCCCCACATGTTTCATGGGTTGATTATACTCCAAAATCCTTCTTCCCGCAACACTGTGGGTCAGTATGCCCTAGCTGCCCGGTGCAGGCCGTCAGTCAGCCGCCATAGGGCCGCTCATGTTCCGCCTTGGAGCCGAACTCGCGCAGCTCCGCAATCCGGCCCGCGCCGTCAAACCGCATGAGCGTCATGCCGTCAAACGCACCCTCCGTCCCATCGTATATGCAGCGGAAGAACCAGTGCACCGCCAGCCATTCTCCTTGCCCAATGGCGCGCCGGATGCGCCATTCGAGCACGCGCCCGCGCGCATTCCAGTCCGCAAACCATTGCTCCACCTCGCCGCGCCCGATATATTCCGGCCCGTAGCACTCGACATAGCGCACGTCCTGCGCAAAAATCTCCGGGATGACCGCGCTCTCCCGTGTCAGCCACGCGTCAAACCACGCGCGGACAGTCTCCTCATGCGTCACTGCGCACCTCTTTCTTTCTGCCTTTCGGCGGGCACAGCCCCGCGAGCAGAAGCAGCACCGGCACAAAGCAGAACAGATACCGGCTGCGCGCCTCCCAGAGCATCAGGAAAAGCATCATGCCAAACATCGCGATATACGCCATCGCCCCGCCCGTCTCCCGCCGCCGGATGCCGCGCAGGCAGGCGAGCAGCGCCAGCACCAGGTCGCCCATGTAAATGCCGGTGCAGACCGCGCTGTACAGCGGGAAATGCTCCCCCGCTGCCAGCACGACCGTCGAGAGCGCGTTGGGCCGCACGGGGTCGTCGTCGAGCATCTCCGTCATGCCGAAGGTGCCGTCGCCCATCGCCGCGGCGTTCTTGCGCAGCATGGCCAGCAGCAGCCGGTTCGGGTAGCGCAGCGTGTAGATCCTGTCCCTGATGCGCGTGTAGATCGAGGACATGACCTCCTCGTGCGAGGCGCCCTCGTCCATCATCCCCCAGGTGATGCTGTAATCGCCCGAAAAACCGCCGTAGGGGTTGTCCGACGTCGGGATGGACATCATCACCCAGTGGATGGCGGGCGTGTTCTGCTGCGCGTAGACCTCGGGGTCGATGACCTCCTCCAGCATATAGGCATGCACCGCCGCCGTGCCGCCCAGCGCAATGCCCGCGCTCAGCAGCGCGCACAGCGCCGCGCGCCCGGGGCGCAGGGAGAGCGCGAAGACGATCACCGCGGCGATGAGCACGATGAACACCGTCATCTTGATCTGTCCGCCGATGAGCGCAAGCAGCCCCGTCAGTGCCGCAAGGCCCAGCTGGCGCGTGCCCCTCTGCGCGCGCACCGTTTTGAGCGCAAAAAACAGCGTCAGGATCACAAACGGCGCGCTGAAGGTATCCGTGTAGAGCACGCCCGCCGCCAGATACAGCGGCAGGCAGCAGGCCGTCAGCAGGAGCGTCCGCGCCCGCGCCCGCGTCCCGCCCAGCATGTCCGCCGTGCAGGCCGCCGCGCGCGTGCCAACCGTGTACAGCAGCGCCTGAATCACGGCCAGCGGCATGAAAAAGCCCTCGATTCCGGCGAAGACGAGCGCCTTGCGGATCGCCGTCAGGATCAGCACAAAGCCCCATTGGTTCGAGAACCGCGCCAAATAGAGGCCAAAGTCCGGGTTGGCGTCAAAGCAGCCATCCCGCGCGAGCATCATGGAGCCGTTGTAGAGCATGAAGTTATCGCCCGCAGGCGTGTATTCCATCCAATATGCCAGCACGACCTGAACGACGAACAGCGCCGCCAGAAAGGCCGGCTCCGCGCAGCGCAGCCCCCGGCGAAGCCGCGCCTCGTCCATGCGCTCCAGGCGAACGAAGATCCCCGCCGTCAGCGCGAGGAACGCCGCCAGCGTCAGCAGCATGGGCGATAGCTCGTAGCCGTGGCAGGCGCGCGCAAACGGCAGCAGGATGACGTTCACGGCCGTGATCAGGCCAAAGCACAGAAAAAAGCCCATGCCGGTTCTGAGCAGCTTGTCTCTCATGGAATCTCTCTTTCCGCCGGCATTTGGGGCCGGTCTGTTTCAAAGCGCTTCAAGGCCATCGAAGGGAATCGATGTCATGGTCATTTTACGATATTTCCGCGGGGATGTAAAGCGGGGACGGCTTTCCGCCCGCCTTTTCCCCCGAAATTCCGACGTCCGTTTTCGGCAATCCCGTTGACAAACCCCAGAGATTGAGATATAATCCTTATTAAGAATAAATCCTGTTAAGGACGGGATATCCATGATGAAGCGCAACACCATTCAGCGTTCGCTCGTTCTGGAGGCGGTCAATCAGCTGAAGTCGCACGCCACCGCCGAGGAAATCTACGAAGCAATCGCCGTCAGTCACCCCACCGTCAGCCGGGCGACCGTTTACCGCAACCTGAATCAGCTCGCCGAGAGCGGGGAGATCCGAAAGATGGCGATACCCGGCGGGCCGGACCGCTACGACCATCGATGCCACAACCATTATCACGCCATGTGCCGCAAATGCCGGCGGGTGTTTGATATCGAGATGCCCTATATCGACGATCTGGAAAAATCGGTCGAGGATGCGCACGGCTTCGCCATCAGCGGCCACGACATCATGTTCCGCGGCCTCTGCCCGGAATGCCAGAGGAAGGACGCCTCCGGCGACCGCCAGGCATGACGTGCAGGCGCTTTCCAGAAGCCGGAAGCAGAAACGGCTTTTTACACACGCAGCATTGAAGGCTCCTGCGGGAGGACGATCCGCTGCTCCCCGCGATCCTCGGCGTTTACGAGGCGCAGGGCATCCGCAACGGCGCGCCAACCAACAAGATGAAGGGCCCGGCGTTCAAGACCGAGCTGGCCACGGCCTATCCCGAGTGCCGTCTGGTGGTGACGAAGGAGACGATGACGGTTGAGGGCATGATCAAGATCGTCTACGACCTGCTCAAGGACAAGCTGAACATCGCCAAGCTCACCTTCACCAGCGGCGTGAACGCCGCTTCGCAGGAGTACACGCCCTCCGGGTCGGTCGACCGCTGCCCGCTGTGCGGCATCGCGCTGAACGAGAACGGCGTCTGCCCCAAGTGCGGCTATAAGAAGGCGTAACCTCCGGCATTCTCCGAACCACGGAAAAAGGCGCGCCTCCGGGCGCAAAGGAAGGCAGGGATTCCCGATTCCCTGCCTTCTTTTTTTATCCTTTTCGATACAAGCCCGTTTCCCTCGCAGGCTGCTTCACAGCCTGTCCTGATGCTCCTTGAACCAGCACACCAGCATGTGCAGCAGGATCAGATGCAGATCCTCGATGCGCTCATAGCTGCGCATCGGCGTGACCAGCCGCACCGCCGCGCCCTCGCAGATTCTGCCGCCGCCAAAGCCGGAAAGCGCGATCACCTGCCCGCCGTGCTCCTTTGCGTATTCGCAGGCGCGCACGAGGTCGGGTGAATTGCCGCTGGCGCTGATGGCGATGAGCACGTCGCCGGGGCGCATCTGGTTCTCCAGCTGGAAGGCGAAGATCGCCTCAAAGGCGATGTCGTTGCCCAGCGCGGTGATCGCCTCCACGTTGTCGCACAGCGAGTGGATGCGAAAGCGCCTCCGGCCGCCCTGCACGGCGTTCTTGCCGAAGTCGCAGACGAAGTGGTTCGCCGTGCCGGCGCTGCCGCCGTTGCCCATGACGAACACCTGCCGGTCCCCATGATAGGCCTCAAGCAGCAGCTCTGCGGCCCGCTCCAGCGCTTCCCCATCGATCCGGCGGATTTCGCCGATCAGCTCGTCCTGATATGCGGTAAACATCGCGTTCATGCTTTCTCCTCCTCAATGCGGCATACGGCGATGGCCGCGCCGCCGTACAGCCCCGCCAGCTCACCCAGCGGCGTGGGCCCGATCGTGTAGTCCGGGTTCGCCCCGTGGTAGACCTGCTCCGCGACCGTCCGCTCCAGCTCGGGACCGAACAGGTCGTAGGCCAGCGACACGCCGCCGCCCAGCACGACCTTCGCCGGGTTGAGCAGGTTGATCTCCATCGCCAGGATCCTTCCGAGCATTCTCCCCTCCTGCCTAAAGATCTCCCGCGCCAGCGGCTCGCCAGCCCGGGCACGCTGCGCGATGACCTTGGCGGAGGCGATCTGTCCGTCCTCGTCCGGCGCGCCGCCCGCCTCCCGGTAGTTCAGCGCGATGGCCGGGCCGGCCGCGTGCATCTCCAGGCAGCCGCGGCTGCCGCACTTGCACAGCCGTCCGCCCGGCACGATGCAGCAATGCCCCGGCTCGCTGGCATTGCCGTGCGCGCCGATGAGCAGCCGCCCGCCGGAGACGATCGCCCCGCCGATGCCGTTGGACACGTTCATGTAGACGAAGTCATCGACGTCCCGGCAGGAGCCGAACACCTGCTCCGCCAGCGCATAGGCCTGACCGTCGTTATCGCAGTAGGCGGGGAGGCCCAGCGCCTGCTGAAGCAGCGCGCAGATCGGGAAATCGCGGATGCCGGAGAACGTCGCCTCCACCCACAGCCCCGCCTTCGGATCGGCCAGGCCGGGGATCGTCACGCCGCAGGCCACGGGCTGCGCGCCGGTCTCATCCAGCAGCGCGCGCGCCTCGGCAATCAGCGTCTGCAGGATGTCCTCCCGGGTCAGCGCTTGCCAGACGCCGCGCCGCATCACGAGCACCTGCCCCGCGCGCGTGATCAGCCCGACGATATATTTGGAGCCGCCCACGTCAAAGGAAAGAAAACAGGGCTCCATCTCAATCCCTCCCGAATTGCTCGTCGTAGAGCGCCAGCACGCTCTCCTGTGTCGCCATACCGGTCTGCCCCAGCTGGCGCACCGTCACGCCCGCGCTCAGGTTCCCCACGAAGGCCGCCTCGCGGTAATCCGCGCCGGCGCACAGCGCGCTGACCAGCCCCGCCGTGCAGGCATCGCCCGCGCCGCAGATGTCGATTTCGCCCGTCTGCCGCACGGCGGGCACCAGCGCCGGCTCGCCGTCCCCCCAGACGGCCACACCGTGCCGGTTGCAGGTGACAATGACGGGCCGCCCTGTCCGCCCGCGCAAACGCTCCATGCTGGAAAACACGCGCTCCGGACAGAAGTCCTCCCCGTCCTGCGCCCCGCCGCCCAGCTGCGCAGCCTCTCGGTCGTTGCACTTGATGACCACGTCATGGTATTCGCTTATGAACGCGCGGGAATCGGCGTAGACAAGCCTGTCCGGATGCGCCGCGGCCATCTGGCAGACAGCCTCGCGCACGCGCGCGGTCAGCACGCCTGTGTCCGCCTCGCAGACCTGGTCGAGCAGCACCAGCGCGTCGCAGCGCTCGAGCGCCGCCTCCATGCGCCGGATCAGCTCGTCCTGAACCGCCTCCGGCGTCGGGCGGAAGTTCTTGATGTCCAGCCGGTTGCCCTCCCTCGGGAACAGCGGCTTGATGTAGGAGGGCGTCACGATCTGCGGGCTGACCACGATGCCGGCGGTGTCCACCCGGCACTCGTGCAGGCGCCTTTGCAGCTCCCAGCCGTCGCCGTCATCGCCCGCCATGGAGATCACCTCCAGCGAGCCCACGCCCAGTCCGCTCAGGTTGTTGAGCACCGTGCCCGCCGCCCCCGCGGCGGAGCGCTTGCGCACCACCTGGTAGGCCGTCAGCCCGGTCTCCAGCGAGGGCTCGTTGAGCCGCTCGTCGATCTCATACCACCTGTCCAGAAACAGGTCGCCCGCGACGGCGATGCGCAGACCGCTCAGGTGCGCGAGCAGCTCCAGCAGTCTTTCGCGCGTCATGCGTTGCCGCCCTCCTCTCCGCCCAGCAGGCGCCAGGCCAGCGCGGGCACCGTGTTCTGATGCGTTCCCTGCACGTAGTAGCTCTCGCCGCCGTCCGCCACGGTGCGGGCCATGATGGTTTTCCACGGGCGGAAGTAATACCGGGGATCGGACTTGGGCGGCGCCTCGTGCACGTTCTTGCCCTCCAGCTCCAGCAGGTCAAACACCGCGGTCGTGAAGTGAACGATGCGCCTTCCCTCCTGATGGGCGGCGTTGCGCGCCATGGAAAGCGCCTTGAGGTAGACCTCCGGGCCGATCACAGCGGAGCCGAAGTCCATGAAAACGCCGCCCTCCAGTTCCTCGATCCGGCGGGTGTAGATCAGAAAGTCCCGATAGGTCGCCTCGCCGATCCACCGCCCGTTGGCATTGGGATGCTCGTGCACGATGTCGCAGCCAATGCCCACATGCACCGTGGCGGGGATGTGGCGCCGGTAGCACGCCGCCAGCAGGCTGTTTTCCCGGTAGGGGAATTCGTGCTCCTCGATGTAGCGGCCCAGCGCCTCGCCAAAGCCGTAGCCCTGCGGCGCGTATTCGTTGATCGCCTCGTTGTACAGGCCTGTCTCCTGCCACAGGCCGAACTGGCCCTCCGAGATGTACTTGGCCACGCTCTCGGTCGTCGCGCCGATCATCGCCAGCTCGAAGTCGTGGATGGCCGCCGCGCCGTTCATGGCGAAGTGGTTGATGTAGCCCGCCTCCATCATCGCGATCATGGACGGCGCCACGCCGGATCGGATCACATGCCCGCCCAGCATCAGCGTGACGTCCGCGCCGCGCGCCTTCGCCGCGCGGATCCTGTCCGCCAGCAGGTCGATGGTCGGATGGCGATAGCCGTTGTCGCTGACAGCCGGCTTCATCACGCGCTCATCCAGGTCATGCACGCGCTCCCCCAGCGGGAGCAGCTTCAGTTTGGAGCGGTCGAATTCTTCAAAGGGCATACCGATACCTCCCCTGGAAATAGTTGCTCCTCGAGCTCCCGGATATCCCGGTAGTCGGGGATGATGATGTTCGCGCCGGCGCGGATGAGCCGCTCCCGCTTCCATTCGTCGATGCCGCAGCGCTGGGCCTCGTTGGAGGCGACGCCCACGGCATAGCCGCCTGCCTCCCGGATGTTTTCAATCTCCACATAGCCGTCGCCGAAGCCGATCAGCTCCTCCCCGCGCAGGCCGTTCTCCCGGATGATCCGCTCGATCACCATCTTTTTGGAGAAGGTCTTGTATTCGCGCTGCGCGCCGTAGATGTGCGGCCCGAAGAAGCGGTCGACGCCCAGCAGATGCGCCTCCTTCAGCACATAGACCTCGTCCGTGCCGGAGGCCAGGTAGGGCGTGACGCCATGGCGCAGGAGCATCTCAAGCAGCGCGTAGCTGCCGGGCACGGTCAGCGCCTGCGGCTCGATCTCCCCGCTTTCAAGGCCCTTGAGCCGCCCGTCGATGCGAAGGAGCAGCCGGCGGTGGTATTCGTCCTTGTAGACCTGCGGATCCTGCGGCTGCCCGCCCAGACGCTCAATCTCCTCCGCCAGGCGGATGCATTGGTAGATGGTCTGCTTTCCCGTCAGCAGGGTGATGAACTCCCGTGCGCGCAGCTCCAGCTCCTGCCGGGGGAGCCTGCCGCCCTCCGGCGTCCGGCAGAGCTCGTCCGTAAAATAGGGGATCATGATCTGCTGCCAGCCCTCCCGGATCAGCGAGAGCGTGCCGTCAAAATCCAGCACGGCATAGCGGAAGCGGCCCACGCTCCCCGGGCAAACGGTTTCAATCAATCGTCGCACCTCCATTTGCAGGCCGCGCCTTGACAGGCGCGCAGCCTGCGGTTATAATCAGAACATACTTATTTCAAAAATGATAAAAGTTTGAAAAGAACTGGGTATACGAGGGGGAGTTTTCATGGCTGAGACACCGCGCACGTCCTATCCGCAGCGCATTCTGGGCGAGATCATCCGCCAGCCGGGCATCACCAAGCCGGATCTTTGCCGCACCGCGGAGCTGCCGGTTTCCACCGTGCATCACGCCGTCACGGCGCTGCTTTCGCGCGGGCTGATCGTGGAGCTGGGCAAGGATACCTCCGGCGGAGGGCGCTGCCCGATGCGCTACGCGGTCAACGGCGGCCTGGGCGTGGTCGTCGCGCTGAGCATCCGGCTTGACCATGTGGATGCCGGCGTCTACGACCTGGGCGGCGCCTGCCTTGTTCAACGCCGCTGGGACTTGCACTGTGCCGCGCTGGGGCCGGAGAGCTACACGGGCGAGCTCGCTCAGCTCGCCGCCTCCCTGCTTGAGGAGGCGGGCCAGCCGCTGCGGCATTGTCTGGGGCTGGGCGTCATCGTCCCGGGCCCGGTGCAGCGGGAGAGCGGCATGGTTCTGCAGATCTCCGGCGCTCCTGCCTGGCGGCAGTTTCCGCTGCAGAGCCGTCTCAGCGAGGCGCTGGGCCTGCCCGTGATCGTGGAAAAGGACGTCTATGCCGCCATCCTGTACCTGAGCCGCTCCGGCCAGCTGCGCGCGAAGCACTGCTCTGTGTGCCTCTCCATCTGCGAGGGCATCGGCGCGGCGGTGATGCTCGACGGCCAGGTCTTCCGCGGGGCGAACAGCCTCGCCGGGGAGATCGGCCATCTGACCGTGCGCCGCGACGGCATCCCCTGCAACTGCGGCAGCACCGGCTGCCTGGAGCTCTATTGCTCGGATATCGGCATCGTTAAGCAGTACAACATGCTCGCCGGCGCGCACTGCGCGCACGTGGACGAGGTCATCTCCCGTGTGCAGGCGGGCGACGAAACCGCCGCGCAGGTGCTCTCCCAGGCCATCCGGTATCTGGTCGACGCGACCTCCACCATCATCATGAATTACAACCCCGAGGAGCTGCTGATCTCCTGCCGCTGGCTGGAGCGCGAGCGCAAGCTCTATTTCCGCATGCTCGACGCGCTCTACGCCAAGAGCATGTTCACCCAGCAGCAGGCCATGAACATCCGGCTGCTGGGCGACATTTCCCTCTATCCCTGCGCGGCCGCCTCGCTGGCGCAGGTAGAGCTGCTGATGCAGCTGGCGGCCGCGTAAGGGAGAGGGCGCTCAGTCGACCTTCAGCGCCGCGTCGAAGCTGACGTCCGAGGACTCAAAGTTCATGCGGCGGACGAATTCCAGCGCTTCCTTCGCGCCGTGCATGCGCTCCATGCCGCTGTCCTCCCATTCCACGCACAGCGGGCCGTGATAGCCCATCTGGTTCAGCTCGCGGATGATGCCCTCGAAGTCCACGTCGCCGTGGCCCAGCGAGACGAAGTTCCAGCCGCGGCGCGTGTCGCCGAACTCGATGTGCGAGCCGAGGATACCGCCCAGGCCGTCGCGGTTGATGCGCACATCCTTCATGTGCACATGGTAGATCTGCTCCCTGAAGCGGCGCAGGAACAAGACGGGGCTAACGCCCTGCCAGAGCAGGTGGCTCGGGTCAAAGTTCAGGCCCAGCGTCGGGCGGTAGTCAAGCGTCTTAAGCAGCCGCTCGGTGGAATAGTAGTCAAAGGCGATCTCCGTGGGATGCACCTCCAGCGCCAGGCGCACGCCGCATTCGTCGTAGACGTCGAAGATCGGCGTCCAGAGCTCCTTGATCCGCGCAAAGCCCGCATCGACCATCTCCGGCGTCGTCTGCGGGAAGGAATACCACATCGGCCAGATGGGCGAGCCGAGGAAGCAGGTGACGACCTTCACGCCCAGCAGCTGCGCCGCGCGGGCGGTGGTCTTCATGCCCTCGATGGCCCAGGCGCGGATCTCCTCGGGCTTTCCGGCCAGGCGGGCCGGCGCGAAGTTGTCCAGCCGCGGATCCCAGTTGTCGCCGACGCACTGGCCCATCAGGTGGGCGGAGATCGCGCTGATGATCAGCTGATTGTCCTCAAGCGTTTTCTGGAAGTGCTCGCGGTATTCGGGGTCGGAGACGATCCGCTCGACGTCGATGTGCGACTGCGCGGCCAGCTCGAGGCCCTCGTAGCCCAAGCCGTGCATCGTGCGGCAGAGCTCCTCAAAGGGGATATCGCCGAACTGGCCGGAGCAGATGGTGACGGGGCGTTTCATATGCTTCCCTCCCTATCAGTCGTAGTCAACCCGGACGCTGCAGCCCTTCGCCGCGGACTGCTCCGCCGCGAAGATGACGCGCATCGCCTGGATGGCCTCGCCCACGTCCAGCGGCGAGGGCGCGCCGGTCTCAATCGCCTCCACGAAGCTGTCGATGACGCCAGTGGACGTGCGCCCGCCGGAGGTCTGCTCCTTGTTGGAGGTCAGCAGGTCGAGCCGCACGCGCTCAACCGTCCCGTCGCGCTTTTCCAGGATCAGCGAGCACTCCGGGTCGTCATACAGGCGCAGCACGCCCTCGGTGCCGTAGATGCGGGTGGAGTTGTCCTCCACGCCGTAGTTCGTCCAGCTCACATGCAGCTGACCGATGGCGCCGCTTTCCGTGCGATAGATGCACAGCGCGTTGTCGTCCACGGAAATCGGGGTGCCGTCGGGATATGTCTTGTCCACCGTGGCGAGCATCGCGGAGACCTCCACGATCCGCTCGCCCAGCAGGTAGTGCAGCAGGTCGGTCTTGTGCACGCCCAGATCGGCCATCACGCCGAAGGCGGCGCGCTTCTTGTCAAAGAACCAGCTGTTGCGCTGGCCCGTCCAGCCCTCCGGCCCGGGATGGCCGAACATCGTGTGGAAGCCGACCACGCGGCCGATCTCGCCGGCCTCAATGCGCCTGCGCGCCTCGACGTGGGCCCTGGCCAGGCGCTGGTTGTGGCCAATGAGCAGGCGCTTGCCGCTCTTCTGCGCGGCTTCCTGCATGGCCAGACAGTCCGCGAGCGTCGTGGCCATGGGCTTTTCGCAGAGCACGTGGCAGCCGGCCTTAAGCGCCGCGATGGCCGCCGAGGCATGGTCGGCGTTGGCCGTGCAGACGCTGACCGCATCCACGCCGCTTGCGAGCAGCGCCTCCATGCTGTCGTAGGCCGTGCCGCCGAATTCATCAGCCATAGCCTGGGCCCGCCCGGGTAAGGCGTCATACCAGGCCGTCAGACGGCACTGGCCGTTTTCCGCGTATTCGGGCGCATGGCGCACCTGCGTGATCTTGCCGCACCCGATGATGCCAATATTCAGCATTGCTCTTCCCTCCGTCGTTTATTTCTTGTCCTTGCGCACGTTCTGCAGCAGCACGGCGATGATGATGATCGCGCCGCTGATCGCGCCGGTCAGGAAGGTCGGCACCTTCGCGGCGACCAGCGTGTTGTTGATGATCTTGAACATCAGCACACCCAGGAAGCTGCCGATGACCTTGCCGCGGCCGCCGGACATGCTCGTGCCGCCGATGACCACCGCGGCGATGGCGTCCATTTCAAACAGGTTGCCCGCGCTGGCGGCCGCCACGGCCATCAGACTGGAGGAATACAGCCAGCTGGTGAAGCCGCACATCAGGCCGCTGATCATGAACACGGCGATCTTGACGCCGTCGACGTTGACGCCCGCCAGCCGCGCGGAGGTCTCGTTGCTGCCCACGGCATAGATGTGCTTGCCCAGGCGCGTGCGCTGCATGATCAGGCCGAAGAGCAGGCCCATCGCGATGAAGATGATCATCGGATAGGGGATCTTGTAGCCGAACAGGTTCAGGCTCCCGTTGGACACCTGGCGGAATGTCTCGTAGTACGGCTCGGTGGACATGCCGTTGGCGACGGCGAAGGGGCCGCCCTGGCCGAAGTGGTTGATGATCGCGCGGCAGGAGGTCTGCACCGCCAGCGTGGCGATCATGGCGGGCATGTGTCCCTTGGCGACGAGCAGGCCGTTGAACAGGCCGATCAGCGAGCCCGCGGCCAGGCAGAACGCCAGCATGATCCAGATCGAGTGCGTGGCGTTGAGCACCTCGATGCCAAAGCCGCTCAGCAGCGCGACCTGCGCGCCCACGGAGATATCGATCTGCCCCGCGCAGATGATCATCGTCATGCTCAGGGCGATCATGCCGGTGGTCGTCGCGCTCTGGCGGAACAGCGTGGAGATGTTGCGCCAGCGGAAGAAGTTGGGGTTGACCGATACCGCGATGATCAGAATCAGGACGAAGGAGACCAGGTAGCTGTAATCGGAGAACAGGCGCCGGACGGCGTCCTTTCCGGAAAATCCCTTTTTCTCAGTGCTTTGCATGGTTACTCTCCCTTTTTGTCAAGGTCGTTGGATGCGTGATCCATCTCCAGGTTCGAGCCGGTGGAATAGAACATCATGTCGGCCTCGTTCATCTCGGAGCGGTCGAGGATCTTGTTGATCCTGCCCTTGTAGAGGATCACGCAGCGATCGGCCACCTTGCGGATTTCCGGGAACTCCGAGGAAAACAGCAGGATGGATTTCCCCTCCCGGGCCAGGCGGATCAGCAGGTGATAGATTTCAAACTTGGTGCCCACGTCGATGCCCTGGGTGGGGTTGTCGAAGATCATCACGTTTGCGCCGGTCTCCAGCCAGCGCCCCAGGATGACCTTCTGCTGATTGCCGCCGCTGAGCGAGGTGATGGGGTTTTCGGGATTGCCGGCCTTGATGGCCAGCTGCTCCTTCTGCCGCTGGTAGCGCCTGTGCTCCTCCCGCGGGCTGATCAGCAGCTTCTTCATCAGCGTGTTGAAGTAGCCCATGGAGGTGTTGTCGTAGATGTTCAGGTCGTTGTGGATGCCGCGCTCCTTGCGGTTGCGGGGCACCATCGCGACGCCGGACTTCATATAGCGGCGGATGGAGCCCTTCATCTCGCGCCTGTCGCACTGCAGCGTGCCCGTGTGGGGAATGACGCCGAAGAGCGCGTCAGCCAGCTGGTCCTTGCCGGAGGACTGCAGGCCCGTGAAGGCGAGAATCTCGCCGCGGTGCAGCGCGAAGGAGATGTCCTCAAAGCTGTCCCCGCACAGTTCTTTGGCCTCGAAGGCGATCTCCTCGCCGCAGTAGCTGGGTTTATGGTCAAAGTCGTCATCCGCCAGGCTGCGGCCGATCATCATCTCCGTGACCTGCTTTTCGTTCACATCGGCGATTTTGCCGCTGCCGATGAGCCTGCCGTCGCGCAGGACGGTGTAGGTATCGCAGATTTCGAAGATCTCGGGCATCTTGTGGGAAATATAGATGAAGCCGACGCCCTGCTCCCGGAGCTGGCGCATGATGACGAACAGATTATCGATGTCCTTGTTGGACAGCGCCGTCGTGGGCTCGTCCATGATGATCAGGTCGCATTTGAACAGCAGCGCGCGGGCGATTTCCACCAGCTGCTTCTGCGCCACCTGCAGATCCTCTACCAGCGCCATGGGATCGATGTCCACGTTCATGCGCGCCAGCACCTCGCCCGCTCTGCGGGCCATTTCCTTTTTATCCAGAAGCCCGTTGGGAAGGCGGAGCTCCTGCGCCAGATACATGTTCTCGTACACGCGAAGATCGTTGCACAGGTTCAGCTCCTGGTGGATGAAGCGGATGCCATGCTCCATCGCCTTGAGGGCGTTCGAAAAGCGGACGGGCTTTCCGTCCAGCAGGATCTGGCCTTCCGTCGGCGGGAAGGTTCCGGCGAGGACGTTCATCAGCGTGGATTTGCCGGCGCCGTTCTCGCCCAGCAGACCGATGATCTCGCCGGAATGGACGGCAAAATCGACGTGGTCCACCGCGCGAACCGGCCCGAAATCCACAACGATTTGTTTCATTTCTGTGAGCAACGGCCGTTTCCTCCTCTTGTTGATACTGGGTTGCTGTCGCCCGAATAAGGAAAGGGGGTGGGCTGCAGGAATGCAGCCCATCCCCGTGTATCAGGCTTGAATCAGT
This sequence comes from Clostridiales bacterium, assembly GCA_004555535.1. Taxonomy (GTDB): domain Bacteria; phylum Bacillota; class Clostridia; order Christensenellales; family Aristaeellaceae; genus Ventricola. The sequence goes on from SFHU01000053.1 coordinate 14,436, forward strand.
CGCCGATGGAGTAGCGGTCGGCGTACTCCTGGCTGGCGCGATAGGCTTCCACGGTGTTCTTGTCGATCTCGATGGTCGGGATCAGGAACTGCTGGCCGTGGATCTCCTCACCCTGATAGGTGTCGCCGTTGGCCGCCGCGACGGCCAGACGGATCGCCTCGCGGATGTAGGACGGGCTGAAGAAGTAGGTCAGAAGCTCGGGCTTCTCGACGGTGTCGAAGGTCGCCAGGGTCTCGCGGCGGCCGCCGACGGAGGTCAGGATGCGCAGATCGGTCAGGCCGGTCTCCTCCGGGATGACCTGCATGATGCCGTCGATGATCTCGTCGTCGTGGGTGACGATCATGTCGAGGTCGGCGATGGTGGCGGCGTCAGCGGTGCTCAGCCAGTTCTCCATGAGCTCCTTGGACTTGGCGTTGCTCCAGTCGGTCTGGAAGCCGTCCTGCAGCAGGACGAACTGATCCTTGTACTCGCTGGCGTCGATGATGTCGAGCATGCCCTGCGTGCGCTGCTTGGAAACGGTGGAGCTGTCGCCGATGAAGAGCAGGTAGGTGATCTCCTTGCCGGCCACGAGGTCCTCCTCAAAGTACTTGAGCAGGTACTCGCCCATCAGGTTGCCGATCTTCACGTTGTCGCCCATGATCTCGGCGGCCATGCCGGTGAAGTTCTCGATGAGGCGGTCATAGATGATCAGCGGGATGCCCTCATCCACGATAGTCTGGGCGGCGTTGCGCAGCTGGTCGCCCTCGATGGGCCAGAGCATGATCGCGTCGGGACCCCAGTTGAGGATCTCGTCGATGCCCTGAATCTGCTTGGAAGCCTCGTTGCCAACCGCCATCATGTAGTCGTCGATGATGCCGGCAGCCTTCATCGCCTCAGCCTCGGCGCGCGCATGCGCCACGGACTCGCCGGTGAAGCCATGATCCGCGTCAGGCGTCACGATGCCGAGCTTGATGCCTTCCGCCAGGCCGGAAGCGGCGCAGATCACGAGCGCCAGGGCCAGAAGGGTCGCGAACAGTTTTTTCATGAGTTTCTCCTCCTTTTTATTGTTGATTGAACGGTCTCAAGCAGGCCGTCAAATCCAAGAGCTCCTGGCTGCGCCGCCGCGACGATTCGCGGATCTCCAGCCTGTGGGGCAGCACAACCTCGCGCGGCACGTCCTCGCCGCGCATCAGTCCGCCGAGCATCTCCATCGCCCGGCGGCCGATGTCAAAGCACGGCTGGGCCACCGTGGTCACATAGGGGTGGAACATCGTCGTGGATTCCACGTCGTCAAACCCGACCACCGTGACGTGCTCCGGCACGCCAAAGCCCAGCTCCTGCGCCCCGGCAATCGCGCCGAAGGCCAGCGTGTCGGAGATGCAGAACAGCGCTGTCGGCCGCGTCTCCATGCTCAGCAGGCTGCAGGCGGCCTGAAAGCCGCTTTTGAAGGAATAGTCCTCGCTGGCCAGGCGGATGTAGTGCTCCTCCACGGGGATGCCCGCCTGCGCGAGCGCCTCCCGGTAGCTGCGCATGCGCAGCGCGGTGGAATAGTAGCGGTTGCGGCTGCCGATGAAGCCGATGCGCGTGTGCCCCAGCGAGAGCAGGTAGGTCATCGCGTCGCGCGCGGCCTGCGCGTTGTCGATGGAGACGTGCGGCACGTCCACCTCCGGGTCGAACTCGGAGGACTGCACGATGGGGTAGCTCTGCGCGTAGGGAGCCAGCCACTGCGCGCCCAGCTCAGTCGCCAGCAGGATGGCGCCGTCGGCCTCATGCGTCTCCAGCATGGACAGAAGGCTCTGAATCTGGCCGATGTCCCCGCCCGTGTTGCACAGGAAGGAGCGGTAGCCGCAGTTCTGAGCCACCTCGCCGATGCCGGCCAGAATATGCGTGTAATAGGGGTTCGTCAGGTTGGGCGCGAGGATGAGCACGGTGCCGCTCTCGCTGCGCCGCAGGTTGCGCGCGGCGGAATTGGGCACATAGGAGAGCGCCTCCACAGCCCGGTCCACGCGCTCGCGCAGCTCGGGCTTGACGTGGCCCTTTCCGTTGAGCACGCGGGAGACCGTCGCCACGGACACGCCCGCCGCCTGTGCAACATCCACAATCGTCGCCACGTCATTTCCTCCCGACGGGGTCTTTTCTCCAGTAATCGTTTACCAAATCATATCACGTTCACCAGACTTTGTCAATGTAAATATCCTGTCTTTTAGAAAATCTGTCAGAAAAATCCGCGTCTGATTTGGACGCGCCCGGTTCCGTGTGCTCCCGGCGTTGGATGGCCGGTCCGCCCCTCCGGCTTTTCCTGCGCAATCATTCTCCCCTTTTATTCATACTTCTTTTTTACAAAAAAGAAGTGGACGGCAAAAAGGAGCGCAGCGTGGCCTCAACCAGGACATCCCGATCCTCTTTATGACAGCACGGGACGTTTTTTTCCGCCAAACTGCTCTGTTCTCAATTTCAATGGGTACGTTGGGCTGCCGATAAAAAATTTCCTTTGAAATCCGCTGCCAAACCATTTGACATCGGCGTGTATGTGTCGTATGCTCTGTCTGTGCGGCGCCCGCTCCGGCGGCGCGTCCGCGCTCATCCATGTTGAGGGAGGCATCATCATGATTCGCAGAATTATTCATATTGACGAGGAGCTTTGCAACGGCTGCGGCGCCTGCGCGTCCGCCTGCCACGAGGGGGCCATCGCAATGGTCGACGGCAAGGCGAAGCTGACGCGCGAGGACTACTGCGACGGGCTGGGCGACTGCCTGCCTGCCTGCCCGACCGGCGCCATCCGCTTTGAGGAGCGCGAGGCGCCCGCCTACGACGAGGCCGCCGTCCTACGCGCCAAGGCGGAAAAGCGCGCGCACACCGGTTGCCCGGGCGCGCGGGCGCGCGCCATGAACGCGCCCTCCGCCGCCAGCGCGCTCACCCATTGGCCCGTGCAGATCAAGCTCGCGCCGCTGCACGCGCCGGCCTTTGACGGCGCGGATTTGCTGATCGCCGCGGACTGCGCCGCCTATGCCTACGCCAGCTTCCACCGGGACTTCATGCGCGGGCGTGTCACGCTGATCGGCTGCCCGAAGCTCGACGCCGTCGATTACAGCGAGAAGCTCACGGCGCTGCTCGCGCAAAACGACATCCGCAGCGTCACCGTCGTGCGCATGGAGGTGCCCTGCTGCGGCGGCATCGAGCAGGCCGTTCGCCGCGCGATTGCGCAAAGCGGCAAGCCGCTCCCGCTGCAAATCGCGACGCTGTCCATCGATGGGAGAATCATTGGATAAGCGGGGCTTTCAACAGTATTTTTCTGCTTGATCTCCTTCCTGTCAGATCAAACCCGTTTCAATCGCAGGCTGCTTTGCAGCCTGCTCTGAAACTACCTTTTTCCTTTCATTTTAGGAGATACGTTGGGGCCAGCCCCAAACCCCGCAAGGGACTTCGCCCCTTGACCCCATGTTCGCTGCGCGCATGAGAAAGCATCTTCTCACAGCACAGGATAAAACGCCCCCGCATGATGAAGGGGCGGGTGTTCATAAGACAGTTGACAGCCACTGTAGTTTGAACTGAGGTGGCTGTTCTTGTCTTTTTTTCATAAAATGTGATAATATGGAGTCGATCAGAACTACAAATCGGAATTTGACGAGGAGAAATAGGAATGTTGATAAAAACAGATAGATTAACTATTAGACACATTGAAGCCGATGATTGGAAAAGTATCAAAGAAATATGGGTGGACTTTAATTCTTCCGCCCTTTCACAGTACGACAAACCTCACAACACCGATGATGAGGATGTTCAGCGAAGAATTGCAAAGTGGGCAGGAGCAAACAGCGGAACAGAGCATATGTTTTTTGCCATTTGCCTCGGTGATATCGTAATTGGTTATAGTGCCTTTAACATTAGAGAGGACGGACACGAAATAGGATACTGCTTTCACTCTGCATATCACGGCAAGGGTTATGCAAAGGAAAGCCACACCGCCTTATTTAATTATCTTCAAACACTTGGTATAACAAAGTTTACAGCAGGAACAGCTATCAATAACACTCCTTCTGTATCTTTATTAAAGACTTTAGGCTTTGAATTGATTGGAACAGAAAATGTATCGTTCTACAAAGATGCACAGGGAAACGATATTGTTTTTGAAGGTGGCATTTTTAAATTAGACACCGTTTGCTAA
>SFHU01000154.1 GCA_004555535.1 Clostridiales bacterium
GGCTCGGTCGGCGTCGTCGGCTCGGTCGGCGTCGTCGGCGTCGTCAGCTCGGTCGGCGTCGTCGGCTCGGTCGGATCTGTCGTCTCCGTCGGCGTCGTGACCGTCTCCTCAACGACAACCGTCTGCGGCGCGTTTCCTTCTTCACCCTCTGCCATGCCATGCGGCACATAGGCCAAAAGCATGGACGCACAGAGCAGATATGAAAGCAGCCGTCTGAAATTCGCGCGCGTCATATCATCGCTCCCCCTCATAAGATGTTCGCCCTCCCCCGTCCGGGCGCAAGGGTTATTCTGCTTTCATTCTAGCGCTGTTTTATGCGCCGTGTCAACAGATGATATGATGATTGATAATCGATTTTCCTGAATATGCCGTTTCCCTGCGTCAGAGCTTCCCCGCACGCAATTGCAGAATGCCTATTCCTGCGCAGCCTGCGTATCCCGCCCCTTCCCCGCCAGCTCGTTGACCATCAGCGCTGCGAAGATCACGGCGAAGCCGGCGAGAATCTTCGGCGTCATCGGCTCGCCCAGCAGCAGGCAGGAGAACAGCGCGCCGAACACCGACTCCAGCGACAGCAGGATCGCCGAATGCGAGGCCGGGGCCATGCTCTGGCCGATGTTTTGCAGGCTCATCGCGATGGTCGTGGAGAAAATCGCCAGGTAGAGCAGCCCGCCGACGGAGCCCGCGTTAAAGTCGAGCGGCCGCCCGCGCTCAAGGAGCAGCGCGTAGACGAGCGCATACAGCGCCGCGAAGCCGAACTGCAGCACGATGAGCGCATAGACGTCCGTATCCCGCTGGCAGCGCTCCACCGCGATGATGTGCCCCGCGAAGAGCGCGCCGCACAGCAGCGTGAGCGCGTCGCCGACGTTCAGCCCGCCGATCTCCCCCTCCAGCGAGAGCAGGCCGATGCCCGCGAGCATCAGCCCCGCGGCGAAGTAGTTCGCTTTCCGCAGCCGCTGCCCGAAGAGCACGCGGCAGCCGAACGGCACCAGCAGCACATACACCGTCGTCAGGAAGGCGTTCTTGCCCGCCGTCGTAAACTGCAGCCCGATCGTCTGCACAATATAGGCCGCGGCGAGCAGCAGCCCGACCATCGCGCCGCGCGCGACGTCCCCGCGCGTCAGGCCGCGCAGGCGCTTGTGAAAGGCGATGCCGGTCAGCAGCGTCGCAATCGCGTAGCGCATCGCGATGATCGCCGCGGGCGGGAAGCTGTCCAGCGTATTTTTGACGACGGCGAACGCGCTGCCCCAGATCAGGGCCGTGAGCAGCAGCAGTCCGTCCGCGAAGAGCTCCTTTTTGGTCATGGGTATCTCCGTCCTTTGCATGGCACATTGGCGCGCACGGGCGCGCTGACGCCTATTCTACCATAAAACTGACACAAAGAAAAGCTTTACAGGCCTTCCCTTTTGGTGTATCATGGATAAAAGGGCGAATAGGTTCTTTCGCCGCAGACCCATGCCAATGACGAACAGGCTTTTGCAACCATCCGCCGGCAGTCCCGCGCCCCGCGCCGGGATCCCGCACGGGGATTTTCCCTGCGAAGCAAACGCAGAAAACAGGAAAGAAAGAGGAGAGCAAGCTCATGGATCACAATATTCCGACTCTGGTGCTCCCGGGCGACGAGCCCGAAAAGCAGGAGACCCCCGCGCAGGAGGCGCCCGTGCAGGAGACCCCCGCCGTGCAGGAGGCGCCCGCCGCGCAGGCCGCGGTGCAGGCTGCGCCCGCGCCCCAGGCCGAGGCGAAGGAGGAGCCCGTCGCCGCCGAGGACGACTCCCTGAATTTTGACAACCTCTCCGAGCAGGAGAAGGCCGCCGTGCTCGCCTTTGTCGAGCGCATCGACATCAGCGACAGCGAAACCGTGCTCAAGTACGGCAACGCCGCGCAGATGAAGATCTCCCAGTTCTCCGACAAGATTCTGGAGGACGTCAAGACGAAGGACACCGGCGCGATTTCCGACATGCTGACCAACCTGGTCGCCGAGCTCAAGGGCTTTGACGTGGACGAGGGCAAGAAGGGCGGCCTCTTCGGGCTGTTCAAGAAGGCCGGCAACTCCGTCACCCAGCTCAAGGCGCGCTTTGAGAAGGTCGAAGAGAACGTGATGGAGATCATCACCACGCTGCAGACCCATCAGAAGCAGCTCATCTCCGACGCGAAGATGCTCGACGAGCTCTACGCGCAGAACGAGCAGTACTACCACGAGCTGACGCTCTACATCATCGCGGGCGAGCTCAAGCTGCGCCGCCTGCGCGAGGAGGAGCTGCCGCCGCTGCTGGCCAAGGCGCAGGAGACCGCCGATCCCGCCGACGCGCAGGCCGCCAACGACTTCGCGCAGCTCATCGAGCGCTTCGAGAAGCGCATCCACGACCTCAAGCTCACGCGCATGGTCTCCGTGCAGATGGGCCCGCAGATCCGCCTGATGCAGCAGAACGACAACGTGCTCGCCGAGCGCATCCAGTCGACCATCGTCAACACGATTCCGCTGTGGAAGAGCCAGATGGTCATCGCCCTGGGCATGCAGCACGCCGAGACCGCGCTCAAGGCGCAGAAGGCCGTCACCGATATGACCAACGAGCTGCTCCGCTCCAACGCCGAGCGTCTCAAGGTTGGCACCATCGAGACGGCCAAGGAGGCCGAGCGCGGCGTCATCGACATCGAGACCATCCGCGTCGCCAACACCGCCCTCATCGATACGCTCACCGAGGTGCAGAGGATTCAGCGCGAGGGTGCGCAGAAGCGCGCGGAAGCCTCCATCGAGCTGGGCCGCCTCGAGAAGGAGCTGCGCGACAAGGTGCTCGAGATCAACAAGAAGTAAGCAGCGGGGCGCAGCGCCCGGCCAAAGGCATACGACCCTTCGCGGCTCTCCCTTGCGGGGAGCCGCGCTTTTTGTTGGCGCAGATCGGTGGAGGACTTCGCTTCGCGCCTATCATCCCTCTTTTGGGGGTTATTCCGGGAGGCTCTATGACGAAAAAGAAAGTATATGCGCCCGTCAAGCCCGCGCGCAGCTATGAGGAGCAGGCGGCCCGCCTGATGGACGCGCACGGCCTTTCCATCGACGATCCCCGGCAGGCCCGGCGCATCCTCTCCACGGTCAACTATTACCGCCTGACCACCTACGGCAAGCACCTGCGCCGCGCGGACGACCCCGAGCGCTTCCTGCCCGGCGTGTCGCTCGATACGCTCTATGCGCTCTATCAGTTCGACATGGGCCTGCGCCACCTGCTGCTGCCCGTGCTGGAGTTCTTTGAGGTGCAGCTGCGCGCGAAGATCGCCTATCACCTCGCGATGACCTACGGCCCGCTGGGCTATCTGGAGGCGGAGAACTTCGCCGACCGCCCGCTCGCCAACGGCGCCTCCATGCACAAGGCGCTGGTCGGCAAGTTCAAAACCGAGGTCAAGCGGCAGAGCGCGCTGCCCTTCGTGCGCCACCACAACGAAAAGTACGGCGGCCTGTTCCCCATCTGGGCCGCGGTGGAGCTGTTCACCTTCGGCATGCTCAGTCAGCTCTTTGACCTGATGAAGGAAAGCGACCAGTGGGCCGTCTCCCGGGATTACGGCATCTCGCCCGAGGCGCTCAGCCGCCTGATCGCCGCCGCGGTCGACGCGCGCAACATCTGCGCGCACTACAGCCGCCTCTACAACCAGACGCTTGAGGATCAGCCGCTGCTGCCGCCGGAGTATTCCCAATATGCCGGCGACCGTCTCTTTCCGCTGCTGCTGGCGCTGCGCCCCGTCGCCGGGCGCGAAATCGTCTGGCGCAGGCTCGTGCGCGGCATCGGCGAGCTCGCGCAGGACTTCCCGGAGGCGGATCTCGCGCTGTGCGGCTTCCCGGAGGAGTGGGAGGCGCTGCTTTTCGGATGAGCGCGCGAAGCGAAGAAGGGAGTCTGAGGGATAAAATCCCTCAGGCAGGTTTGGGCGGCAGCCCAACGTTTCCCCGGTGGCGAAGCCATTTCCTAAAGG
>SFHU01000002.1 GCA_004555535.1 Clostridiales bacterium
CATTTTCTGTTTTTGTGCACGAATTTGTCTTTTTTGTGCAGAGGATGCGGCATGAGAATGAACGCGCGGGAAATTCGCACTTTTTGTGCAGCAATTCGTCGGAAATTTCCTTGCTCTCCTGTTTCCGCATTCGCTACAATAGAGCATAAATCATTTTCACAAGAGGTGGCGGTATGGCTGTACAGGAAGGCAGCCCGGTTCGCGGTCTGAACGGGCGGCGCTACACGCTGGAAAAGGAAATCGGCGCGGGCGGCGAGGGGCGTGTTTACCGGATCGCCGGGCAGGATCTGGTGGGGAAAATCTACAAGAAGGTGGATCCCGAGGTCGAGCACAAAATCCGCTACATGGTGCAGCATCCCATCGAGAATCTTCGGGACAGCCAGGGCAGGGTGATTCTCGCGCTGGCCTGGCCGCAGGATATTCTCTGCGATGATCACGGCGCCTTTATCGGCTACACCATGCCCTTTATCAAGAACGGCGTGGAAATCTGCACGATTGCCCGCGGGTGCGATATGCCCAAGGCTCAGTCCATGTTCCCCGATTACAGCTGGATGTTCAATCTGCAGGTGGCCCTGAATCTGGCAAGAGCCGTGGCCTATCTCCATTCCCGCAACTGCATTGTGGGCGACCTGAACTGCAAGAACATCATGGTCTCGCCCGGGGGCCTCATCACCATGCTGGACAACGACAGCTTTGATCTGCTGGATAGCACTTCAGGCATGCATTTCCGCTGCTGCGCCGGCACGCAGGATTATCTCGCGCCGGAGCTGCAGGGGCGCAACCTGCGCTCGCCCAGCGCCGTGTTCTCCGTACACAGCGACAATTTCGCCCTGGCCATCCACATTTTCCAGCTGCTGATGAACAACTTCCACCCCTTTACCGGCAAGAATCTCGTCGTCATCCGGGATTCCACCTCCACCAACCAGCGGCTGGATCACCTGGTGAACGGCAAATGCCCCTTCATTCACAACTATGCCGATCTGACGGTGCCCATCGGCGCGCCCTATCTGAATGAGATGGTGTCGCCGCAGCTGGTCAAGGATTTTTACCGCACCTTCAATTACGACGCCGCGAGCATTCAGGCGCATGCAAGGGAGCGCACCACCGCCTCCCAATGGGTGACCGACCTGCAGCAGTTCATGAACGAGTTCTATACCCCGGGGAAGGCGTACCGCTGCCGCAACAGCGCAAGGCATTTCTACCTGCGTCATATGGGCAAGTGCGGGCTTTGCGCAGCGGATGCGCGGCTCGCCTCGTTCCGCAAGGCACAGGCTGCCAAAGCAGCCGCGGCAAAGCCCGCCGCAGCCTCCGCCGGGACACCGTCCGGGCATGCCAACGCAACGCCGCCCACGCCGCCGCGTCCGACGGCTGCGCCGCAGTCTCCGCCCAAGGCGCCCACGCAGACGCCGCTTACGACCGGGAATAAAGCGAATCAGTACAAAACACTCGATGATGAGTACAAAAAGATCGATGATGAGTACAAAAAGACGGTTGTACTGTCCATGCTGTTCTGCATCGGCGTCATCATCGCGGCGATATGGGCGACGCTCTCCCGCTGACCCGATTTGCGCCGGGGTGCGGTGCTCTGCGGGCTATGCCAAGCAAAGGAGAAATGTATGAAAACCTGTATCTATTGCGGAAGAACCTACCCGAAGGACGTCCGGGTATGCCCCGCGTGCGGGCTGAATCTGGAGCAGGCTCCGGAGAACATCATGGGGCCGATCGAGATTGACGTGGAGCCGGAGGAATGGATTCCGCCGCATCAGCATACGCCGGAGACGAGGACGCCTCCTCCCCCGCAGGCCCCTCTGCCCCCCGAAGAGCAGCAGACTCCCGGGCCGCAGCGCGCTATGCCGGAGCAGGCAGCGGCGCAGACGCTGTCGCCGGAGCTGATGCGGATATTCCGGGGGAATCAGTATATGTATGGTTTCAGGATGCTGCTGCTGATCGTCATAGCCCTCTGCCTTCTGCTGAACAACTGGCTGTACAACTGGAATGACGCTTCGAATATTATCGGTGCGTCGCTGACGACAGTTGTTCCGGGTCTGCTCTTCGGGTTCAGGGGACTCGTGCGCAGCCTTGCGCGGCTGCGAAAAACATCCGGGGAGCTGGCGGCGCAAGTCAGCGCTTCCCCCCATGGCGCGACCAGCCTGTTTTCCGCCCATGAGCGTATCGTCCTCAAAGCGCCGGTTGTCGGCGTGCTGCTCGGCGCCGGAGCGCTGTATGCCGCGTATTTCATCCTGTCAAATACCCCCCTGATGCATATAGTCTACAATCTGAGTATGCTGAGCCGAATCAACAGCAGTGACTGGTGGTATGCCCTGAACAAGGCGAACGGGGGCATTGCGTGCTGCACGATGCTGCTTTTCTGCCTCAGCTATCCGATCCGCACCCTCCGTCTGTTTCTGCTCAGAGGCAAGGTCATCAAAACCCCGTAAAGGAGTGTCGCTATGGATTTATCGCAGGAATTCCCACAGAATGAAGCCAGAATAGCCGTGCAGAATCCCACCGTCTCGGCCTTCGGCGTCACGCTTCAGGGCGCGTCGCACAAGCGAAGCACGCCGCCCGCACCCTGTCAGGATGCGCACGCCATGCGCTGGATGGAGGACGAGGGCATTTTCCTTGCCGCCATTGCCGACGGCGTGGGCAGCTGCAAGCTCTCCCACTGGGGCGCATATACGGCGGTGAACGCTGCGCTGGAGAGCGTCCAGGAGGCCATCGGCGATCTGGCGGGCGGAAAGCACCTTCGGCTGGATGCCGAAAGCGGAGAATTCCGCAAACAGATGAAGGAAATCATGGTTTCCGCCTTCCGCGCCGCGCAGGATGCGGTGGAGCGACTGGCGGACGAAGCGGAGCCGCCGCAGCTGGTGTTCGCCCTCCAGTCCACCCTGACGCTGGCGATTTACGACGGGCAATGCCTTTACCATGGGCACGCGGGGGACGACGGCATTGTGGCGCAGCTGCCCGACGGCACCGTGGAAATGGCGACTCGCCGGATGAAGGGCGAGGAGGCGAGCAGCGTCTTCCCGCTGCAAAGCGGTGAAAAGACATGGAGCTTCGGCCTGGTGCCGAAGGTCGCCGGTTTCGTCATGGCGACCGACGGCGTGCTCGACGCCTTTGTGCAGAGCCACCCCGATTACTATGGCATCAACTACAGCAATGGCATCTGCTACGCCTTCATGGAGGACGCCATGAAGCAGCTGGCAGACAAGAGCGCCGGCGCTGCCGAGGCAGTCATGCAGCAGTACCTGCGCCTCATGCAGTCGGAGGAATACACGCAGCGGGTCACCGACGACCTGACGCTGGTGGCGGCAGTATCCCCGGCGCTGATGGCGAAATCCAAGCAGCCGGATTTCAGCCTGGAGATCTGGAACACCATCGCGCAGGAGAGCATAAACGCTAAACGGCGTGCGCTCAATCACCGGGCAGCGCAGAAAGCCAGTCAGCCGGTGCAGAAGCCGGCGCTTCCGGCAGAGACGCTGGCGGCGCTTCCTCAGGAAGAACCCGCCGCCCCCAGGGAGGCCGCCCCTTTTTTTCCGGAGGCCCCAAGGATGATGGGGCGAAAAAAAAGATCATCCGACAAGGAATCACCGTGGTGGTTCTGGCGCTGGTGATGGCGGCGCTTCTTGGCATGCTGCTGGTCAACCGCTTCCAGCTTCGACGGCAGAAGGCGTCGTACAATGACCTCTCGCAGCAATACAGCGCGCTCTCCGGTGCATACGAAGAGCAGAAGGCGTCGTACAGCGAGCTGACCCAGCAATATAGCGCGCTCTCCGAAGCGCATGACGAGCAGAAGGCGTCGTACAACGAGCTGACCCAGCAATACGGCGCGCTTTCCGATGCATACGAAGAGCAGAAGGCGTCGTACAGCGAGCTGACCCAGCAATACAGCGCGCTTTCCGAAGCGCATGACGCGCTGAAGGAGCGCTGCGACGCGCTGGAACAGGAAGCCCGGGATGCTCAGGGCAGAGCGGAAAGCGCGGAGCGCGAGCTGGAAGCCATCCGGCAATCCGTCATCATCATGGAGACAACACCGGAGCCGACGGAGCAGCCCGGCACGAGCGTCGTGGTTCAGGAAGGCCCCAATAACGAATAATCCGGCAGAAGCGACGAAGAAGGAGGAATACTCATGAAAAAATGCAGTCAATGCGGAAGGGCCTATTCGGACCTGATCACCACCTGTTCCTACTGCGGCACGCCCCTTGGCGGCAGTGCGCCGGCAGGCTCCGGCAAGCCCGTCCCGCCGCCCGTGCGTCCCGCCGCACAGCCCGTGCGCAGCAGCACGCCGCCCGTGCAGCCCGCCGCACAGCCCGTGCACAGCAGCACGCCGCCCGTGCAGCCCGCGCCCGCTGCCGGCTCGACCACAGAGAACGTGGGCAAGGGCTTCCTTGGCGCGTGTCTCTTTGCCATGGGCGGCGCGGTCATTCAGGCGGTTCTGATCAACATCGGCATTGTGGCCGCCATTTCGGGCATCATCACCTATTTCCTGGCGATCTATGGCTATCAGAAGCTCTCGGGGATCGGCAATGCGTCCTCGAAAAAGGCGATCTGGATCGGCATCCCCGTTTCCCTGCTGATGGTGATTCTGGGAACGGCGTTCGGCTACTCCTTCTACTGCGCCCAGTATTGGGGCGTGTCCATGTCGGAAGCCGCGCACCTGATCCAGCAAAGCAGCGCCATCATCGACGCCATGGGAGAGGACATCATGAGCTCCCTGATGCTCTGGGGTGTGTCCGTGGTCGTTTCCCTGATTCGCGGCAGGAAGAAGTAATCACGCATGAAGGCCGTGCGGTCGCATACCGTCAGACCTGCATGGACAAGCAACATACGTCAAAAAGAAAGAGGGCATAACCATGTACAACATCATGAATTTCGGTGAAAAGCACATTGCCTGCGTCCTTCTGGTGGACGTATCCGGCTCCATGAGCGGCAACGCCATTGCGGAATTGAACGAGGGTCTGCGCGTGTTCGGCGAGGCCCTGAAATCCGATTCCAAGGCCTATGGCTGTGCCGACGTGTGCGTCATCAGCTTTGGCAGCAAGGTGGAGCAGGTGGTTCCCTTCTGCCCCGCAGCGGAATACGTCGCCCCCGTGCTCACCGCCGGAGGATTGACCGTCATGAACGAGGCCATCATCACCGGTCTGGATATGATCGAGCTGCGCAAGCAGGAATACAAGGACGTGGGTGTGGATTACTGGCGTCCGTGGGTGTTCCTGCTCACCGACGGCGTTCCCACGGACGATGATCTGTATCAGGACGCCCAGCAGCGGCTTCAGGATGCGCTGAACAGCAAGAAGATCAACTTCTTCCCCATGGGCATCGGCAGCAGCGCGGATACCCAAACCCTGAAAAAATACACGAAGAACGGCAGCGGTATGGTGCTCAAGGCCTCCATACAGAATTTCCAGGAAGCCTTCGTCTGGCTCTCCAGCAGCATGAGCGTGGTCAGCAACTCCGATCCCTCCATGAGCAAGGTGGAGCTGGAGCCCCTGCCCAACACCATCACCGTGGAGCTGTGATGAGCGCTCCCTCTCTGGTTGAAAGGCTGATTCGCAGTCCGGAGTCGCTCACATGGAAGGATGTGTTATCCGGCTGGAGGGAAAAGCACACCCAGAGGGATGCGGATTACGCCATGATTGCCGGCACAACGCTGGACTCTGCGCAGACCGAGATGAGCATGCTGCAAAAATGGCAGCGGCCCTGGCTGTTTTTCCGGGTGTTCTGCGTCGGACTGTCCGCGTTTGCCGTGCTGCTCGCGTCCATTTTTGTCGTCATCGCTGTTCAGGGCGCGTGTGTCAATCCCTGTCTGAACCTGCTCATGTTCCTGCTGCCGCCCTGTGTGGTGCCGGTGACGCTGATGATCCTCTTCTGGGAGATGAATGCGCCGCGAAACATCTCGCTGGCGGAGCTTATCGTGTATTTCTTCACCGGCGGCGTGCTTTCGCTGATGGTCAGCCTGCTGCTCTTCCCGCTGATTCCCGGCTACGAAGCCTCGTGGGCGCCCGTGGCGGAGGAGCCGGGCAAGCTGCTCATCGCCATGTTCTTTCTCCGCCGTCTGCATCGGAAAAAAGGCAGGGTGTTCGGGCTGAACGGCCTGGCCATCGGCGCGGCGGTGGGCGCGGGCTTCGCTGCCTTTGAAAGCGCGCAGTATGCCTACGACGCCTACCTGGAGGGCATCATGCAGATGAACATCTCCTATGATGCGCTTCTCTTCCACGGCGTCAGCATGGTCTTTGTCGCCGAAACCCTGATGCCGGTGCTGATTTCCATCGTGCTGCGAGGCGTCTGCGCGGTGTGTTGCCATGTGCTTTACTGCGCCCCATACAGCTGCGTCGCCGCCCTGCATACCCAAGGCGGCAATCCCTTTGCCGCGCTGCGGCACGCAGATTTCTGGGCGGTTTTCCTGCTTTCCGTTCTAATTCATGCCCTCTGGAACGCGCCCTTCGGCGGCCTGCTGCTCAAGCTGCCCGCCGCAACTGCGGTGCTGTGGCTCAGCTGCCGCTATGGCGTGCGCAAATCCTTCGGGCAGCTCAGCGCCTGCGTCGCTACGGCCGGGCAGAGAGCTGCAGGCGCCCTGCGCATTCAGTGTGTGGCCGGGGTGCATGCCGGCGTTGCCTTTGCTTTAACGAAGCCGGAAATCCTCATCGGCAGCGACGCCGACTGCCTGCTGAGCTATCCTGTCAGCACGCCCGGCATCAGCGGCAGGCACTGCAAGCTGCTCGTCCGTCAGGGAGAGCTGTACCTGGCGGATATGGGCAGCCACGCAGGCACGTACCTCAACGGCGCAAGGCTTCGCCCCGGCACCGGCTATCCGCTGAAGGCGGGCGACAGCTTTACCCTCGGCAGCGACGAACAGGCCTTCACAGTCGGTTGACAGGCCACACTGGACAGAAGGAGGAATCACGATGAAGAAAATACTCATGGCGCTGCTGCTGTGCGCGGCGCTGCTGCCCCTGTGCGCAGGCGCTTGTGCGGCGGAGAACACGCCGGTGCCCATCGAGCCTGCGGAGGCCTTTGCGGGCGGCTCCGGCACGGCGGAGGACCCGTTCCAGATTGCCACCGCCCAGCAGCTGGCCCTGCTGGCAAAGGTGACCCATCAGGAATACGAGTGGAATCAATGGGATGAGGAAGAACTGTACCTGGAGGGCTACTACGTCCTGACGGCAGATATTGCGCTCAACGACACCTCCAATTTCGCCAACTGGGAAAGCGAGCCGCCCGCATATGTCTGGGACCCCATCGGCGCAGCATCGAAAGATAGTGAACGAACCTATTTCAGATTCAGCGGTGTGTTCGACGGTCAGGGGCACACGATCTCCGGCCTGTACAGCCTTTCCGCGCGCCTGCATGAGAATGAGCAAATCGCCGGCGGCCTGTTCGGTGAGGCCTTCCAAGCAGAAATCCGCAATGTCAACCTCACCGATTCCATGCTGATTGCTGCCGAAAAGCAGAAAGCCGGTCTGCTTGTAGGATCAGGCTCGGGTTCCGTGATGGAAAACTGCCACGTGTCCGGCCGTCTCATCGTGGATCATGTGTATGACAGCGGCGGCGTGGCCGGTGATGTATGGGGCAGTGTCTTTGCGGACTGCTCCTTCTCGGGCAGCATCGCGGCGGAGAATATCTCCGGCGACGTGGGCGGCGTCTGCGGCACGCTGTCCTGTACGGGCGAGCGGCTTGTCAACGACGCAACCATCGAAGTCCGCAATTCTCCCGTTCTTTCGGCTTGCGGCGGCGTTGTGGGCGATGTATACCATGCTGCGCTCCGGGACAGCGTCAACAACGGCAGCATCACCGTGTACGGGCAAACCTTTGTTCCCAATATCGGCGGCGTCTGCGGCGATGTCGCGGCAGGCTACACCCACGCGAAGGATGAAAACGGCAATACGTTGGAGGATGAAAACGGCAAGTGGATCAAGGTTCCGGCAAACGCTGAAATCATCGGCTGCACCAACAACGGCAGCGTGACCGCCGTGGAATCGGAGATTGTAGGCGGCATCGCCGGAACAGCGTCCTCCGTCTTTCATCCCGTAGGCACGGTCACCATTCAGGGGTGCGTCAACAACGGCGAGATTCTCGGTCTGGAGAATGTCGGCGGCATTGCAGGCGAGGCGCATTCGGAATATGGCAATTATCAGCTGAAGCAGTGCGTCAACAACGGCAGCGTGACGGCCAGCACCCGGGTCGCCGGCATTGTCGGTTCAGCAAACACCACCATGGGCGCTTCTGTCATCGAAGACTGCGAAAACCGGGGCAGCGTGACCGCAACATCCGAAGAATCCGGTACCGCCGGGGGCATTCTCGGCTGGGGCGTCGATCCCACGCTCTGTTATCGAAAGGGGGATTCCGGCTCCCTGACCATCCAAAAATGCCGCAACAGCGGCAGCGTCACGGTGAATGCCGGCACGGCCGGCGGCATCATGAGCCGCCTGATGCACAGTGGACATGACTTCTTCATCGAGATCACCCAGTGCGAAAACACCGGCGCCATCCACAGCAACCAGTCCGGGCGGCTGGGCGGCATCCTCGGCGGCAGCTACGCAGGGTATGTGGTTGGATTTGAAGGGAAGCCTGCCTGCACGATCCGCTCCTGCGTGAACAGCGGCGATCTGAGCTACGGGGACGCCGCGGTCAACGTGGTGGATTACGTCCCCCGGGAGCCCGGCGACGGCAGCGTGCTGAACGCCACCGAAAAGACCTGGGTCGCCATGGGCGGGAAAGCCGTGGGCGGCATTGTGGGCACCTCCTTCGATACGGTGGTGGAATCCTGCCTGAATCGGGGGCACATCCTGCTGCCCAGGGGGGTGGCGCCGCTCAGCGATGTCGAAGCCAATGTCCGCATGACCGAGGATGATTCCGTCGTCTTTGTCGGAGGCATCTGCGGTCTGACGCTGCACAACAGCGAACGCGACGCCTTTGAGACGGAGCATTACACCGACTGCGCGTATACAGACAGCTTTGCCGCCGCAGTCTACGCGCCGTTCCTGCCCGCAGATTCGGAAGTGATCGCAGGCAACCGCCAGATCACGGCGGAGGAAGCCGATGCGCTGGCTGCCGAGCTTCTGCGCTGATGCTCCGCTGTCCTCCTGATCAACAAACCGTGAAATCAGCGACCTCCTGTTGCAGCATGCTGAAAAGCAGCTGCGACAGGAGGTCGTTTGTTTGGTGATATGCTTTGTTCACAACCGGGAACAGAGACCGCACTGCTGAGCGTCTGGTTTTCTGATGGGTGAGTTTTCCGGAAGGCGGCACGCCGCTTCCGGTATCATCGGGCGTGTGCCCGCAGGGCGCGCGGGAAATGAGGCTTTATCGTTTCCCCAACCGCCGCAAGAATGCGTCAGCAGCCTTGCAGCGACAGCCTGTCAGAGTACCTTGTTAAGGAAATCCCTCGTGCGCGCGTTCTTCGGGCTGCCGAAGACCTCCGCAGGCGTGCCCTCCTCGACGATATAGCCGCCGTCCATGAAGAGCACGCGGTCGGCAACCTCGCGCGCGAAGCCCATCTCGTGCGTGACGATGATCATCGTCATGCCCTCGCGGGCCAGCTCCTTCATGACCTCGAGCACCTCGCCGACCATCTCCGGGTCGAGCGCAGAGGTCGGCTCGTCAAAGAGCATGATGTCCGGCTTCATGCACAGCGCCCGCGCGATGGCGACGCGCTGCTTCTGCCCGCCGGAGAGCTGGGAGGGATAGACCTCCGCCTTGTCGCGCAGGCCGACGCGGTCGAGCATCCGCAGCGCCTGCTCGCGGGCGGTGTCCTTGTCCGCCTTCCTGAGATCGACCGGGGCGAGCATCAGGTTGCGCAGCACGTTCATGTTGGCAAACAGGTTGAAATGCTGGAACACCATGCCGACGTTCTCGCGCACCTTGTTGATATCCGTGTGCTTGTCCGTGATGTTCACGCCGTCGACGACGACCTCGCCCGCCGTAATCTCCTCCAGCCTGTTCATGCAGCGCAGGAAGGTCGACTTGCCGCTGCCGGAGGGCCCGATGATGACGACGACCTCGCCCTCATAGACGTCCGTGGAGACGTCCCTGAGCACCTCGAGCTTGCCGAAATTCTTCTTGAGATGGCTGACGTGGACTTTGACCTTGTCCTTGTTAGCGGCCACGGCTCATCCTCCTCTCCAGCACCTTCGCCACGCGGGAGAGCGCGGTGATGACGATCAGGTACATGACGGCGACAATCGCCCAGGTCTGGAAGGACATGAACGTGTTCGCCACGACGTTTTTGGCGGTGTTGACGAGCTCCGGGAAGCCGATGACCGAGAGGATCGACGTATCCTTGAGCGTGATGATGAACTGATTGATGATGCTGGGGATCATCGTGCGGATCGCCTGGGGCAGCACGACGCGGTACATCGAGCGCCAGTAGGGCAGGCCCAGGCTGCGCGCCGCCTCCATCTGTCCCCTGTCGACGGACTCGATGCCCGCGCGGATGATCTCGGCCATATAAGCGCCGCAGTTGAGCGCGAGACAGATCGTGCCGGCCTGAAGCGCCGAGAGCGTCACGCCGCCGACCCCGAGGATCGTGTTGAACAGATAGGGCACGCCGAAGAACACGAAATACGCCAGGACGATCATCGGCACGCCGCGGATGACGTCCACGAACACCGCCGCGATGACCCGGCAGGCCCTGTTCTTGATCACGCTCATCAGGCCGACGATCAGGCCGATGATGCACGCGAAAAACAGGCCGCACAGCGCCAGAAGCAGTGTCTGGCCCATCGCGCGCAGCAGCAGCTCGCCGTAGACGGTGAGAATTCTCGCCACGAAGCAGGTCTCCTTTCCCGTCGAAGGCGGCGGGGCCGCCTCCGCTTTTGAATGAGTGTGGTCAAACCGGGCCTCCGCGAGCAGGACGGAGGGCGGCACACGCTTGCGTCAGATGAAAAAGAGGGGGCACCGGATGCAGTGCCCCCTCTGTTTGCTCTCGTCAGACTTGCGGGCAGGCGCGATCAGTCGAGATACTTGGCGAGGATCTCGTCGTACTTGCCATTCGCCTTGATGTTGGCGAGGCCGGCGTTGAACTTGTCAACCAGCTCCTGCTTGTCCGCGTTGAAGATGGCGAAGCCGTAGGGAGAGCCAGCGTTCTCGGAGCCCTCGACGATCTGCAGCGGCAGGCCGTTCTCCTTGATGGTCGCCGCCATGATCGGGGTATCCTCGAAGCACGCGACGGTCTGGCCGCCGATGACCGCCTGATACATCGTCGGGGAATCCTCGAAGTAGGTGATCTGGAAGCCGTACTGATCCTTGAGGCTCTCGGCGTAGGAGGCGCCCTGCGCGCCGGTCTTGACGGCGACGGCCTTGCCCGCCAGGTCGTCGAAGGAGGCGATGTCGCTGCCCGCAGCAACAGTCATGCACTGGGTCGCGTCAAAGTAGCCGTCGGAGAAGATCCAGCCGCTGGCCTTGCGCTCCTCGGTGATGGAGGCGCCGGCGATCATGCCGTCCGCCTGGCCCGCCTGGCAGGCCGCGATGGCCGCATCCCAGCCAAGGCTGTTGAGCGTATAGGTAAAGCCCTGATCCTCAGCGATGGCGGCGAGGATGTCGACATCGATGCCGACAAAGCTGCCGGAGGCGTCGGTATACTCAAACGGCTTGAAGACAGTGTCGGTCGCGATGACATAGTCCTCGGCGACAGCGCCGGTCAAGGCAAGGCACAGGCACAGCGCCAGCACCGCGGCAAAAAGCTTCTTCATGGAAAGACCTCCTTTATCTTGTCCCGGAGCGGAAGGCTCCGGCGAATGTGTCCATTATATCCCAATGAATTATCGCTGTCAAGCGAAATTCAACTTGGGTCAGCCGCCTTTTTCCCTTTTCCTTTTATTTTCGTGCTTTTGACAACCACTTTCGAAGAAAATGAAGTTTTCTGTCAAAATAGTTGCAAAAGTTACATTTTGTCTCCGGTCCTTCGTCCGCCAGGACGCCGGGAAAGGCAAAAGCGGCGGAAATTTCCGCCGCTCCGTGTCCCCTATTTTCCGATTTCCGTCACCAGCAGAGCACCTCGTGCCCCGTCTGCGTCACCAGCACCATGATCTCCCACTGCGCGGAGGGTGAGCCGTCCTCGGTGTAGACCTCCCAGTCGTTGTCCTCCAGGTAGCAGACGTCCGGCCTGCCCATGTTGACCATCGGCTCGATGGTGAAGATCATGCCCGGCACGAGCAGCATCTCCGTTCCCCGCTTGGTCACATAGGAGACCCAGGGATCCTCGTGAAACTGCAGCCCGACGCCGTGGCCGCCAATCTCGCGGACGACGGAATAGCCGTTCTCCTTCGCGCAGTCGCTCACAGCCTGGCCCATGTCGCCCATGAAGCCCCAGGGCCTGACCTGCTCCAGACCGCGCATTACGCACTCGCGCGTCACCTCGACGAGCTTCCTCTTCTCCGGGCTGACCTCGCCGATGCAGAACATGCGCGAGGAATCGGAGAAGTAGCCGTCCAGGATCGTGGAGCAGTCAACGTTCACGATGTCGCCGCTTTGCAGCACGACATCGTCCGAGGGGAAGCCGTGGCAGACCTGGTCGTTGACCGATGTACAAACGCTGTAGGGATAGCCCTCGTAGTCAAGCGGCGCGGGAATGCCGCCCATTTCCGCCGTCTTCTGCCGGACGATGCGGTCGATCTCTCCCGTCGTCATGCCCTCGTGGATGTGCGCCTCGATATAGTCGAGCACGGCGATATTGACCTTGCAGCTTGCCCGGATCTTCTCGATCTGCTCCGGGGTCTTGAGCATGCTGCGCGCGGGCACCTCATGCCCCAGCTCGCGCATGCGTTCGATGCGCTCGTCGATCTGCGCATGGCAGACCTTGTATTTGCGGCCGCTGCCGCACCAGCAGGGGTCGTTGCGTCCGGGCCGCAGCGCCTCGATGTTCTTCATCGTTACCGCCTCCGTTAGCCATTGCAAACTGAATTGAACGTCTCTATCATACTCCTCTTTGCCCGCGCTGTAAAGGCCCCGACGAAAGCTCCTCCCATTCTTTTCCATCTCCCGCATGAAAGCAAGGCGTCCCTTCCGCCGGAAGAAACGCCCCGCCTTGTGAGTTACATCTGCCGCAGCATGCGGATGACCTTGTCGACGCTGTCCGCCGGAACGAGCATCGCATGGCTGTCCGTGACCGGCACGAGATAGGAATCCACGTCGTAGGCGTAGAAGCCGACCTGTCTGTGCGCGCCGTCCATGTCGGTGATCGCGACGGAAAGCAGCGCCTCTCCATCCGGCTGTGCCTCGATGCGTGCCGTGCCGGTCAGCGCGGTGAGCGCCGTCCACAGGCTTTCGCCCGGGTCCTCAGTTGCTTCAGCGCCGTCGGCCTCCTCCGCGCTTTCTTCGCTCTCTGCCGCCTTCACAGCCTCTCCCGCCTGAGGCGGCGCGACGGTCACGCTGCCGCCGTCAAAGGTGAAGACTGCCTGCGAAAGCGCCTCATAGGCAAGCGTCACCGGCTGCTTCCGCCAGAGCGTGTCAGCGCTTGCCGCCAGGATGTCCCCGACGTCCTCTGCCATGAACAGATAGACCATCCGGGAATCCGGCAGGCGCGCATAGACGTCACCGTCCTCGTTCGTGCCGCCCAACATGAAGCAGAGCGCGAGGTTCTCCTCCTCGTCATACAGCGCCGCGGAGGTCGCGGTCCGGTCATCCAGCTGCCAGGACGCAAGCTCCTCGTCGGTCGCGTTCGCCGTCACCAGCGCGCTCCAGGAGAGCGCCTTGATGTCCGTGGCCAGCGATTCCACAGCCTCGGTGTCGAGCGGCTCGCCGGTCGCGGCATCGACCCACGTATCCGTCTGCGCGTCATACGCCGCGTCGACCGCGCCGCTGACCGTCACGCGCGCATAGCGCTCCACCTGCGGAATCTCCTCCATCTGCGCCAGCTCGCTGACCGTCAGATCGAACGACCCGGAGAAATCCTCCTTGACGGTGTAGATCGTCTCCGTCCCGGAGGCGCCGACATAGTAGCCGTCCTCAAACGGCGTCGCATCGCCCAGCGTGAGGGTTGTCTGCACGCCGTCCGCGTCCGTGAGCGTCAGCGTGAAGACCGGCTCCGCCAGCCCGTAATCCGCCGGGCTCGTCACGTCGCTCAACGCGCGCGTCGCCGTCAGCGAGGCGGCCTTGTCCGCCAGCGTGCCGAGCACGGTCTGATTGACCGGGAAATCCGGCTCACCGGCCTTCTGCCATTCGCCGTCCCGCTTTTCAAAGCGCCAGGCCGTCCCGCCGTCCGTCCACTCGAGCGCGGCGAGGCTGTCCGCGTCGCCCTCGTACAGGGCAAACTGCCCCTCCTCCTCGGTGACCGTCGTGCTCGATGCGGGCAAACGGGTCACAGCCACGTAGCCGCCCGCAAAGGCGGCGAGCACGACGAGCAGCACCGCCATCTTCATAGAACGCTTCAACGCCGCTTCCTCCTTATCACAATCACAATGCCCGCAATCACCAGCGCCGCCGGGATCACGCCGATGAGCACGGCGCTCCAGAAGCCGCTCTGCGCGCTGGTCAGCGTCAGGCCCGTCGTATCCAGAGACTTGGAACGGATGGAGATCGTCTCGTCCTGCTCGCACATCCAGTCGAGGCTGTTCATGAACAGGTCGCTGTTGGCGCCGGAGACCATCGCGTCAATCGAGCTGACGAGCATCTCCGCCGAGGTCAGCCAGACCATGCGTCCCTCGCCCAGCTCGGAGGCCGCCGCGATGTTCAGCGGGCCGTCGATGTCGCCCTCCTCGCGGGCGGTCGTGGTCATCTCCAGGCCCGCCACCTTGCTGTAGGAGGAATCGGAGGTCGTCAGCAGCCAGGTGATGCTCGCGCCGGTGCCCTCCACCTGCTCAAGCGGCTGGGCAAGCGGGGCGAGGACGTAGTAGCCGCCGCTGATGAGCGGCTCCGTGATCTCATGCTCGCCGATCTCCGGCAGCAGGTAATACGGATAGCGGCTCAGATGCCGGTTCGCATCGCCCTCCACGGCCAGGCCCCGGCCCGCCGTGAGGCCCATCGCCGCCGTCACGCGCAGCAGGTTTTCCATTTCGCCCTGCCCGATATAGTCCGTGATCAGGACGATGTTTCCGCCCGATTCGAGGTAGGCGATGAGCATGTTCGCCTCGTCGCCGCTCAGATCGCCCGTGGGCACGTTGATGACAATCGCCGAAGCATCCTCCGGCACAGCATCGAGGCTCAGCAGGCTGAGGCTCTCCGTCTCCAGATTGTCGCGCTCGATATAGCCGACGATCGTGTCACCCAGCTCGGTTTCGCCGTGTCCCGTCAGCGTGTAGACCTTCGGAATCGCGTCGCTGGAGACGTAGTGGATGGCGTTAGTCAGCGCGTTCTCACCGTCGAAGCTGGTACTCGAGGTGTAGCTGTAGGAAGAATAATCCATGCTGTAGCTGGTGACATAGATCTCGTCATAGCCGACCAGCCGCACCCGGCTGCCGCACTCCACCAGCACGCTGTTGGCATACAGCCGTGTCAGGTCGAGGTCGTAGCCATCCAGGAAGGTCGGCTTCTGCGTCGGGTCGATGTATTGCACCCGGACGTGGCTGCTCTGGTCCGCGTAGCGGGCGAGCAGCCGCGCAATCGTCTCATCCTCATAGCCGGAGGTGGCCAGCAGGTAGAGCGTCACATCCTGGTCAAGGCTTGAGAGGATGCGCCTGGTCTGGTCGCCCAGCGTGTAGAGCGACTGATCCGTCAGGTCGAGCTTTGTCTTCTCGCTGGGCAGGGCGCAGACCAGCAGGTTCGCCAGCACGGCGATGGCGATGACCACCGCCGCGGCAAACACGGCATAGCCGCCCGCGCGGAACCGCCGGCCGAACATGCGCCGCACGCGCTCCTTGAGCGGGCGCTTCTCCCTGGCGGGACGCTCGTGCTTCGTCTTCATTCGCTCCACCTCCGCTTCTCCAGCGACTGCACTGAAAGGAACAGGAAGACCGCGATCATCGAGAGATAATAGACGACCGCCGTCAGGTCAAAGACGCCGTCGACAAACGTGTAAAAGCGGTCAAAGACGCTCAGCTGCACCATGATCTGCCCGAAGAGCCCTTCAAACGCGGCGCTGTCCGCGCCATAGCAGACCAGCAGCGCGCCTATGCCAATGGCAGCCGTCAGCAGCGCGACAATCGGGTTCCTTGACAGCAGCCACAGCACAACCGCGAACAGCAGCACCAGCAGGCACAGCGCCAGCAGCGAGGCGGACGCCTCCGTTGAGACAAAGTCGGACAGGCCGCTCATGAAGTAGAGCAGCAGCACGGCGATGAGCGTGATGACCGCCGCCGCGACCTGATTCTCCGTGACCGAGGAGATGAACAGCCCGACGGAGAGCAGGCACGCGCCCAGCAGGAAGAACGCAAAGAGCGCGCCGTATGCCGTCGCAAACGAGACCGTGCCGAACTGCGAGAGGATCAGCGGATAGAGCGCCATGATCAGCGTCGGCACGGCGAGCACGACGAGCATCGCCAAATACTTGCCCAGGACGACGTCGCTCAGTCGGATCGGCAGCGCGTAGAGCAGCTGATCGGTCTTCTGGCGGCGCTCCTCGGCGAGCGAGCGCATCGAAAGGATCGGCACCGCGATCAGATAGATGAACGCGATCGCGCTGAGCGTGTATTCAAAGTTGGCGTAGACGCCGCTCAGGTTGTAGGCCATCGTGTAAATGCCCGCGAAGACCAGCACAAACGCCGCGATCAGATAGCCGAGCATGCCCTTGAAATACGAGGCGACCTCGCGCCTGAAGATCGCTGTCATGCGCCCTTCGCCTCCTCCTTCGCTTCGGCTGCCGCCGCGTCCTGCTCGCCCTGCGTGAGCTCCAGGAACACATCCTCCAGCGTCGCCTTGTCCTTGCGCAGCTCAATCAGCGGGACATCGCTCGTCGCGAAGCGCTGAAAGATCGCCTCGCGCGGATCGACGCCCTCCGCAGGCGTCAGCGTGACGCGGGTCGTGCCCTCCTCGCCGGGAGCATACGCCGCGCCCGCCACGCCGTCAAGGCCATCGAGCACGGCGCGCGTCTCGTCCTCGCTGCCTTTCGCCTCCAGCTCGACGGTCATGCCGCTCGAGAGCAGGTTCGTGAGGTTTTCCGCCGTGTCGCTGGCGACGAGCTTCCCGTGCGCGATAATCATGATGTGGTCGCAGACGGCCTGCACCTCGCTGAGAATGTGGCTGGAGAGCACGACCGTGTGCTCGCGCCCCAGCGCGCGGATCATCTCGCGGATTTCGATGATCTGCGCCGGATCGAGGCCGACCGTCGGCTCGTCGAGGATGATGACCTCCGGATTGCCCAGCAGCGCCTGCGCGATGCCCACGCGCTGGCGGTAGCCCTTGGAGAGGCTGCTGATCAGCCGTCCGCTGACGTCAAAGAGTTTCGTCTTCTCCATCACGCCTCGCAGCTGGCTTCCCCATTCGCTGCGGCGCACGCCCTTGGCCTGCAGCACGAAGCGAAGGTATTCCTCCGTCGTCATCTCCGTGTACAGCGGCGGCAGCTCGGGCAGATACCCGATCTTCCTCTTGGCGGCCATCGGCTCCTCGAAGATGTCGTGCCCGTCGATTCGAACCTCGCCCTCCGTCGCGCCCAGACAGCCCGTGATGATGTTCATGGTCGTCGACTTTCCCGCGCCGTTCGGCCCCAGAAACCCATAAATCCGCCCCTTCTCAATCGTGAAGGACAGATCGGATACGGCGGTGTGTCCGCCGTACCGCTTTGTCAAGTGGCTGACTTCAATCAATCCTGTCTCTCCTTTCAAGGCAATGCCTCAGCTGGTATGAAAAACCTCCGGGCTGACCCAAAGGGATCGATGCCCTGCGGACTTTCAAAGCACAATAAGGATACAGGAGAATTGTCATGGGCGATTGAAGAAACTATGGTGAAATCGGGGAGAAAATGGACGCAAATGTGACGCGAGGGCAAACGATCAGGACAAAAAAAGAACAGGTCATTGCCTGTTCCCATGTGATGGCCAAGCTTCCTTCAGCCGTGATGGATGCCCTGCTTGGCCTCCAGCAGCGAAAAGGCGATGTTGATCGCGTGATCGCCCACGCGCTCCAGGCCGGAGACGACGTCGGAGAAGTACACGCCGGCCAGCGCGCTGCAGCGTCCCTCGTTCAGGCGGCTGATGTGTCGGGCCTGCAGGGTGCGCTCCATGTGGTCGATCATGTTCTCGAGGTCGCGGATTTCCTCCATGTGCGCGGTGTCGCCCGTCATGAACATGTGCAGGGATTCCACAAGAATGCGGTCGATCAGCTTCATCATCCCGCGCAGCTCCGCAACGCTTTCCTCCGACATGCGGATGCCGTTTTCCACCAGCTGGGGAATGAGCTCCACAATGCTTTCCGCGTGGTCGCCGATGCGCTCGATGTCGCTGACGACGTGGAAATACGCCGCGATCATGTTCGCGTCCTCCAGCGGCAGCGTATTCTGGTTGATCTTGACGAGATAGCTGCTGATCTGCTCGTCGAGATAGTCGATATAGCGCTCCGTCTCAAACACCCCTGCCGCGCGCGTCAGGTCGCCCTCGATCAGGCACTCCACCGATTCGCGCAGGTTGTCAAACGCCATATTCGCCATGCGCTCCATCTCCCGCACGGCCAGATAGACGGCGACGGTCGGGTTGGGCAGCGACGTGCCGATGAACTGCAGGCTGAAGGATTCCTCCTCCTTCTTCTCGTCCTCGCCGGGCACGAGCAGGTAGGTGCAGCGGATGATCGCATCCATGAACGGATAGAAGACGATCACCTGGAAGACCTTGAAGAGGAAGTGCGCCCAGGCGATGCTGCGGCCCAGCGTACCGGCGTCGGTACCGTGCCCGCTGAAGAAGCGGATGATCGTCTCGATCTGCGGCGAGAAGAAGAGCAGCAGCACGAACATGAGCACCGTGCCGAAGACGTTGAAGAGCAGATGGATCAGCGCGGCGCGTCTGGCGTTTTTCGTGCCGCCGACGGAGGAGAGCACCGCCGAGGTACAGGCGCCGATATTGCAGCCGAGGATGACGAACATGCAGATGTCCAGCCCGATCAGCCCCTGCGACGCCATGACGACCAGGATGCTGACCGTGACGGAAGAGCTCTGCACAACCGACGTGATCACCAGGCCGAGCACGACGCCCAGCACGGGATTGGTGAACCGGGAGAGCAGCTCGATGACCGCGGGAATCCCGCGCAGCTGCGTCATCGCGGCGGACATCGTGCTGATGCCCAGGAACAGCACGCCGAAGCCGAGCACGGCCTCGCCCGTCTTGCGCAGGACGGGCAGCTTGACGTAGTTGACCATGATCGCGCCCGCGAAGACGAACAGCGGCGCGATGGCGCTGAGCCTGAACGCGACGAGCATCGCCGTGACCGTCGTGCCGATGTTGGCGCCCAAAATGATGCCGCAGGCCTCCGTCAGGCGCATCAGCCCGGAGTTGACAAAGCTGACGACCATCACGGTCGCCGCGCTCGAGGATTGGATCACAGCTGTAAAGAACAATCCGACCAGCAGCCCGAGCAGCCGGGTCTTGGTAAACGCTTTGAGGATTCCTCTCAGCCGGTTGCCCGCAACCTTCTCAATGCCGCGGCTCATCATGTTCATACCGGCGATAAACAGGCCCAATCCGCCCAGCAGCTCAATCACGATCATCAGCATGGGATTTCTCCTTCGTCTCTCGTCGCTTCTTCGCTGTTTCGTTTTTGGCGCAAACGCCCTGCACAGCTCCCTTAGAAGCCCAGCAGCGCCCGATTGCAGATTCTTTATCTGCTCAATGAGTCGTTCCCTTTTCCGATGCAGGAAAAAAACGTTCGTTTTTAAGCATCCGAAGAGGCCTAAACAGATTTATGATACCATACCCAGCCTGCAAATTCCATTGTTTTCTGTAGGATTAATTCCATTTTTCCTGCATTCGGCGAGATTTCATCAAAACAATCGGTTTTTGTTGGCCTATCTGATAAGTCAAATTGCTCTGCCTTCCCCATCCGAAAACCGAATGTGAAGGGCCGCTGCGCCCGATTCCTTCCGCATCAGGCAGCAAACCCAGCACAGCAGCGATGCTCACGGCCCTCTTTTCCGGCAAAAAGAAAGGAGCGCCCGAAGGCGCTCAATTCGATGAAGAGGAGAAAGAAAGAAAGAGAAACAACACCCCGCGGCGGAGCCTCTGCGCAGACCCGCCGCGCGCCGGCAGTCTGCTGTTTCCTGCCGACGCGGGAATTATACGACCTTTGCACCTTCCTGTCAAGCCATTTTGCAAATCATTTTACAAAAATATTCTGTTTACCCCGTTTCCTTTCCATGTTTATGTATAATCTGAATGAAACTTTCTTTTTTCCTGCATATTAATCTCTTGCCGCGTCTGCCGCCGCACATTGACACGCCGGAACACCGCTGGTATAATACAGTCGATTTCACCCATCTTTTTCAGAAATCGCATCAAAAGGAGCGGATCCACCATGTCCTATGAAGAAGCCCTTGCGCTGCTGCGCAAGTACAACAGCGAGCCCTTTCACCTCTGCCACGCGCTGACGGTCTCCAAGGTCATGCGCCGGATGGCCGATTCCCTCGGCTACGGCGATGAGGCCGATTTCTGGGCTGTCGTCGGTCTGCTGCACGACATCGACTTCGAGCAGTGGCCCGAGCAGCACTGTGTCAAATGCGTCGAGCTGCTGCGCGACGGCGGTGCGGACGAGCGCCTGATTCACGCCGTCGTCTGCCACGGCTACGGCATCTGCACCGACGTCGCCCCGGAGCACGAGATGGAGAAGGTGCTCTTCGCCTGCGACGAGCTGACCGGCCTGATCGGCGCCTGCGCGAAGATGCGTCCCTCCGGCAGCATCACCGATATGGATCTCAAGAGCCTCAAGAAGAAATACAAGTCGAAGGGCTTTGCCGCCGGCTGCTCCCGCGAGGTCATCGCGCAGGGCGCGCAGTTGCTGGGCTGGGAGCTGGACGACCTCCTGCTGCGCACGCTGGAGGCCATGAAGCCCGACGAGGCCGCCATCGCCAGCGAGATGGAAGCGATGTAATCCCGCGTCAGAGCAGATTCTGCACGGAGAACGCCTGTCGCTCGCGCACATGCTCGACGCCGCCCTCCACCTCGCTGGCGTAAATCAGCGCGGAGGCGCGGTCCTCCGCCTCCAACGCGGCGATCAGCCGCGAGAGCCCGTAGCGTACCTCGTCGGTCGAGCTGTGGTCGACCATCACCTCCAATTCGCCCGCGTGATCGTCCCAATGCAGGTCGAGCTCGCGGGCTTTTTGCAGCGCCGTCTCCATCTCCCCCTCCCGGATCAGCCTCAGGATCACGGACGTCTTGGCCAGCGCGTCGTCCGTCAGATGCGACACCAGGCGCTGCTCGACGACGGCCAGCGCCGCGAGAATCAGCGCCGTGGCCAGTATGGTCATCAGCTTCCTGCACATGCTACCACCTCACCTTGTCCTCGCCAACCGCCTGAATCGTCAGCAGCCGCCCCGTCTCGCCCCGCTCCTGCACCAGCAGCACACCCTGCGTGTCCAGCGCCGCCAGCAGCACGTCGGCGTCCCGCTCGATGCCCTGCCCCTGCAGAAGCCGCCTGAGCCAGCCCTCGTCGAGCCCCGCGATGCGCATCGTTCGCGACTGCAGCTTGCCATCGAGAATCAGCGTCAGCGGAATGCCGTCGTAGCGCTTTGGCAGGTCCAGCTCCTTGCGCGTCGGGGGCCGGCTGTCCGCCGAGGGGAAGACGCTCAGCGTGCCGTTCGTCTCCAGCACGACGCTGCCCGTCTCCTGCAGGCCGAGCACGCCGTTGGTGCGGATGCCCTCCATCAGGTCGGAGAGGTCGAAGCAGAGCCTGCGCAGCTCCTTCTCGCAGATCTTCCCGTCCCGCACGAGCACGCTCGGCCGCCCGCAGATGATCCGCCGCAGATGCATGCTCCAGAACGCGAGCACGCTGAGCAGGCTGTGCAGCAGCAGCAGCGTCAGGATGGAGATCACACCGCCCAGCAGCGGGATCTCGACGTCGCTCATCGGCTGCGTCGCCAGGTCGGAGATCATCAGCGTGATGACCACCTCATACGGCTGAAGCTGCGCCAACTGTCGCTTGCCCATCAGCCGAAGCACGACCGTCGTCACGAAAAACAGGATGGCCGTTCTCAGGAAACCATTGAGCATAAGGAAAATCCTCCTTCGGGAATATCTTCCCCAGGGAGGATGTCTTTATGTGGTTTTTGTGTGTCCTGCGCGCGTTATGCCCGCATGAGGTAGCCGCCGTCCGTCTTCTTGAAGACGGCCTCGCGGCCCGCGTGGTACGCGCCCACGGCGGCGTGCAGCATGCAGATGCCGCGGTCCAGCGGCGCGTATTTCTTGTAGAGCACCGATCGCTCGAGGATGGACACGCCCACGCTCTCGGCCTCGAGCTTCCAGGGCTGCTGATTCATCGCGCTGGGCGCGACGCGCGCCGCGAGCACAGCCTCCTTCTGCCAGGCGCCAATCGCGGCGAGCTCCTCCTCCGTCTTGCCGCAGAGCTTCTGCACGTCCATGCGCTTGGGCGCAAACGGCGCTCGCTCCGCCTTGCCGATGGCGATGACGCAGTGGACGGCCTCGTCGCTCTGCAGGTTGACGTTGCGGCTGATGACATCGGGATAGAAGCCCGCGCCCAGCCAGCAGGTACCAAGGCCCATCGCCGTCGCCTCCAGCACGATGGCCTCGCCCATGTAGCCCTCCAGCTCCATCGGCGTGCCCTTCTTGGCGACGATGACGGCGTAGACGTCCGTCCCCTTGATGCTGCTCTTGAGGCCCGGCCCCTTGAACATGCGCACGGTGATGCCCTGCCAGCTCACCTTGCGGCAGAGCACGCCCAGGCGATCTAGCTGCTCCTTGTCCGGCGCGCCCGTGTATTTGCGCACGGAGCTGCGCGCGTACAGCGCGTCATACCAGTTCTTTTCCAGTTTCAGTTCAAACATGTCGCTTCGCTCCCAATCCGCGGGCATGACGCCCCGGTGATGTGTCAAAAATCCAGTTCCTATACTTTAACACGTCAAGCCCCGGCCTGTCAACGGAAAACGCTGACCCGCCCGCGCTTTGCTCAGTCCCAGTCCATCGCGACCGTATGAATCCTTCCGTCCTCGTCGGCCGCACCTGTCATCAGGCAGGCGATGTAGGCGTCGCGGAAGGCATGCGCCAGCGGATAGAAGGGCTCGCCCGTGCGCAGGGTTTCGCCCATGCGCTCAAGCACGCTGCACACGGCGATTTCGTCCTCGCTCATCGTCACATCCGCGCGGAACGGGTTTTCGTACAGCCGCTCGCCCAGGAAGCTGACGGTGCGCACCGTGCCGCTCATGCGGTCGCGCCCGATCTGCAGCCGGTCCTGCTGCGGCCGGCCCTGCGCGTCGACCCAGCGGACATCGTCGTCGAAGATCTCGCCCCGCGTGCCCAGGATGCGCAGGTGGCTGCTGCGGATCGCGCTGTGATACTGCGTGCCCGCAAAGTCGTACAGGCCCAGCCGTCCGTCGGCATAGGTCAACTGCGCCAGCACGCGGTTTTCCTCCTCGACCGGCCCTCCGGCGATCAGGCCGGAGCGGTCGCCCGTCTTGACGATGGGCGAGGTCACGCGCCGCGCGCGGATCTGCACGTCGCCATTTTCCTCCCCCAGATAGAAGCGCAGCATGCTCACCGCATGATAATCGTGCATCATCGACAGCGTGCAGCTGGTCACCTGCCCGAGCAGCCCGCGGTCGATCAGCGCGCGCCGCGCCTGATGCGTCGGCCAGAGGAAATACTGCTCGGCCAGTTCAAGCGCCGTGCCCGTCCGCCGCTGCGTCTCATGAAGCGTGCGCAGCGTCGAAATGTCCGTCGCCAGCGGCGTCTCGCTCAGCACGGGCATGCCCGCCCTGAGCAGCAGCGTCACCATCTCCGGCATCGCGGCCTTGCGCACGCAGGAGACGACAAACGCCGGCGAATCCGCCAGCAGCGCGTTCAGCGTCGTGCACGTCCTCAAGCCCGTCTCTTTGGCCAAAGCCTTTGCGCCCTGCGCGCTGTGGCAGAGCACGCCCGTCACCTCAAAGCGCTCCGGCAGCAGCTGCGCCGCGCGCAGATAGAACCGCGCGCGCCAGCCCGAGCCCGCCACGGCAAAGCGAATCTTCTCCATGCTCCCGTCTCCTTTGCGCAGGCTTCCTTCCGTTTATTCGGACAGGAAGCCGATCACGTCGTCCACATAGCGCTCCATGACGTCGTCGGTCGAGTTATAGATCTCGTGGCGCGCCGTCTCGTAGCGGATGAGCCTGGCGCCCTTGACCTGCGCGGCAAACTGCTCCTGCTCCGGCAGGCAGACGATCGTGTCCAGCCCGGCCTGGCACAGCAGCAGCGGCGTGACGATTTTCGCATCGTTTTGCGGGTCGAGCAGTTTGCGCGTGACGCTCACGGCCTCGCGCACCCAGCCGTAGGTCGGCGAGCAGTTCTGCAGATGCCGGTTCTCCACCCGCTTGCGCTCGTAGTAGTCAAACCGCGCCCGGCTGGTCGAGCAGGAGGTCTCCAGCGTCTCGCTCGCGGGGTCAAACGGCTTGCCGATGAACGCGCGCCGCTTGCCCTGCCCCAGCGCGCACATCGCGCCGGCCACCGCGCGCGCCAGCCCCGGCGTCAGCGGCTTTGAGACCGGCGCGATCATCGGTGCGGTCAGCACGGCGCGGGCAAACCAGTCAGGATGCTCCATCAACGCAAACGCGCCCACGGCGCCGCCCATCGAATGCGCGTACAGGCAGAGCGTCCCGCCCTGCATCCTCGGACGCACGACCTTCTCCATGAACTCCTCCAAGTCGTGCAGGTAGTCCTCAAAGTGCTCGACATGCGTGATGGACGTGTCCTCCAGCGCGCGCACGGAGCGCCCGTGTCCCCGGTGGTCCATCGCGAAGACGCTGAAGCCCGCGTGGATGAAATACCACGCCATCTCCCGGAATTTCTCCGCCGACTCCGTGTATCCGTGCAGGATGACCACGGCGCGCGTGGCATCGAGCCGGTTGTAGACCTCCGCGCGCAGCGTTCCACCGCCCGAGAGCGGCATGTCGATTTCTTCCCGCATCGCCGCGAGGCCCGGCTCGACGATTTTGCGCATCAGCCGTTCATAGTTTTCTTCCCGAACAAGCTCTGTCATCCGAAACCCCTCCGTTTCTTTTCTTGCTTCTATTATATCGCACCCGGGAGGGATTGCACAAGACGCGGCGGCCGGGGTTCAATGATTTCCCCCCGGCCGCCGTGCGGCTATCCTATTCTCCAATCCATTCGAGCCTTGAGGAAACTCCCCGTCAGGTAACGCTTCGCTCCCTGACTGCTTTCAGGGAATGGCTTCGCCATCAAGAAACACGTTGGGCTGCCGCCCAAACCTGCCAAGGGACTTCGCCCCTTGACCCCATATTCGCTTCGCGCCTATAGCTTTTTTCTATCCGGGAACAGGATTACATCCTCTTTCCGTAGAACCAGAGCGCGCCCACCTTGACCGCCGCGGACACCAGGCAAAGTGCGGCCGCCAGCAGCATCATGAACGTATCCCCGCGCATGAGCGACACGAAGACAATCACGCACAGCGAGAGCACCGCCGCGATCGCCAGCAGGCATTGCGCCCGGTAGGCAATCATCTGCCCGCGCTCGTCCTGCATGGAGAGCTCGCTGTCCTTCGCCCGCTCCTCGCCGATCACGGCGCGCCGGATCAGCACGACCGCGCCAATCGCAGCAAACGCGCCGCCGATGCCCGACACGAAGCCCGCCAGCCGCGTCGCCATATGCTGCTCCTCGGGCAGCAGCCGGGCCGCGCCAATGCCCCCGATCAGCAAAACCAGTCCCACAATCAGCATTGCCGTCATACTCTTCTTTTCCGTCAGCTTGCATTTCATATCGTTGTTCCTCTTTTCTCTTTCCCGCCTCAGCGGTCAACCTCGTCCGAATCGTCAAAGATCTCCTCAATCGGCAGCGCAAAATACCGTGCCAGCCTGAACGCCAGCGCCAGAGACGGGTTGTACTTCCCCTTCTCCAGCGAAATGATCGTCTGGCGGGAGACGCCCAGCGCCTGCGCCAGATCCTCCTGCCGGATGCCGCGCGCCTTGCGCAGCGCCTCCAGATGGTTGGTCACACACGATCTCCTTTCTTGCCGGCTTTCGCCTCAAAAGTCAAGCTTGCTTTACACGCACAGGATACCACGGTTCCCACCGCATGTCAAGCTCCTTTTACATTTTTGTTCATCTTTTTTCCTCCCGTCCGCAAAAGGCAGATTGGAATTGACAAATCCGCCGCTTTTCTGTATGATGAAAGCCTCAGCCGACTGACGGAAGTGGAATCGACCACGTGGAGGCTGGGCAAAGAGAAGCCGACCGTCTGGGCAGCATGTCCGGGCGGTTTTTTGCCGCCCAACCGGCATGATGCCGGCTGCATCTCCGACGAAATCCCGTAGATCCCGTTGTTTTGCGGCCGAGGCCGCAGCTTTGCAGAGGGATTTACAGCGTAAAAGGGAGGATTTTCCATGAAACACGTCAGGCTCTTTCTGAGCGCCCTGCTCGCCGGTATGGCCATCGGCATCGGCGGCGCCGTCTATCTCAGCGTGGAGAGCAGCGTCGTGGGCGCCCTGCTCTTCTCCGTAGGTCTCTATGCCATCTGCGCGCACGGGCTGCATCTGTTCACCGGCAAGGTAGGCTACCTCGTCGGCGAATCTCCCGCGTATCTTTGCCAGCTCGCCGTCATCTGGGCGGGCAACTTTGCCGGAACCGGGCTGACGGCCCTCGCCCTGCGCGCAAGCCGCGCCGCCTCCATCGCCGTGCGCGCCGGCGCGATGTGCGAAACGAAGCTCGGCGACGGCCTGCTCAGCCTCTTTCTGCTCGCCGTCTTCTGCGGCCTGCTGATGTTCATCGCCGTGGACGGCTACAAGCGCACGCAGAATCCGCTGATCCTCATGCTCTGCGTCGCGGTCTTCATCCTCTGCGGCTTTGAGCACTGCATCGCCGACATGTTCTACTTCGCCGTCTCCAGTACGCTCGGCGCGCAGGCGCTTTTGCGCCTTGCGGTCATCACGCTGGGCAACAGCGCGGGCGGCGTGCTGATTCCGCTGCTGCGCCGCCTGCCCGAATGATTCTGTTCTCATGCAAAACGGAGCCGTCTCCCCTGTCGGAGCGGCTCCGTTCTTGGTTTTGTATTGGAATCACCGCTCAGGGCGTCCCGTTTTTCCCCCTGCCGCCTCCGCGCACAAGCGCATAGGTGCGGCTGATGAGCGGCCGCAGCGGCAGCAACAGCGGCCAGACGCGCGCGAAGAAGCCCCACCAGAAATCACCCGGCCCGATCATCACACCCTTGCGCCGCACGCGCGTGACGCGCGCAAAGATCTGCTCCCGCCGCACGCCGTGCTCCACCTGCGTCTGCGCGTCGCCGACGATATCGTAGCTGTCGCGCCGCACGCGCAGGATCCTGTGCATGATGAACTGGCCGTTTGCCCGCTCATAGAACACCATGTCGCCCGCGCGCAGCGGGCTGTCCGGCCTTTTGAAGAAGATCGTGTCCCGCCGGTGGATCAAAAACGGCGACATACTCCCGCCCGAGATCAGCATGCTGACCTCGTGCCCCTCCTCGACCAGGCCGCGCAGCATGCTCACATACTCGCGTGTGTCGACCACCCGGATGACCTCCGGCTCCATACCCATCCTCCGTTCGTCAGAAGTCCATCGCCATCCGGCTGGATTCCTCCTCGGACAGCTCCGTGATCTGCCTGTCCATGACCCGGTAGACGCGCTGACACATGTTCAGCACGCTGGGCCGGTGCGTCGTGACGATGCAGGTCTTGTTCGGTCGCTGGCGGATGATGTTGCGCAGCACCTGCCGCTCCGTCGTCACATCCAGCGCGGAGGTCGCCTCATCGAGCAGCAGCACAGGCGCGTCGCGCAGCACGGCGCGCGCGATGGCGATGCGCTGCGCCTGGCCCTCCGACAGTCCGCGTCCGCGCTCGCCGAGCTTGGTGTAGATCGTCTCGGGCAGCTTGCTGACAAAGTCCCACGCGCAGGCGATCTTGAGCGCGTCGATGATCTCCTCGTCCGTGGCCTTCGGGCGAACCATGCGCAGGTTTTCCGCGATGGAGCCGGAGAGGATCGTGTTGCCCTGCGGCACATAGGCGAACAGGTGGCGCGTATCCGCGTTCATCTCCAGCTCCATGCCGTTGGCCGCGCGGATGACCGCCTCGCCCGAGCGCGGACGCACAAGGCCCAGGATCAGGCGGATGATGGTCGTCTTTCCCTCGCCGGAGGGGCCGACCAGCGCCACGATCTCGCCCGGCCGGGCGATCATCCGGGAGTCCCGGATCACGCGGTTGCCGCGCACATAGGAGAAGCTCAGGTCGCGCATCTCCACCGTAAAGCCGTCCCTGGCGAAGGCGTCCAGCTCGCTGCTCTGGGGAATATGCACCTCGCGGGGCAGCTCGACCAGCTCACGGATGCGGTGCGCGGAGATCGAGCTGTTGAGGAAGGACGGGATGATCGAAACGAGGCTGCTGAAGGCGCTGGAGAGCTTGCTGCGCTGGGACATGAACAGCGTCATCGTGCCGTAGGTGATGTCGTGCGTCCACAGCCGCCACAGGCAGTAAGCGAAGGTCAGCCCCTGCACCAGCGTACTGATGATGGAGGAAACGACGCCGGTCTTGATGGAGAACATGTTGAATTCCAGGCTGAGCTTCTTGAATTTGTTCTGCCACCAGCGCATCTTCCGCCCGTAATACGGCGCGATGCCGAACGACTTGATCGTGTCCAGGTTGTAGAACGTCTCCACCTCGAAGGACATCATCTGGCTGCTCATCCTGCGCACCTTTTTGGCATAGGCCTGACGCTTTTTGAGCACGATGGCCGAGACGAGGAACAAAAACGGCGCGCTGGCGAAGGCGAGCACCGCCATCACCCAGTCGTAGCGCAGGATGACGAGGAAGGTCGCCACAAAGTTGTAGACCGTGATGACGATGGAGGGCAGCCAGGTGATCGCGTTGCTGCTGACGGTGCCCACGTCGCTGTTGAAGCGGTTGAGCACGTCGCCATAGCTGTAACGGCTCAGCGCGAGCCAGTCCGCGTCGATGATCTTGTCAAAGATATCAGCCTGAATGTCGTTGTTGATGGCGATGTTCAGCTTGAGCTCAAAGCGTCCGAGCAGGTTGCTCACGACCAGATTAAACACCGTGCTGCCGATCATCACGCCGATGAGCAGCGTGAGCTTTTCTGTCTGGTAGCCGGTGATGATATCCAGCAGGTATTTGCTCACGATGCTGGAGACGAGGCCCAGCGTCGTGCTGACCAGGCCCAGAATGGTATAAAAGACAATCGCGCCCTTGTGCCGGGCGCTGTATGTGAATATCCACTTCCAATCGTCGACGATCTCCGAAAATGTGCCGTCTATCCATTTAGAAATCAGGATGTTCAGCGATTCGAAGACGATCCTCGACCCGTTTCCCCGCTCTTCCTTGTGCTCCTCCATGTGTCTCTCTCCTTGCCCCGCACGCTTCCGGGGCCCGTGGTTTTCTTCATCATATAGGAACGCAACGGGTTTGTCAAGCGAAATACGCCCGGGTCACTTCAGGAGAGCGCAAAAGCGGGGCTGCCAAAGCAGCCCCACCCGCTTTACAGGTCGCGTCCGAAGACCTCCCACTCGGTCAGCGCCGGGAAGGCCGAGGGATCGTCGCTCTTGCGCATGCGCTCCAGCCGCATCCAGCGGACGGTATGCGGGCCGTTCAGCGGGATGAACTGCCGCTCGCCGCTCTTCCTCAGCGTATATTCGATGTCGCTGCCGTCGGAGAGCACGACGTGCCCGCCGACCCAATAGGCGTCGTGCGGGAAATCCGCGCGCAGGGTCAGCGCCATCTCATCCACCCGCACCTCGCGCCCGAAGTCGAGCAGACACCAGGCGTCCTCGCGCGCGCCAATGCCCCAGGACTGGAACGGCCATTCGCCGTGATAGTCGTTGTGGCGCATCCCGTCGATCACGTTGCGCGCGGCAAAGCAGGATTCCCCTCGCGTCTCCACGTTCGCCGTGCAGTGCGGGAAGAAGTCGGTGTCGCCCCGCAGGTCGGAGGGATTGCAGGCCAGGTTGCGCCGCGCCGCGCATTCCTCTGCGGTCATGGCGCGCGCCGTGACAATATGCCGCCCGCCGGCAAAGGCCACCGGGCAATAGGCCAACCGGTGCTCCCCCGCCGGCACCCGCCAGGTCATCCTTCCCCCAGGCAGGTACACCTCGCCGGGCAGCAGGGTCGCGTCCATCTGCACCATCAGGTGCCGGCAGTCGGAGACGATCTCGATCCGGTCCCCGTCCCGGTATTCGCGGTCGACGCGCAGCAGAGCCTCGCGCTCGTGCTTCGCCTCCGCCAGCAGCTCGCCCTCGCCCGTGCAGACACGAATGCTGATCATGGCGTTTTCCCTCCTCAGATCCAGAGCATCGGATCGGTGCCGTTCAGCTTGGCGAGCGCCTCCACAAAGAAGTAATCGCCGTAGGTGATGTTGGTGTGCCGGCCCGCGCCGTCGTCATGATAACTGGCCGTGCAATGCGTCAAAACGCCGCAGATCGCGTCGGAGAAGTCGCAGCAGTGGTCGATGATGCCATCGAGCAGCCGCTCCGCCGCGGTGCGGTAGGCGGCCTCGCCCGTCGCCTTTTCCAGCTCGAGCAGGCCGCAGGCCGCGATGGCGCCGGCCATGTTGTCGATGCGCACCTCACCCGCCGGCTGGCAGAAGTCCGAATCCGTCAAGCCGTCCTCTCGGATGTTGGCGATGAAGTAGCGCGCCACGCGCTGCGCCGTCTCCAGATAGCGCGCGTCCTGCGTGTTCAGATACGCCAGCGTGAAGCCGTACAGCCCCCAGGCCTGGCCGCGGGACCAGCTGCTGCCCAGCGCATAGCCCTGGCCGGCGACCTCGCCCACGCGCGCGCCGGTCTGCGGATCAAACTCCACGATGTGCGCGACCGATCCGTTTTCGCGGATGAACTCCTGCATCGTCCTGTCCGCATGCAGGCAGGCGACCTTGGCAAAGCGCGGGTCGTCCGTTATGCGCGAGGCGCGGAAGAGCAGCGACAGGTTCATCATGCAGTCGATGATGGCATAGCCCATCTTATGCTTCTCGTTCCACGCACGGATATAGCCCGCCGGACTGTAGCGGCCCATGAGCAGCGTCGCGGCGTGCAGGGTGTCCATCGACGCCTGCTCGTCGCCCAGCAGCTTGTCGTGCGCGCCGCAGGAAAGCAGATACATGAAGCCCACGTCATGATTGAGATAGCGGAAGGAGCGGAATTCCGCGGTGAGCATCGCCTCCGCGCGCAGAGCCTCCTGCTTGAAGGCCTCCTCCCCCGTCGCGCAAAAGAGCTGCCACATGAGCCCCGGCCAGAAGCCGCCCGTCCACCAGCTGTTGCCGTCATACGGCGAGGTGATCCAGCGGCCCTCCGCGCTCTTGTAGGGCAGAATGCCCTCCCGCGCGGCAAGCTGTGCCGTGCGGCGGAATTTTTCGGCGGTCTTCGCCGCAATTTCGGACGGATTATTGCGCATGATCAAGCACCTCCTGAGGAATATGGTCGCCGAGCGCGTCGTCTGCCGCGCAGTAGACCGCGCAGACGAGCTCGGTGACGCCCGGCTCAATCCGGGCGTGCAGCATCGGCAGCACGGTTCGCGTGTACATCAGATTGGTATTGCACTCCGGCACGATCACCTCGCCCCGCCCGTAGCCGGACAACGCGTAGATCGCGCTCGTGCCGTATGCGCCGTGTGCGGCCGCATGGGCCGCGTCCGCCTCCGTCTGCGTGCGGATGCGGTCGCAGGGGCGCGCGCCCGCCCAGTCCCGGCGGACAGCGAACGCGCCCTCCGCCGCCTCCAGCGCCCTGTCGCTTCGGATGACGTGGCGGCGGATGTGCCAGTTCCCGTCGACGGGGATGACCTGCGTGTCGATCAGCACGCCGCGAAGCGGCGACCAGCGGCAGACCACGCGGTCCTCCGAGAGCGCAAAGCTCTCGCAGCCGCTGCGCGCGTGCCACAGCCCGCGCCCCTCCTCCTTCAGGGCGAGCATGCTGTCGTATGCGCCCTTCTGAAGCGTTCCCGCCTCCTTGACGACAGAGAAGGCAAACTGCGTGGAATACGCGAACTTTTCGTATTTCTCGTCCTCGTGCATGTGCTCGTAGGCGTGGTTGCCCGCGGTATAAGCCGTCGCCATACGATTGCCGCGATCGCGGGTGATCAGCAGGCGCACCTGCTCGTCAAGGAAGCGCTCCGGCGCGGCCCAGGCCTCCTCCTCGCTCGTCCAGAACGGATGCTCCTCGCCAAGCGCCAGCACAGCGAACGCCTTCATCGCCCAGTACGGCGAACCGGGCGCATTGTAGCCCTCGCTGATGCACAGGTTCGGATAGCCGTAGCCGACCGTCAGCACACCGTCGCGGTCGAAGACCGGCTGCTTCATCCAGAAGCGCAGGTTGGACAGCAGCAGATGCTTGATCTCGCCCCACGCCATGCTCTCGGGCCTTGCGTCCGCCAGCGCCAGCGCCGACCAGAAGGCGGACTGCGCAAAGCGGTAGGTCAGGCTGCGCCCATAGGGCAGCGCGCGGCCCTCGCCGTCAAACCAGCAGGCAAAGCGCGGCGCGATGCGCTTGGCGCGCTCCGTAAACCTCGCCGCGCGCTCAGGATCCCGCTGCCGCATCGCCTTTGCATAGACCAGCCCGTAATAGTGGAACGCCCAGAGCGTGTAGTAGTCCCGCTGGGTCGCCTTGTCAAAGTACCAGCCGTCGGCGACATAATGGCTCTCCGCCAGCGCGAGATCCTCGTCAAGGCGCGCCTGATCGACAGGCCGTCCCACATGCTGAAAGCCGATGTTCACCAGCACGCGGAAGAAGCGCCAGTTGTTCTTCGGCATGTC
The DNA here is from genome assembly GCA_004555535.1 of Clostridiales bacterium. Lineage (GTDB taxonomy): Bacteria > Bacillota > Clostridia > Christensenellales > Aristaeellaceae > Ventricola. The sequence continues at coordinate 32,771 of SFHU01000002.1, forward strand.
ATGCAGGTTGATCTGGTTGAGCCAGGCGCAGAGATTGTCCTGCTGTGCGGGCGTCAGCTCGTCGTAGAAGCGCTCGGGGATCAGACAAAGTGCCATGCCCATGACCGCCATCTCGACCATGCGCTGGTCAAACGGACCGATATCGCCCCAGTATTCCTCGTGCACGGGATCGGTGCCGTGGATGATGCCCTCCTTCCACAGCGCCCAGTAGGGCTCCGCCTCCGGGCATTTGCCCGCGAGCATCGGCACCAGCGCCCAGAGCACGCGTGAGAAGCCCTCCATGCCGGCGACATCCTCGCTGTAATGCGCGCTGCCCTCGCTGACGATCAGCCGCGCCTTCCCCGGCGTCAAGCATTTGACCAGCGGATCGATGAGCTGCACCGCGGCGCGCACCAGGTCCGCCCGAGTCTGTATGGGATTTCTGCACACGTCATTCATGGCTCTTTGTCCTCTCTATCACAAAGGTTTGGTCGTGGCTTGCGGCGGGCGCGGCGTCCAGCGTCAGCCGCCAGACGCTGCCGGGGAAGTTCTTCGCCATGCGCGCATCGCGCACAGGGATTTCCTCGGTTTCCGCCTTCAGGCGTTCGTCGAAGCGGATGCGGATGCCTCCGGCCGTCGCGCAGCCCGGCGTCATCTGCGGCGCGCGGCGCAGCATGAAGACCCAGGTCACCGGCCGGGCGGTGCACAGCGTGATGTGCTCGCGCAGCGTCAGCGCGTCCGTCAGCTCCAACTGCCGTTCACAGCGCAGCACCTGCGCCTCCTCGCCGTAGGCGCCTGCCATGTCAAGCGCGAGGCCATCGTCCAGCCGCCGCACAGCCGCCGCCCGGAACGCCTCGCCGGGGCGCTGCTCGCAGTCCCCGATCAGCGGCACATTGTGGTACGCGCTGCGCGTGTTCATCAGCGTGTAGCGCTCCGGGGAGAATGTTTGGGCCGTGTATGTCATATTGCCCAGGTCGATGACCTCCGGCTCCCCGTCCGCAACCAGCATGAACGAGCCGACGTCATTGTGGTTGTGGCTCTCCCCGTTGTGCCCGCCCTTCGCGCAGAGGATCAGGCCGCCCTTCTCCACGACGCGCAGCTGCAGATCGGGCAGCCAGACGTCGCGCGGCGCCTCCGCCAGTGCGCCCGTCTGCCCCGCCGGATGGAACAGGCGCATCAGCAGGCGGGAAAAATGCGGCACGTCCCCAATCTCCTGCCGGGGCATGCCCCTGTGCGCCTGGCCCAGCGCGGCCAGCGCAGCATCGCCGAGCCTTTCGCCCGCCGTCTGAATGCGCTCACCGCTGAGATAGGGTCGGGCGTCGCAGTCCGCAAAATTGACGAACCAGCCGCCGGGCAGCTGCGTCCGCAGCGGGAAGGAGAGGATATTCCGGATCTTCTCCTCCCCCCAGAGGGCCATGCGGCCCTGCGTCGCGCGCTCCAGCAGCTCCAGGCAGTCCAGCAGCGCGCCGCCCGCCATGTTGTAATACGCCGTGCCCTCGTCGCAGCCGCCGTCCTGCGGCATCACCGCCAGCCAGCGGTCGAGCATCCGGCAGCCGCGGTCCAGCAGCTCGGCAAAGCGCAGCGGGTCGCGCAGCATGAGCGACGCGGCAATAAAGACGTTGGAGACGATCCAGGGCGTCCAGTTGCACAGATCCTTGCGGATAAAGCCCATCCACCAGTAATCGAAGCGCGTCATGAACGGGGTCAGGATGCGCCGCTCAATCTCCAGGCGGATCCGCCTGCGGACGACGGGCGCGGCTCCGTCCAGCGCCCTGCCCGCGAGGGCATCCGTCAGCGCGAGAATCATGCCCGTCTGCGCCGCAAAGAGGTCGATATACGGGTCGCAGACGTCCGGCAGCGGCTTCTCCTGCGCGGAGGACGCGCCCGGGATGGAATTGACGTTGTGCGCCGAAATCACCCAGCTGCTCTCCTCGCAGATGCACCAGATGCCGTCGATCACATCATCAATCGCCTTTCCGCCGCCCTCAAGGCACAACTGCAGCACCGACACGACCAGCTTGCGCCGGCGCAGGAAGTAGGGCTCCTCATATGCCGCGCGGCTGCCCGTCTTCGCGAAGGCCATGAACTGCGAGGCCGTGCACATCGGATACGGCACGCCCTTCAGTTCCTCAATCTGCTCCAGCAGATCCGCCCTGTCCGCAGGATCAATCGCCTGCCAGGCCGCGCGATCCTCCATCGGCGGAAAGGGGCAGACCGGCATGCGGCGGATCATGTCTTTGAGCGGATGTGCGTCAAGATATTCGCCAAGCATACGGTCTGCCCCTCCCGTCTTATACTCCTCAGCATCTAAATTCTTACTGTACGAATCAGCCCCGTTTCAATCGTAGGCTGCTTTGCAGCCTGCTCTGAAACTACTTTTTTCCTAGGCTTGGATCGTTGGGCTGTAGCCCAAACCTGCCTGAGGGATTTCATCCCTCAGACTCCCTTCTTCGCTTCGCGCCTATGAAAGCTTTTTCTCCACAAGCTCTCCTCAGCCCTTGAGGCCGGAGGTCGCAATGCCCTCGATGAAGTACTTCTGCAGGCACAGGAACACGATGGACACCGGCAGCAGCGACACCAGCGAGGCCGCCATGATCAGGTGATAGTCGCTGGAGTTCTCCTGGATGAAGCGGCGCAAGCCGACCTGAATGGTCTTGTTGACGTCGCGGGTCAGGTAGATCATCGGGCCCATGTAGTCGTTCCAGGTGCCCACGAAGGTGAAGATGACCAGCGTCGCGATGGCGGCCTTCGAGAGCGGCAGCATGATGCGCGCCCAGATGCCGTACTCGCTCAGGCCGTCGATGCGCGCCGCCTCGCACAGCTCCGTCGGCACGCCCTGATAGAACTGGCGCATGAGGAACACGCCGAAGGCCGAGAACGCCTGCAGCACCACCATCGCCCAGAGCGTGTCATACAGGCCCATGGAGCGCATCATGATGAACTGGGGCAGCATGTACGCCTGCCACGGCACCGCGATGGTCGCGATATAGCACAGGAATAGCGTGTCGCGGCCCTTGAAGTTCAGCTTGGCAAACGCATACGCCGCGAAGGAGGAGGTGAGCGTCTGCAGGCAGGTGACGACGATGGCGATGAACGCCGTGTTCTTGAAGTAGGTGAGCATCGGCACCTTCTGCCAGATGAGCACGTAGTTCTCCCAGTGAAAGGTCTCCGGAATCCACTTCATCGGATAGGCGAAGACCTCGCGGTCCAGCTTCAGCGAGGAGGAGATCATCCACACAAAGGGAATCAGCGTAAAGAGCGCAACGGCAATCAGCACGATATAGAGCAAACCCTTGCCGATCATCTGCAGGACGGGATTATCCTGCCTGATCTGGTTTTTCGTAGCTGCGGTCTGGGACATGATCCTTCCTCCTTTCTCAATCGTTGGCGAATTTCTTTTCGCTGCGGAACTGGATGACCGTGATGATCAGGACGATCGTCAGCAGCACCATCGAGATTGCGCTGGCCAGGCCATACTTGTTCTGCATGAAGGCCACATCGTAGATGTAGTAGACCAGCATCTTCGTCGCGCGTCCCGGGCCGCCCTCGGTCATGATGGCTACGACGTCGAAGATCTTGAAGCAGGAGATGATCATCATGATGGACGCGAAGAACGTCGTCGGGCGCAGCTGCGGGATGGTGATGTTGGCGAACTGCTGCCACTTGTTCGCTCCGTCAACGGTCGCCGCCTCGTACAGCTCGCGCGGGACGCCCTGCAGCGCCGCCAGGTAGATGACCATGTAATAGCCCATGTTGCGCCAGACGGATACCAGGATGATCGCCCAGATGGCCATGGTGCTGTCCGCCGTCCAGCTCTTGTTGAAGGGGATGCCGAACGCCTGAATCAGCTGGTTGACCGGGCCGTCCTTCATGAGCATGAAGTTCCAGCAGACGCAGATGGCGACCATCGAGGCGACATACGGGAAGAAGAAGACCGCGCGGAAGCCCACGGCGCCCTTGACCGCCTTATTGAGCGCGATGGCCAGCGCCACGGCGCAGATGAGCGTCAGCGGCACCGTGACCACGGTATAGAAGATCGTATTTTTGAGCGCGATGCCCAGGTCGACGCGCTCAAAAAAATAGAAGAAATCGCCCTGCATGAGCTTTTCGGCGACCTTGTCAATCTTGAAGATGGAAGCGTAGTTCTGCAGTCCGACCCACTTCATGTTGGAGATCGCGCCGCCGTTCCACTCCACAAACGAAAGCAGCACGGAGCAGACGACGGGCACCAGCGTAAAGATCGCAAAGCCCAGGAAGTTCGGCGCAAGGAAGGAATACGCGATCAGCGTGTTCTTTCTCTCCAGCCTGCTCATCGGCCGTTTGGCTTTCTTTGAAGCAGTCTGTACCATGACGGAATTTCTCCTTTCTGCGGCCTCCCGCCGCATGGCTCCGGCTCCTCCCGCGCGCCGCTCAGTGGCGGCAGGCAGCCGATACTCGTGTAAAAAAGCGGTCCCTGACCACTCCTGAAGCATGGGGCTTCCCCTTGGGAACGCGGACACACGCAGCTGCCCGCAAAAAGGAGCGGGACGAGCGAGACTATCGCTCCCCCCGCTCCTGCCAGGTGATGCTTGTGCGCGATTACTCGAAGAGCTCGGCAACGCGCTCGTTCATTTCCTCGATGCCTTCCTCGACGTCCAGCTCGCGGGTCATGATGAGGGAGTGCTCCTCATTGACGATGGTCTGGATCTCGGAGAGCTTGTCCACAACCGGCCACTCCATGCCGACATAGGACGGGATCAGCGCGCCCGTGGAGGCCTCGTCAGTCGGGAAGCCTTCAACAGAAGCCATCTGCGCGGCAACCGCCTCGGACACCCACGCCGGACGGGAGCCGGTGGACGCGGTCGTCAGCGCGCCCTCCTCGCTGCACAGCCAGGAGACATACTTCCAGGCCAGATCCTTGTTGGCGGACTTCTCGTTGATCATCACGCCGGTCAGGTTGCCGAAGGAAGAGCCGGCGGCCACGCCCTCGGCGTGCGGCACAGCGGTGATGCCCCAGTTGAAGTTGCAGGTGCCTTCCTTGTTGTAGCCGATCAGGGTGGAGACGTACCAGTAGCCCATCGGCATCATGGCCACGTTGCCGTTGGCGAACGCCGCGGAGTAGTGCAGGCCGGAGGCCTTCAGCTCGCTGTACGCCATGCAGGCGCCAGCATCCTCAAGATCCTGATAGAGGTTGTAGAAGTAGGCCAGGTCGGAATACTCACGGTCAGCCAGCGTGTTCACGCCGTCGCAGACCGCCCAGTTCGCCACGGCGGAGAGCCAGGTGTGGTAGTGCGTGCCGTAGACGCCGTCGCTCGTCATGGTCTTGGCCAGCTCAGCGTACTCGTCCCAGGTCATGTCGTTGGTCGGATAGGCAACGCCGGCCGCATCGAACAGGTCCTTGTTGTAGAAGAGCACCCAGAAGTCGGAGCGGAACGGAAGCGCATACTGCACGCCATCCACCGCGTAGTTGACCTCGGTGCCGACATAGCCGGAAACGTCGAACGCATCCGCAGCCATGTAGTCGCTCAGCGGCGCGGCATAACCGGCAGCCTGCCAGTTGATGATGTCGCGGGCCTCCTTGATCATCACGACGTCAGAGGTGTCGCCGCCGGAGAGCATCGTGCCGACCTTGATGGCGTAGTCCTGAGAGGCGACGTCGATGTACTGCAGATCGATGTCCGGATACTTCTCCTCAAAAGCAGCCTCCTGCGCCAGCAGATACGGCGTGGTGGTGGCGTCCCAGGTGACGACGGTCAGAACCTGCTTGTCCTCCGCGCAGGCGCCGACCATGGCCAGCGCCAGCACGAGCGCCAGAGCCAGAGTGAGCATCTTTTTCATGGTGTGGTCCTCCTTCGGTTTTTGTTTATCTGAGCAGGAGAACAGCCTCCTGTCCGATACCGTTTCGCTTTCAAATCGCTTACATTTTACTTACATATTTTTACAGCTCTGATGTGCAGTTTTATTATACATTTCCATGGCACCTCTGTCAATAGATGCAGAAAAAAACTTTTCATTTTGATCAGATTGCCTTTTTTGCGCCCACTTCGACCTTCTGAGATTGTAAGCAATTGTAAGCGATGTGTTCTTTCGGCGAAAGCACATTGTTTTTCCGCGAACGATCTGCTATAATCAGACTATCCATCGAAAAACGAGGTGACGGCCATGCCGGATAAGCAGGCAACCATCTACGACGTCGCGCAGACCGCCGGCGTCTCCATCGCGACAGTCTCCCGCGTCATGTCCGGCGGGAGCGTCAGCGCCGCTTCCCGGCAGAAGGTCGAGGCGGCCATCGAGGCCCTGGGCTATTCGCCCTCCCCCTCCGCCACGCACCGCACGGCCAAAAGGGACGGTCGCCGCCTGGCCATGGTGCTCTCAGAGATCTCCAACCCGTACTTCGCCTCCATGGCCGCCGGTGCAGAGAAGGAGGCGCGCAGGAACGGCTACGCGCTGCTGCTGTACACGGTCAACCTCAAAAACGGCGACGCTGAGGGCATCATCGACCGCCTGATCGAGCAGAGGCCCGACGGCGCGGTGCTGGTGGGCAGCATTCTGGAAAACAAGAACGCCTGCTCGCTGCAAAGCCTGCTGCGCCTGCAGCGCGCGATGCCGCTGGTCACCATCGGCCCGCGCATCGAGGAGCTCAGCAGCATCAACATCACCTCCGACCTCTCTCTCTCCGTGCGCAAGAGCATCAACCACCTCTATGCCCTCGGCCACCGGCGCATCGCCTTCATCGGCGGCACGAGCGACGTGCGCTCCAGCTCCATCCGCGAAAAGGCCTTCTACGACGAGATGGAGCGCCTCGATCTGCACGCCGACCGCACCCTGCACACAGAGACGGGCTACATGCCCCAAGACGGCGAAATCTGCGTGGCCAAGCTCTTCGCGCGCCTCTCCCCTAGTGAGCTGCCCACCGCGCTCATCGCCATCAACGATCTCGTCGCGCTGGGGGCCATGCGTCAGCTTCAGCGCATGGGGCTGCGCGTCCCCGACGACGTCGCCATCATCGGCTGCGACAACCAATTCTTCACATCCTATCTCAATCCCCCGCTGACCACCGTCGATCTTCACCCGGAGGAGCACGGGCGCAGCGCCGTCTCCGAGCTGATCCTCGCCGGAAGCGGCGGCAGCATCGTCCCCTACAGCCAGATCAGCGAATGCACGCTCATCGTGCGCGAGAGCTGCGGCGCTGCGCTGGGCTACCGCAGGCTGGGCTGAGACTGTTCTCAGAAAAAACGAGATATAGGCGCGAAGCGAAGAAGAGGTCTGGGGACTGGTCCCCGGGCTGGGGGTTTTGGGGGATGAAATCCCCCATCGTTCCCATATCGCGAAGCGATTCAAAAAAAACAGTCAGGGAGCGAAGCGTTACCTGACGGCCGGTTCTCGAATGGCTCCGTTCTATTCGAAAACAGTATGAGATGCCCGCAGAAGGAGAATCATCATGATCACCCCAAAGATGAATGCCGCGCGCGCCGTCCTCGACCTTGGCGGCATCTGGGATTTCCGCCTGAGCGAGAGCGACCCCTGGGAGACCATCGCCGTTCCCGCCTCCTACAACGACCAGAAGCCCGACCGCCGCTTTCGCAGCCACGTCGGCTTCTGCTGGTACCGCACGAGGGTGACCCTCCCCGCTTGCTTTGCGGGGCAGCGCCGCGTGCTGCGCTTTGACGCCGTGACGCACGATGCCGTCGTCTGGCTGAACGGGCGCGAGCTCTGCCGCCACCGCGGCGGCTTCCTTCCTTTTGAAGCGGACATCACCGCGCTGACGGAGGGCGGCGAAACCTTTGAGCTGCTCGTGCGCGTGGACAACCGCATCAGTCACAGCACGCTGCCGGTCGGCAATGAGGGCGGCGTCGCCTTCTTCGGCTCGGACAACGCCGGCATCCCCTCGGTGGAGGCCGGCAAGCTGCGCCAGCAGCAGCAGGGCGTCAACCTGCCGAACTTTGACTTCTTCAACTACGCCGGCATCTCCCGGCCCGTCCGCCTGTATACGACGCCGGAGGCCTACATCGACGGCGTGACGCTCGACGCGGACATGCACGGCGCGCTGCGTTACAGCGTGGAAACCGTCGGCGCCGGCGAGGTCGCGCTCGATGTGCTCGACGCACAGGGACAGACTGTCGCATCCGCACACGGCGCGCAGGGCACCCTGACCGTCCATGACGCGCACCTCTGGGAGCCGCTTCCCGGCACGCCGTATCTGTATACCGCGCGGATCCGCTTCGGCCGAGATCTGATCGAGCAGACCTTCGGCTTCCGCTCCGTCGAGGTAGAGGGCGCCCGCCTTCTGCTCAACGGCAAGCCCATCCACCTGCACGGCCCGTGCAAGCACGAGGACACACCGTTCCACGGGCGCGGACTCGATCTGTGCGCCGCCGTCGTGGATCTCTCCCTCTACCGCTGGCTGAACGCCAACGTGCTGCGCATGAGCCACTATCCGTACGCGGAGGAAATCTACGACCTGTGCGACCGCGAGGGCATCCTGGTGATCGACGAGACGCCCGCCGTCGGCATCGGCGCCGGCGACCGGGTCGATCCCTACAAGACCTTCCCCCTTGCCGACTACCACGCGCAGGTGCTCGCCGACATGATTGCGCGCGACAAAAACCACCCCTGTGTCATCCTCTGGAGCCTGGGCAACGAGCCGGACACCGAGCACTTCCCGCAGTCCGCCTTCGATTACTGGCGGCCGCTGTACGACCTGGCCCACCGGCTCGATCCGCAAAGCCGCCCGGTGACGCTGGTCTGCTGCCAGAACGACTACACCCGCGACCTCGTCACCCGCACGATGGACGTGGTCTGCATCAACCGCTACTACGGCTGGTACAACCTTTCCGGCGACCTGGAGACGGCGAAATACGCCCTGAACCTCGAGCTCGACTTCTGGGCGGAGATCGGTAAGCCGGTGATCCTCTCCGAATACGGCGCGGACACGATCTCCGGGCTGCACAGTGCCGCGCCGGAGATGTTCTCCGAGGAATTCCAGGTGGAATACTACGAGGCGATTCACGCCTGCCTGGACGCACGGGACTTCGTCATCGGCGAGCTGCCGTGGAATTTCGCCGACTTCAGCACCCAGCAGGGGCCGATGCGCGCCGGCGGCAACCGCAAGGGCCTGTTCACCCGCGACAGGCAGCCCAAGCTGGCCGCGCATTACTTCCGCCGCCGCTGGAGCACGCTCAGGAAATAGTTTCCGCGGAACCAGCCACGTTTCCGGACACAAGCATCCCCCTGCCATGCAACGCATAACAGGGGGATTTTCAATGATTGCCGGAGCCGTTTCCTGCCGTCTGGAAAGGGCTCCTCTTTTTATGCCTGTGCCAGCTGGCCGCCGACGAGATAAGCCTCGGTCAGCGTGCGGCCGATGGCGACGCCGACGATGTACTCCGGGTAGTTATGCGCAAAGAACCCGCCGGAGCAGTCACCCGCCGCGTACAGGCCCGGGATCACGTTGCCCTCGCCGTCGAGCACCTCCATCCGCGTGTTGATGCGCAGGCCGTCGAGCGTGCACAGCACCGTGCCCGCCTGGCGCACGCCGTAGTAGGGCGGCTTGTCCAGCGCGACCATGCGGGTCGCTTCCTTGCCGAAGTCCTCGTCAACGCCCTTGGCGCAGAGCTCGTTGTAGCGCGCCACTGTCGCGGCGAAAGCGTCCGCGGGCATGCCCAGCTTCTCGGCCAGCTCCTCGAAGGTGTCCGCCTTCTGGATGATGCCCGCCTGCTCCAGCGCGCCGAGCAGGCCCATCTCCGCCTGCGGGCTGAAGATCTGGAGCTTGCCGCCGCTCTTGCTGGGGATGATGCGCGCGCAGCCGATCTGCTGGAACTTCTCGATGTGCTCCATCCAGTTGCTGTCGTAGATGGTGTTGTAGACGCGCTGCGGCTGAAGCGACGCGGCATGGACGATGAAGTCGTACGGCACGCTCTCGTTGCAGAAGCGCTCGCCATTCACGTTCACCTTCAGCCACGGCTGGCTGCCCAGGTGGAAATAGCCGCTCTTCTCCCAGTTGCCGTCGATGCCCTGATCGGGCGTGGTGGAGCCGCGGTCAAAGATCATGGCGGTGGCGTCCGCGTCCTTCGCGGCGCCCAGCCACATCGCCGCGCGAATGCCGTCGCCGGTATCCAGCGCGGAGGCGTCGCTGCCCAGGCAGCTCGTGTAGGCCACGGGGTTCAGCGCCGCAAACATCTTCTTGTCGCAGACATAGCCGCCCGTCGTCAGCAGCACGCCCTTGCTCGCCTTGAAGCGCACGATGCTCTTGTCCGCACGGCGCACCAGCGCGCCCGACACCCGTCCGTCGGCATCCTGCTCGAGCTTGAGCTGTCTGCTCATGCCGTATTCCAAATACTCCTGAATCATTGCATCCAATTCCATCAAAAAAGCGCCTCCTTTGTCCGTCTCCATGACCTGTTGATTGGTTCTGGAAAAGCGAACAAAGCAAGGTGCTTATTGCTTCTGTAAAATGAACGTTTATCGGCTTATCCTGAGTCTGTTGCCGACAAATTTCCCCTCAAATTATCGAGATATTCTTTAATTTCTTATGCGCTCTTCTCGATCCTGAGCCTGTCCGCGACCAGCGCGATGAACTCGCCGTTGGTCGGCTTGTCATCCAGCGAGCACACGTTCTTGCCGAACGCCTCGTCGAGCGCATCGATCCGCCCGCGGTTCCAGGCGACCTCGATGGCGTGGCGGATCGCCCGCTCCACCTTGCTTGACGTCGTGCCGAAGCGCCGCGCGATGCCCGGGTAGAGCTCCTTGGTGATTCGCCCCATCAGGTCGGGGTTGTCGATGACCATGCGGACCGCCTCGCGCAGATACTGATAGCCCTTGATGTGCGCCGGAATGCCCACCGTCAGGAACAGATTCGCGATGCGCTCCTCCAGGCTTTCACCGCCGTCATCCTTCCTCGACACGCGTACGCCGATTGCCTCGGCGCGGGCATCCTCACCCGCGGCCTCGCAGACACGCTGCGCCAGCGTCGCCAGATCGAACGGCTTGACCATGTAGTAGTTGACGCCCAGATCGACAGCCCGCGCGATGAAATCATCCCGGCCGAGCGCCGTCAGCGCAATCACGCCGGGCCGCTTGTCCAGCTTTCCGGAGGCCAGATGTTCCAGCACGGTATAGCCGTCCATTTGCGGCATGATCAGATCGCAGATCAATACGTCCGGCTCCTGCTCCTGCACAAGCTTGAGCGCCTCCTTGCCGTTGGCCGCCGTTCCGACGACCTCCAGGCCATTCTGCTTGCTCAAATACTCCGAAATCATCTCCCGAAGCTGCGCACTGTCATCCGCAATCACCACACGTACCTTTTCCATGTGTTTCCCTCCTGCACGCCGTTGATATATCTAAATCCTATATATTTATCTTATCATGTTTCATTTTAACACATTTTTCGGTAAATGTGAAGCGAAAATCTCCGAAACGCCCTCTTCAATTCCGCACACTCCTATCTATATGCAGAATCATGCCGTTTAGAATCAGAAAATGTATTTCTGTCACGCCGCAGCAGCTCCTTTTTCCCGGAAACCGGAAGCCGTCCTCCCCTTCTGGACCGGTCCGCACACGCCAGCGCGGCAGGACGCAAAAAGAGCGGCGGGCAAAGCCGTCGCTCTCAGCTTATCGGCATAAGCAGACGTTTTATTCAATGATACCTTTCTTGAAGAAATCATTGATCATTTTCTCTCCCCTCCGGGGAGAGAAAACGCATTTGCAGACGGCCTGAGAGCGGCGGGCAAAACCGTCGCTCCTGGCGCCTCAATCTGCGGCTCAAAGGGGAATCTCCTGTATATAGGGGCGAAGCAGCGCCATGATCCTGTCCGCCGAGGCGGGCGCATAGCGCGGGGACTGCGCCAGGGTCACGAAGTCAAAACCCGTCTCATGAAAGGTCCGATAATCATCCACGCGGAAGAACGGTATCTCCGGCTCCTGGCCGTTGCGTCCCTCCATCAGCCGCGCGATGTCGCTCGTCAGGCAGATGTGCGCCGGATCCCTGAGCAGATGTACAGGCACGTCCTCCCTCGATTTCGGGTTGCGCACATAGGTCAGCCGACTGATCCAGCGAAACGCCAGCGCAAAGAGCAGGTAATTCGCCTCGTCGAGCTTGACGCCATGGCGGTAGCCCTCCAGCGAGGGCCGCGCCGCCGGCGCGCGTGTGAGCACAGCCTTGAGCACAAAGTCCGTCCCCGGCGGCCCAAAGGCGAGATCCGAGTGCGTATCCACGTGCACAACCTCAAAGGGTGCCGTCAGCGTTCCGTCGGCGAGGCGCGCCTGCCAGAAATCGAGCGCCTTGTCGTGCGTGTCAAAGATCGCCCCGGGCAGCGGGTGCGCGCTGCTCAGGCCGCACTGCTCCTCCAGAAAGCGGATGACCTCCCCGTCGCCCAGCGGCTGTGCGCAGCGCCCGGGCGGCCGCTCGCCCAGCGGCGCCAGCGGGCAGGCATCCGTCAGAAAAAAATCCATGTCCAGATCGAGAACCTTCATCGCATCACTCGCCTTCCCTGCGGACTTCCTCTGTAAAGGGCCGCTTTTTTGCGCGTGCATTATAGCACCGGTTTTTTTCTTCCCGCAAGAGGAAAAACAGACGCAATGCGACGGTGTTTTCTGTGAAAAAAAGAAGAACTTTTCAGGGCACGAGGTTCAACTCCTCCTCCGTCAGATCGTAGCCCACAAAGCCCTCCGGCACCGCGCCAACGATGATCGACTCCGCGACGAGCATGTTGGCCGTCACCTGCGTCGTCTTCGCGCCGGTCGGGATGACAATGCGGATGCTCGCCGTGAGCTGCAGGTACACCTTGTGGCGCGTCTGGTTGATGCCACAGGCCTCAAACTCCGTGACGAAATTCGTGCCGATCGAGCCGACGGGCACGATGGACACCGGAATCAACGGCCCGCTGCCCGCCAGCAGCGTCAGCCCCAGCGCCGCGCCCAGCGGCACGCTCACCCGTTCGCTGCTCATGTTCTCCAGCCGCCGCAGCGCCGCCTCGCCCGCCCTGTCGGCCAGCAGGTTCATGCGCACGGTGTTGGCCGAGAGCAGCGCCACCTGCCCCTTCTCGTCCATGCGCACGTTCATCAGCTCGTCATACCCGACGCCGTCCCCCAGCGCCTCCGCCATCGCCCCGGAGAGCACCCGCGAGGCCATCGCCGCCGAGCGCGCCTCCGCCAGGGAAAAGACGAGCGGCTTCACGTTGCGGTCCGCCAGCAGAAATACCGCCAGCAGGAGCAGCACAGCCAGCAGGAGCCGCCTCAGCCGCCGGCGCCGGCGCACCCTTGCGGAGATTTTTTTCATCTGACCGGCAGTCATTGAATCCCTCCCTTCGTCTTATATTCGACAGGCGGGCAGATCTTGCCCAATTTTGGTTTTATGATGCGTATTCCCGAAATCTATGCTATAATGAATTTGTTTGACGTCTGCCGCACGCGCGACGCCGCGCTCTGCAGGCGGCGCCCGCGCCCACGACCGCATTGTCCCTCAAAGGAGGAAAGCCATGTCAAGACCCACCGGCGACGACCGCCGCACCGGCAAGCCAAAGAAAAACGCGCCGCTCACCCCCTCCGGCAGCGAGGAGGGCCGTGAGGCGGATCTGTATACGACGCAGCTGCACCTGCCCCGCCAGGACGGCCAGTCCTCGGACACAAGGGCAGCCTCAGGGCAGACCTCGCGCATGCCCGCGCCCGTGACCGCTTCCGACAGGAAAAAGAAGAAAAAGAGCGCCGGCCGCGATGCCGCCCCCGCGCCGCATTCCATCTTCAAGCCGCGCACGAAGAAGCCCAATTTCGTGCTGAGCGTCGCCGTCTCCACGGTGCGCCTGAGCGTGCTGCTTGTGCTGTGCTGCGTGCTGGCCGTGGCCGGCGCGCTGGTGGGCATTGCCAAGGCGTATGTCGACACCGCGCCGACGCTCGACCTCGCCGCCCTGAACGCGCAGGACAAGACCTCCTTCATCTACGACAGCGCAGGCAACCTCATCACCGATTACAAGGGCACTGAGGACCGCATCATGGTCTCCATCGACGAGATCCCCAAGACGCTGCAGAACGCCTTCATCGCCGTCGAGGACGCGCGCTTCTATCAGCACAACGGCGTCGACCTCAAGCGCATCGTCGGCGCGCTGGTCACCAACTTCGTGACCGGTTCCACGCAGGGCGGCTCCACGATCACCCAGCAGCTCATCAAGCAGACGCTGCTCTCCAGCGAGCAATCCTACAAGCGCAAGCTGCAGGAGGCCTACCTCGCCATGGAGCTGGAGACGCGCTACACGAAGGACCAGATTCTGGAGAGCTATCTCAACACGATCTTCCTGGGTGGCAGCTATTACGGCGTCAAGGTCGCTGCCTACGGCTACTTCGGCAAGGAGCTGGGCGAGCTGACGCTGCGCGAATGCGCGATGCTTGCCGGCATGACGCGCAGCCCCAACTACTACAACCCCCGGCGCAACTTCTACAGCAAGAACACCGAGGGCAGCATGACCGCGGACATCACCAACAACCGCACGGACTACGTCCTGCGGCAGATGCGCGAGAATGGGATGATCACCTCCCAGGAATACGAGGCAGCGCTTAACCGCTCGACCGCAAATGTCCTGGAGACCTCGCCCGCCTCGACGGACATGTACGCCTATCCGCACTACGTCGAGTACGCCATCAGCGACGTCGTGGACACCTTCCTCGACCTCAACGGCCTGGAGGATACCTCGGCCAACCGCTACGCGATGGAGAACAAGCTGCGCACCGGCGGCTACAGCGTCTACCTGTGCATCGACACGGAGATTCAGACGATCGTCGAGGAGACGCTCGCCTCGTGGGACAGCTATCCCCGTCTGCGCGACCCCTCCGACAACGTCTTTCAGTCCCGCAACGCGGACGGCACCTACACCGAGATCGAGCAGCCGCAGGCCGCCGCCTGTGTCTACGATTACAGAACCGGCGAGCTCAAGGCCATCGTCGGCGGCCGCTACACGCCGACCACCCGCAAGACGCTCAACCGCGCCAGCGACATGACCATGCCCGTCGGCTCCTCGATCAAGCCGCTGACCGTCTATGCCCCGGCCATCGACCTAGGCGCCTCGCCAGCCTCCATCGCCTATAACATGCCCGTCCCCATCGCGGGCTGGAAGGATTCCAGCGGCGACGACTCCTGGCCGCAGAACTACGGCGGTGGCGGCTACAAGGGCCCGCAGAGCTTCCGCTCCGCGCTGCGCAATTCCTACAACACCGCCGCCGCACAGATCCTGATGACCTACGTTGGAGTCAGCCGCGCGACGGAATACCTCCACCTGATGGGCATTCCGGACAGGAACATCAACGCCGATCCCTTCGGCCTGGCGCTCGGCTCCTCCGGCATCACGCCGGTACAGATGGCCGTCGCCTATGGCACCATCGCCAACAAGGGCGTCTATCAGCAGCCGCTCTCCTTCTCGCGCATCCTCGACTCGAACGGCAACGTCGTCGTCGACATGCATCAGCAGCAGGATCGCCACCAGGTCTTCAAGCCCTCGACCGCCTATCTGGTCGTCGACATGCTCAAGGAGGCCGTGCAGAGCGGCACAGGCACCAAGGCGAAGATCTCCTCGCAGGTGGTCGCCGGCAAGACCGGCACGAACTCCGACAGCAAGGGCGTCTTCTTCGCCGGCATGACGGGCTGGTATTCCGCCTCCGTCTGGATCGGCCACGACAACTACAAGGCGCTCTCCTCCAAGGCGACGGGCGGCAACGCGGCCGCGCCGCTGTGGCAGTCCTTCATGGAGAAGATTCACAAGCAGAAGGGCCTCTCCTCCCGCGAGATCATCGACGGCACACCCGAGGACTACAACCTCGTGCGCGTGACGACCTGCGGCGTCAGCGGCCAGCTGGCGACCGACGCCTGCTACAATGACGTGAGCGGCTACAAGACGATTACGGACTACTGGTACGCCGAGAGCGTCCCGACCGCCTACTGCAGCATGCACAAGTCCGTCTCGATCTGCACGGATTCCGGCCTGCTGGCCAGCGACTACTGCCCCTCCTCCTCCGTGCAGACGCGCGGCGTCGTGCTGATTCCCAAGGGCCATCCTCTCTACAACTACATCGGCTCCTACGGCAGCACCATCCGGCAGTATCTGGGCCAGTTCGCGACGCTGCAGAGCTCGGAGGACATCGCCTCGCACGTCTGCCAGATTCACGATGCCTACACCGCGTCGCAGCCGGCCAGCGAGCTCGAGTCCCTCGTCACGGAAGCCTACAACCTGACGCTGACGGCCTATCAGCTCGTCGGCTCCTCGCCGGACATCTCCAACGACACGCGCCGCCAGATCAACACCGCCATCAGCGCGGTGCAGACGCTGCTGTCGATCTCCCCGATCGACTATACGTCGCTGGGGAACGCCACGGCCAACCTGCGCAGCCAGCTTCAGGCCGCCGGGCTGCTGTAAGCAGGTATGACCTGATTCCACCTCCAAACAGATGAACCCCCGGTCGCGCATCAGCGCAGCCGGGGGTTTTCATGGTGTTTGGATTTATATCGTTCTTTTGCGAATCAGCCTGCTGATTGGTGGTTTCTTTGGAGGAACGTTGGGCTGCCGCCCAAACCTGCTTGAGGGATTTCATCCCTCAAACTCCCTTCTCCGCTTCGCGCGCAGGAAAATGCATTGCAGCTTATTCTCCGCTCTCCTGCGCGACCGTATAGCGTTCCAGTTTGCAGCGCACGGTCACGCGCGTGAGGCCGCCCTTGGTACAGGTGAAGAGCGTCAGATCCCAATCGCCGGTGATCATCTCCTCGACAGCCTTCTTTTCCAGCTGCTCCATCGCGCAGACGGTGTAGTAGAAGACGTTGCCCTCCACATCGGTAAAGCGCACCTCGTCGCCGATGGAAAGGTCCTTGAGCCTGCCGAAGTGGCGCTCGTAGTTATGTCCGCAGATGACCATGTCGCGGCTGTACACCGAGCCGACAAAGCGACAGGGCGCCTTCTTGAGCCGCGGATAGCTCCATTCGCTGATCACGGGCAGCGACAGCTCCAGCGAGGGCACCTCGACCACGCCGATATACGTCTGTCCGTCGGCGCTGCGCGTCGGCATCTCCATGTCGGGATAGAGCACGAACGCGGGCAGAGACACCGCCTGCGTCAGGTAGGGCAGCAGCGTGTCGACCAGCGACGACCAGAGCTTCCCGAGCTGTGACCACGCCAGCGCCATGCCCTCGCTGTCCGTCGGCCAGGGCGTCAGCCGCCCCGCCGCGTCGCGGATCCAGGGCAGCAGCGCGCCATGGGCATCCCGCGTCCAGCCGTCAAGCTCCGTCTCTTCGGCCTGCGCTTCCTCCCGTTCGCTGGCAGGCGACAGGGGTTCCGTCCCCCCAGGAGCGTCATTCTGCGCACCGTCATCCGCCGCGTCCTGCACCGGCGAGGACGGCAGGTTTTCCGTTTCCAGGGGCGTCATGCCCTGCGCATCGCCATCCGCCGCGTCCTGCGCCGGCGAGGACGGCAGATTCTCCGTTTCCAAGGGCGTCTTGTCCTGCGCGGCGGAATCCGCCGTTTCCCCTGTCGGAGCGGACTGCGCGTCCAGCCGCAGCTGTGCCCACTCGTGCACACGGCCATCGGCATCCGCCAGCGACGCGACGGGCTGCCCGTCCTCCCCGACAGGCCAGGGCATCGGCTCGCCCTGCGCATCGAGCGGCCAATCGAGCGGGTGGCCCTGCGCGTCCGTCAGCACGAGGCCGGAGGACTCGCTCTCCGCCTCCTCCGTCTTCGGGATGGCCTCCAGCAGCTCGCCGAGCGCCTCAAAGGCCGCCGCCTCCGCCTGCTCCTGCTCGCGCAGGTTGTGCATCGTCAAAAGCAGGGCAGCCGCAATCAGCAGCAGCCCCGCCGTCATCAGGAGGCCGCCCCTGCGGGCCCTCCTGCGCTTATTCCTCTTCATCGCGTCTCCTTCGCAGCCAGCCGATCAGAAACAGCGCCATGCCGCCCGCCGCCAGCAGCGGCACGGGCCACCAGAGCAGCCCCGTCTGCGGCAGCGTCGTGCAGGGCAGCTTGGGAGGCGTCACGCCCTTCTTCGTGTTCACGATGGTGATGAGCTTGCCCATCCCCGTCCGCCCGCCGCTCCCGCGGGTGAAATACGACCCCGTGTAATCGATGCGCGGCGCCCTGTATCCATCCGGCACCGGGCTCTCCGTGACACGGAACGTCGCCGGCTGGCTGACGCCGCGCACATCCCAGGTATAGGTCCAGTTGTTCTCGGCGTTCAGCTTCTGCGCTTCGCCGTAGCGCTTGCCGTTGACGTAGAGCTGCACGGTGATCTCCGGGCCGACGCCGCCGACCCAGACCTTCTTGACGCGGACCTCATCAAAAACCCCCTGCGTCTCCGGCTTGGGTTCGATGGTCACGTCGTACATCCAGTTGTCCTGAACATCCCGGGACGGGAGCGCGACCAGCGTCGGCTGGGCCATATAGACCCTGTCCCCGCTCTGGTGCGGCGTGCCGATCACCAGATACAGCCCGACGCGCAGCCCGTCAAAGACCGCGCTGCCATCCGCGCCGATGCTCGCCGTTCGGCTCCACTGCCCGGCGCGGCCCGCATAGCCCGAGAGCGTGCCGGCCAGCGTGCTCCAGCCCTCGCTGTCCAGATCCGTCAGATCCTCCGTGGAGCAGACGTCCGCGAAATCCGCCGTCGGCGTGAACTCGCCGAAACCGCTCATCTCCGCGACCCGGTAGATCGTAAAGGGCATCCCCTTCGCCGAAAAACGGACGGTCAGCGATACCGGCTGAGGCGTGATCGCGTCAATGGCCCGTGCCGCCGGCGCGGCGGCCAGCAGCGCCACCACGAGCAGCAGCAGCGCCAGCGCTCTTGCGCCCGGCCTGCGCACAATCGCACGATATTCCCGCACGGCAATCCTCTCCTCTGTCTCTTCTCTCCCGCGTCCCCGGCTCATCCGCGCCGGCGGGACAGCAGGCCAATCATCATCACAAGTATCAGCAGCGGCCCGGCCACAGCGAGGGCCACCTTCCAGCGCTCCACCTGCACGGCATCCGCCGTGACGGTGACGGGCGCTTTCTCCTTCTGCGTTTCAATCCTGTGGCCGCGCACGAGCAGCCTGTGCGAATTGATGCCGTAGGGCGTACAAGTCACCAGCGTGCACAGGTCGGCCAGCGGGTCAAGCTCCAGCGCGCTGACGTCCTCCGGCTCGACGACCAGAATCTGGTCGACCTCGTAGGTCAGCGTTTCGTCGAGCACATGGAGCATGAACGTGTCGCCCACAACCAGCTTGTCCAGGCTTGTGAACAGCTTGGCCGAGGGCAGGCCGCGGTGGCCGGAGAGCACGCAGTGCGTCCCCAGCCCGCCCACGGGCAGGGAGCTGCCCTCGATATGCCCGATGGCGATTTGCAGCACGCCCTCGCTCGTCCCATGGTAGATGGGCAGGCTGCATCCAATCGCGGGCACCTCGACATAGCCCATGATGCCTGTGCCGGAGACGTCCAGCACGCGCTCATAGACGGCCCGCTCCTCATCACTGAGCGCAAACCGCCCGGGCCCGTTTTGAAGCGTCGCGTTGTATGCCCGCGCCCCGGCGAGCAGCTCGTCGTAGCGGGAATGATCCAGCTCGGCGACTGTCTCGCTGTAGCTGGCAATGGCGCGGGATTGATGCATCGAGTTCCACCAGTCGCTGACGGTGGGATACAGCATCAAAGAGAGCCCTACCAGGAGCACCAGAACCAGAGCAATTGTCGAAAGATGCTTTTTCATAGGGTTCTCCTTGAGGCTGCCAGAGTCCCCGGGGAGGAGAAGCCCCCTCCCCGGGAAACACAGCCAGCCGAATGATTACGCGTTCCTGCGGCGCCTGACGATCAGCAGCGCGACCGCGCCGACGACGAGCACGCCGCCGACCACATAGAAGATCGTCGTGCCGATGCCGCCGGTGGAGGGCAGCTCCGTGCCGGTCTGGTTGAGCACCTTGACCTCGTTCACGCCCTGCGGCGCTTCGGTCGTTGCGTTGACCACGCCGTTTTCGCCGATGACGACGGTCACCGGGCCAGCGAGCTTGTTATAGCCGGCCGGCGCCGCAGTCTCGGTCAGATAATAGGTGTCGGCATCCAGACCCTTGATAGTGAACTTGCCGGTCGTGTTGGTCGTGATCTCCGTCACCGTGCCGGTCTCGCCGGTCTTGGCCACGCGATAGACGTTGTTGCCCTCGGAAACGAGCGCGATGGGATTGGAGCCGTCGGCATTCTTGCTCAGCGTGAAGGTCGCGCCGGCCAGCGCCGTTTCCGTCTCGCCTTTTATCGTGTACTTGAACACGTCCACATCCCAGGTGTAGGTCTTGGTCTGGCTGTCCGGCGTATACTTGGTGTTGCTGCTGTCGCCGTAGCTGACCTTGCTGGTGTTGGGATTGCCCTCGCCGGCGATGACAGCGTTCTCGTTCAGCGTCGCGGTGTAGCTGATGACAATCTGATCGTTCGCCTTCAGCGTGTCGCAGAAGGCCTGGGTAAACCGGACCTCAAAGGTGCAGTCGTCTGTCAGCTCCTCGGCCACGACCGTATAATTGGACGCGTCGACCGCTGTGCCGTTGAGCGTGATGCCGGTCACGCCGGTATAGGTCAGCCCGGCGGACATCGTATCGTGGAAGACATAATTCTCCGCGCCGGCCTGCGCCGTGATGGTGCTCTTGAAGTTCACCGTCTGGCCGATGTCCGCGTCATTCTTTTCGCCATATTTGCCGGTGGAGTCCTCTTCAACGGTCTTGACGTTCACGGGCACCTCGTTCTTCTCTTTCATGGTCACATTCGGGTTGGTGGTGTCCAGGGAGCACAGCGTGCCCAGCGTGGTGTCGACCAGGTAGTAGCCCAGATCGAGGCCCGTGAAGGAGATCGTCGTGGTCGTGGCGGTCACGCTGCCCTGATTGGCAATGCTGTTGTCCTTGGCATACTTCTGCGCCGCCTTGGCAAACGCGGCTGCATTCGCGCCATCCTTCCAGGTCACATAGCCCTGGTCATCCACCTCGACATAGGTGCCCTTGATGGCTTCGCTGTTGATAAAGGTGTTCCACGCCGTCGTCGCCTTGTAGGCGTAGGCATTGGCAGACGCATTGTAGCTCTCCAGATCGAGGATCTGATAGATGGTGTAGGTCTGGCCGACCACGGCGTCATTGATGGTGATGGAGCCGGTCTCTCCCTCGGCAAAGGCGGTGACGGCAAAAACCATCATCAGCGCCAGAACGAGGCTTGCAATTCTTAGCATGTTTTTCATCGTTCGTTTTCCTTTCGTCATGTTGTTGTGATTCTGTTTGTATCTTGGATTGCAGTTCAGGATGATTGGTTATCCTCCTTCCTGCGCCGATTATGGATATACAACAGGAATGCGCTCGCTGCCATCAGCAGCAGGCCTCCCGAGGTATACAGGAGAGGTCCGGTTCCGCCGGTACGGGGAAGCTCAAAATACTTCTGGTTCGGATATACTCCGCTCCATTCCACGCTGCTTCCGTCTGCGCCCTGCACGGCGACCGTCACCTCGTCATAGGCCACCCTCACCGTATAGGTGTTGCCGTTGGCGACATAGCCGTCCGGAATCATCGTTTCCTGCAGCGTATAGATGTGTCCCGAAGGAATGCCCGTAAAGGATACGATGCCATCCGCCGTCGAGGTCTGATCCTGAGACTCGACGGGTACGCTGGTTTTGTTGCCGCGGCAGATCGCGCACTGCGAGGTATCATGGCTCAAGGTGAATACCGCGCCCGGAACATTGCCTCCCTGTCCATCGGTCTTTGTGAACCGCAGCTCTGCAAGATATCCATGCACCGACGGAATCGGGAACTCGATCGTCTTCGGATCGGAAACCGTCAGATTGCCATCCGTGCCTTCAATCGTCCTGTACTGGAGACTGGTGGTGTCGTTTGTCGGATAGATCGTTCCTTCCGCGAAGCTCCCGGTCTCGTTTTTGAGGCGCACCCGATAAACCAGCTCATAGAGATAGACCGTCGCTGTGCCGTTGTTCTGCGTCTGATAGCCCGATTCCTTCAGATTCCAGTTGATCGCCGCCTTATCCGCGACAAACGCCGCGGTATTCTCGCCGTTTTCATCATGTGAACCTTTCAGGTTTCCTTCAACCAGCTTGGGTTCCTTGCTGTAGAAGCCGATAAACTCGACAGTCTCCGTCGAACCGCCGACAGTCGGCAAGGGATCGCTGGCCACCCAGTCCGCAACAGCCCCGGCCGCCACCGACTGCTTGATTTCCTCAAAGATCTGATTGTACGCGGCGGTCAGACCGGCGGAATCCGTGCTGTCGTAGTAATAGCCGGAACCGATTTTCTCGCGCAGCCAGCTCTTATACGACTCGGTGCTGCTCGCATCGCCGATCTCGTAGGTTGTCCCTGTGCGATCCACGACCGAGAATCCATCCGCATTCTCGCTCTGCGTGATATATTCCTGAATCGTCTGTCCCGCCACATCCACGCCGATGGAGAAGATCGTCGTGCCTGCCTCCTTGATCGCCGCAGCCTTTTTCCGCGCGCGAATAGCGGCCTCGTCGCTGTAGCTGGTGCCGTACAGGCACTTCTTGTTCAGCACATGATCGTAGAATCTGCCCGTGGAATCATACGGATCGTAGCCGGAATAGCCGCTGCTGATATAGGTGGTCGGGAAGCCATCGCTGAGGAAGATAATGAACTTGTTCTCGTTGCTCACGCCATTGAGCATATCCGAGGCCATCGCCAGACCCGCCTCGACGTTGGTGAAGCGGGTATGAGCATCTTTATAGCCGGGAGCATTGATGATGCTTCCCGTCCGGGTTCGCATGGTGTTCTTCAGCGCGTCGGCCTGTGCCTGGTTCGAGCAGGGCTGCAGGCCGAAGATTTGATGCGCATCGGTATTGAACGCCACATAGCCCACCTTGCTGATTCCCAGCGAGTTGTTTTCCGCGAACTGATCAAGGAAGCTTTCCGCCGCCGTCATCGCCGCCGCATAGCGGGTTACGCCGCCAAAGTTGGAGTTCATCGTGTTGGAGATATCCATCACGATGACAATGGCCATATCCGGCTCTTTCACAATCTGCGACACATTCACGGACGTCTGCACCTGCAGCGTGATGTCAAAGACGTTTTCCAGCTCCGTTCCCGCGATGGTCTTGCTCACGGAGACGCTGCCGTCATTCGTGGCATTGCTTCCGCCGCGATCCTTCACCTGCACGTCCGAGGGCTGCGCCGCTCTCTCCCCGACATCGAGGGGCATGCTGGCCATCGTGACAGCCGACGCTCGTCTCGCCCTGGACAGGGTCGCTGTGCTGCCGCTGTACCTCTGGAACCAGCCGCTGTCGCGCAGCGACATCCAGTTGCTGCCCTTGGCCGCCTCTGCGATGCTGTTGGGATCGCCGTAGAGAAGGAAGAACACCCTGTTATACAGCGCTTCAAACTCCTCCTGCGTCAGCTCTCCCTGTTCAAACGCCTCGCGAAGCCGTTCAAGCAGCGCATTCGCCTCCTGGGCAGAGAGCTCATCCAGCTCCCCGATGGCTTCAAGCGCTTCTACCTCAGCCAGGTATTGCTCATAAACAGTCTTCTGCTCCTCCAGCTCTGCCTCGCCCGGCGTCGCTTCTCCCGGGGTTGCTTCACCCGGCGTCGCCTCGCCCGGCGTTGCTTCGCCCGGCGTCGCTTCCTCCGGCGTCTCGTCCGGCTCCGCTTCGCCCGGCGTCGTTTCCGGCGTCTCCTCCGGCTCCGCTTCGCCCGGCATCGTTTCCTCCGGCGTCTCGTCCGGCTCCGCTTCGCCCGGCGTCGTTTCCTCCGGCGTCTCATCCGGCTCCGCTTCGCCCGGTATCGTTTCACCCGGCGTCGCCTCGCCCGGCGTCGTTTCCGGGGTCTCCTCCGGCTCCGCTTCGCCCGGCGTCGTTTCCGGCGTCTCGTCCGGCTCCGCTTCGCCCGGCGTCGTTTCCTCCGGCGTCTCGTCCGGCTCCGCTTCGCCCGGCGTCGTTTCCTCCGGCGTCTCGTCCGGCTCCGCTTCGCCCGGCGTCGTTTCCGGCGTCTCCTCATCCGGTTCGGACGTCCGCCTCGCGGTCAGAAGTGCCGGAATCTCCTTCGTCAGCGCTTCTTCGGCTTCCACGTCCGGCGTCGCTGCGGGCTTCATGGTCGGCTGAATCAGGCAGGCTTCACTGTGGACATGCTCCGGCAGACGGCAGATGAACGCGCCGCTTCCATCGAAGCATTCCGCATCGTGCGCATGCTCCTCCAGATTGCAATAGGTCACCGGCGCTTCCGTCGGCTCGGCAGTCGGCGTGACCGTCAGCTCGGCGGTCGGCGTCGCCGTGGGCTCGGCGGTCGGCGTGGCCGTCGGCTCTGCGGTCGGCGTGGGCGTCGGCTCTGCGGTCGGCGTCGCCGTAGGCTCTGCAGTCGGTGTCGCCGTCGGCTCTGCAGTCGGCGTCGCCGTCGGCTCTGCGGCCGGCGTCGCCGTCGGCTCTGCGGTCGGCGTCGCCGTCGCGATGCCTTCACCTCCGAACACCACATCGACCTCGCGCGCATACAGTGTGCGGCTGCCAAACTGCACGAGATACCAGAGACCCTTCTCGTTCTCCTCCGTGCCGGAAATCGCCAGCTCGGTGCCCTTCTTCCGAATGGTCATTGAGCCGCCCTTCTCGGAGGGACGGTCATACAGCGACACGCCGCTCACCGCGGTATAGCCGGTGCGCATGCCCAGCTCGTCCATATCCGGGATGTGCTCCGCCCGCTGCTCGGTCACGGAGAGGAGCTTCGCATAGATGTATCCCTGCTGCGCCCCGTACTGAACGCGCAGCCACAGGCCGTCGTCGCTGATGCCCAGCAGGATCACCTGCGTGTTCGCGTGATCGAGCCGGCCAATGCGGTCGGCCTTCTCGCCCGGCTCCGCGCGCATGAGCACGGCGTCCCGCGTCGTATAGGCGAGCAGGCCCTCGAGCGGATTGTCCGCCGGTGCGTCCGTCGGTTCAGAGGTCTTCTCCGCCGCGGTTGTGGCCGTCGGCTCGGGAGATGCCGTCTCCTCCGGCGCGGGCGTCGATTCCGGACTATCGGTCGGTTCCGGCGTTTCCCCAGTCTCTCCTGTTTCTTCCTCTTCGGTCTCTTCCTCAATCTCCTCAAGGCGGAGCAGCTCGCCGAAGATGTAGCCCTCGACGCGGCCCGCCTTCACGGCAAACCAGAGCTCGCCGTCGCTCTCCACGGCACCCAGCACGTCCACACGGCTTCCCCTTGGGGAAACCTGGCCGACGGTCTCCGTCCTTGTGCTCGGGCCGCTGCGCACGTTGACCGTTCCGGCCATCGTGTAGCCGGCTGTCGCCCGGTCCATAGGCGTGTAGCCCGGTTCCTCCTGCGCAGGCACAACGGTCGTCGGCGCGGCCGTCGGCGCGGTCGTCACTTCAATCGCAGGCGTGGCTGTAACATCGCCCGCGGGTTCCCGCGTCTCTTCGGCGCGCAGCTTTCCGGCACGGAGCATGATGGCTTCCATGCTTCCATAGCCGGTGACGGTCGCGTTGCGCTCCCGCTCCTTGCGGCGGACGCCGCCCACGTTGCCCTCAATGGTGTAAAGGGTTGTGCTGTCCACCCGCTCGACGATGCCCATGTGGGACGGGCCCTTTTTGCCCGCCCAGGTGAAAAACACAATGTCGCCGCTCTGAGGCCTGTAGCCGCTGTCCGCCGACCTGTACACGCCCATGCGCTCCAGTTCGTCCTTCCAGGTGCCGCAGCTTGCGGAGGTCGGGCAATCGCTGTCGGGGATCTGCGCATAGTGCGCGCAGAAAGCGACAAACATCGCGCACCAGTCTGAATACGGCGCGCCCCACCAGTCTCCGTAGCGGGAATAGTAGTGCTTGTCGCCCGCCTCGTCGATCATAAAGCACCGTTCATCGTAGCTCCAGCCGACCTGCGTTCCGGCGATCGCGACGATGTCGTGGCGCCAGTCGCCCGTCAGGCTCGCGCCCTGCACGGACCTGAGCCGGTCACTCTCGCTCTCTCCGCCGCGCTCTGCGGCAATCAGGTTCACAGAGGCGCGCTCGACCTGGCCGCTGCCGTCCGCAACCGTCGCGGTGATGGTGTATTCGCCGTAGCCCTCCGGCGTATAGCTGAACACAGCCCTTCCGTTCTGGTCGAGCCTGACCTCATTTCTCTCTCCCCATACGCTGAAGCTGACGTCGTATTCGGGCACGCCGCCCGTCACGGACAGCTCCACGCGGACCTCGTCCTCCCATGCAAAGGCAAAGGATCTGTTCGCGTGCAGCGAAATGCGCAGCTTTTCGGGTACGGGCGTTTCGCCGGCCTCCGGCGTCGTTTCCGGCGTCAGCTCCTCTTCCAGACTGTCCGTCGGTTCCGGTGTATCCGTTTCCTCAGGCGTCGGCAGCTCAGCCGGGTCCTCCGTTTCCTCCGGCGCGTCGGTCTGCTCCGGCGTCTCCGGCGCGTCCGTCTGCTCCGGCGTCTCCGGCGCGTCCGTCTGCTCCGGCGTCTCCGGTGCGTCGGTCTGCTCCGGCGCCTCCGGCGCGTCCGTCTGCTCCGGCGTCTCCGGCGCGTCCGTCTGCTCCGGCGTCTCCGGCGCGTCCGTCTGCTCCGGCGCCTCCG
>SFHU01000054.1 GCA_004555535.1 Clostridiales bacterium
GCTTGTGTCGACAAGAAAAGACGTCCCGCCGGGAAGCGCGGGGCGTCTCAGACCGTTGGCAAAAGCATTTTCTCTCCCCGAAGGGGAGAGAAAAGATTCAATTATTCCTTGAAGAAAAGCGTCAACGAATAAAAAGATCTGCTTGTGTCGACAAGAAAAGACGTCCCGCCGGGAAGCGCGGGGCGTCTTTTACAGTTGTCAGCGCACGGCGGACTGCGGGACGCGCCGCATGATGCGGCACAGCGCGAGGAGCAGCACGCAGTCAAAGGGCAGCTGGACGATGTTCTTGAACGCGCGCACGGGGAGCGAGGCCATCATCGACGGGCCGTAGAGCATCGTCAGGAAGAGCGTGTTGAGACAGATGTTGACAAAGACGATGATGATCAGCCGCGCGGCCACGATCTGCCAGGGCTTGCGCCCGGTCTGATAGAAGAAAAATCCGTAGATGACGCCGCCCAGCAGCGCGGAGAGTGTAAAGCCGGGGAAGTAGGGGCCGGTCGGCTTGATCAAAAAGCCCAGAATGTCGCTGAGCGCGCCCTGCATGCCCGCAACGACGGGGCCGAAGAACATGGCCGTCGGCGCGAGGGCGAGGTGGGCCAGCGAGATCTTGAGGCTGTCGCTGACTTCAATGACACCATAGGAAGCAAGCACCATCTGAATGGCCAGCAGCAGGCCGGCGGTGGTCAGCGTCTGCGTCCGCTGGAGGCTCCGCGCGGAATCGACGACCTGACGCCTGAGCAGGGAAAAAAATGAACGCAAAAAAACCACCTCTCCAAATCCAATCCCGAGGGGGAGATTCGCAGAGATGACATCCTTGTAAAGAGACAGTCGGGGCCGGAGAGATACCGCGAAGGGGAAGCCCCTTCTTCGTCCCATGTTTTTCCCGTACATGAGCACTTAACGCATCTGTTCCGTCGCCACATCGCGGCGCCCTGCCATCTTCACGAATCGCTTGTGACAGAGCCATTATACGGGAAGGCGCGCCAAAACGCAAGCCCTCCGCGCAAAAATGTGCGCAAAACAGCGTCAGGCACGGCGTTGTACACCCGGCGCGTGCTCCGGTGGGCAGGAGCCGCTCCACGGCAGGGCGGAATCATAGCTCAGTCCGCCCAGCTGCGCGCGCACGGAGGCATAGGAGACGCTGCCCGTCATCAGCCCCAGGGCGGCCTGCGCGAGCTCCCCGGCGCGCGCGACCGCGGCGGCGAAGAGGTCGTCAAAGCTGTCCGTGCGGATGACGTCCGGCGTCCAGAGGGAGGACCAGGGCGCGTGTGCGTCGTTGGCGATATCCGCCTGGGGCGGCTCGGGCGGCATCATGTGCGCGTGCAGCGCGCGGTCGAGGCGCAGCGGCCTCAGCGCCGCGCCAAGCGCGCGATAGCGCCGGCCGCCCGGCGAGCGGAGCGCGCCAGCGAGGCTGACCGCGCTGTCAAAGCTGGCGCGGACACGGCGCACGGAGAGTGCGTCGTCAGGGAAGACTTTGGCGATAGCGGCGGCGAGGGCGGAGGCGATCTCGTCCTTCTGCGCGCTGGAGAGGGAGGCATAGCCGGCAAACTGGACGGGCAGGCCGGAGGGATGGCCGGTTCTCCTGTAGTGGAGCGTCTCAAAGCCCGCCTCCAGCAGGCAGTGCTCCGTGGAGGAATACTCCCCGGAGGCGGTCAGCGAATGCGCATAGACGAAGGGATGGAACGTCGTGTCCGTCGCGTAATGCGTGAAAAAGCCGCAGCAGAAGGCGCGCAGCAGCGCGCTGCCCTTGCAGGCATCGCACAGGGCGAGCAGGAACTCATCGGTGCGCTGGGTGTGCAAAATGGAGCCGACCTTCGGCGCAAGCGGGCCGCCCGGCAACGGCAGCAGCGCATAGAACAGGGGGTCGGGCCCCTCCGCACCGGCGAGAACGGCGCTGGGAAGCGGTTCGCCGGCAAAGCAGGTCAGCGGGGCGCACGCCTTTTCGGCGACGCACTGATGGACATAAGATGCGGGCATGGAAGCCTCCTTGATGTGAAAGCAAAGCGGCGAGGGCCGCCGGAATGATGGGGAAGGCGCCGGGGCGTGCCCGGCGAACGCTTCTATTATACACATGCGCGCGGGTTTTGTCGATGGAAAATCGAGGTGGTCAGGGTATGTGCAAAACGGCGTTGACGCGGCGGGAAACGTGCGATACAATAGGATGCAAAAAAAACGGAAATCGGGGGAGACTATGAACATCAAGGCGGTCATTTGGGATCTGGACGGGACGCTGCTTGACACGCTCACCGACCTGGCGGCGAGCACGAACGCGGCGCTTGCGCAGTGCGGCCTGCCCGGGCGCACGAAGGACGAGGTGCGCAGCTTCGTCGGCAACGGCGTGCGCAGGCTCATCGAGCGGGCTGTGCCGCCCGGAACGGATGAGGCGACGGTGCAGCGCGTCTACGACGCCTTTGTGGCGCACTACGGCGCGCACAGCCGGGACACGACGCGCCCCTACGACGGCGTGATGGAGATGCTCGACGCGCTTTTGGCGCAGGGCATCCGCCTGGCGATCGTCTCCAACAAGATCGACTTTGCGGTCAGGGAGCTCAGCCGGACGTATTTCGGCGACAGGATGCAGGTCGCCGTCGGCGACGCGCCGGAGCGCAGGCGCAAGCCCGCGCCGGACAGCGTGCTGGAGGCGATGCGCCGGATGGGCGTTGGCCGGGAGGAGACGGTGTATGTCGGCGATTCGGACGTGGACGTGCTGACGGCGCGCAACGCCGGGGTCGTCTGCTGCGCTGTGAGCTGGGGCTTTCGCAGCGAGGAGAGCCTCCGGGAGGCGGGCGCGGAGCATATCGCCGCGACGCCGCAGGCGCTCCTTGAAGCGCTCCGGGCGCTGTGAGCCGGCGGATGGATGCGATCCTCGTGCTGGGCGTGGAGCTTGACGCTAAGGACAGGCCGACGGACGAGCTCGCCGCGCGCCTTGACGCGGGGCTTGCCGCCATGGAGCGCTGGCCCGACGCGCCGGTCGTGCTCTGCGGCGGCGTGCTGCCGGGGCATGCGCGCGCGGAGGCGGACGTGATGCGCGAAATGCTGCTCGCGCGCGGGGTTGATCCCGCGCGGCTCCTTTGCGAGCGGCAGTCGCAAAACACGATGGAAAACCTGCGCTTTGCCAAAGCGCTGCTGGGCGGGGGCGGGGGACTGCGCGTGCGCGTCGTGACGAGCGACTATCACCGGCTGCGCGCCGTGCTGACGGCACGAAGAAACGGCATGCGCGCCCGGGGATGGGTTGCGCGGCTGCCCCGTGACGCGGCATGGCGCACGCTTCGGCTCAAGGAATGGGCCTACACGCTCGACCTGCTCATGGGCTGGCAGGACGAGGGGCGCAGCCGCCCGGCCTTCACGCAGCGCGCGTTCGACCTCGTCTTTTCGGGGCGGGACGGGCGCGATCCGGAGGGCCGCGCTTGACAGCGGTGCCGGGGCGCGCCTATAATAGGGGCGAATCCGGCGTTCTCCCGGCTTTACGGAGGATGCGGGCCGCGGCCCGCGGAGAGGTCTTCCCTGAAGCCCTGCGCATGGCGCGAAAGGAGAATTGCCTTGTCCCGCAACGCCGCCCCTTCGGCCTTCACGCTCAGCCGCTGCGGCATCCTCAGCGCGCTTTGCGTGCTGCTGTATGCGTTTGAGCTGCCGGTCGTCGCGTTTTACAGGCTCGATTTTTCCACGCTGCCGGCCATTCTGGCCGGGTTTTCGATGGGGCCGGGTCCGGCGATGGCGATCGTGCTCGTCAAGAACCTCGTGCATCTGGCATGGACGGGCACAGCCGGCATCGGCGAGTTGGCGGACGCGCTGGTGTCCGGCGTCTACGTGCTGACGGCGGGACTGCTGTATGAGAGGGACAAAACCCGCCGGGGCGCGCTTGTCGCGTTGGCGGCGGGCACGGCGGCGATGACAGCTACGGGCGTGCTGGTCAACTATTTCTTGCTGATCCCGGCGTATCAGGCCGTGATGGGACTGACGCGGGAGGCGATCATCGACATGGGGCGCGCCGCGTGCGGCGCTGTGGACAGCCTGCCCGCGCTGATGCTCCTGATCACCGCGCCGTTCAACCTGCTCAAGGGCGCGGCGCTCAGCGCAGCCGCCTGGCTTTTGTACAAGCGCGCATCGCCGCTGCTGCACAGCGCTCCCGGCAGGTGAGCGCCAACAACGACAAACGGGAGAAGAAGCCTTGCAGACCTTGCTTTGTGAGAACGAAAGGGACACGCAGCGCCTTGGGCGAGCCCTGGGCGCTTGTCTGCGTCCGGGCGACGTCGTGCTGCTGACGGGAGAGATGGGCGCGGGCAAGAGCGTGCTGACGCGCGCGGCCGCGCAGGGCATGGGCGTATGCGGCCCCGTGCCCAGCCCGACGTTCACGATCCTCAACATCCACGAGGGCGCGCGCATGAAGCTCTACCACTTTGACCTCTACCGGCTCGAGGGGGAGGACGCGCTCTACGAGATGGGCCTGGACGAGCTCATCCCTCCGGCGGACGGCGCGGCGATGATCGAGTGGCCGCAGATGGCGGAAGGCGCGATGCCGGAGGACGCACTGCGTGTTGAGCTGGCCTATGCGGACGGCGGCCTCTCGCGCAGCGTGACGCTTGCGCCCGGCGGGGCATTTGACGGGGCGAGGATCGCGGAGATTCTCGCGCGGATGAAGATGGAGGAAGAGCATGAACATCCTGATGATTGATACGTCCGGGCCGGCCTGCGGAGTGGCGCTCTCCAGGGACGGCAAGCTTGTCTGCGAGCTGGAGCTGACCAGCGGCATGACGCACAGCCAGCGGATGATGCCGATGGTGGACAGCGCGCTCTCCATGAGCGGCATGACCGTGGGGGAGATCGACCTGTTTGGCGCGGTCGTCGGGCCGGGCTCGTTTACGGGCGTGCGCATCGGCGTGTCGACGGTCAAGGCGCTGGCGCATGCCTCGGGCAAGCCCTGTGGAGGGGTCGACGCGCTGGAGGCGCTTGCGGCGAACGCGGCGGGGTTTGACGGCGTCGTCTGCCCGATTCTCGACGCGCGTGCGCAGCAGGTCTACGGCGCGATGTTCGGGGCAGGCTTCCCACCCGTGCGCCTGATGGAGGACGAGGCGATGAAGCTGACGGCATACCTCGACCGTGTGGAGGCGACGGGGCAGCGCGCGCTCTTCCTGGGCGACGGGGCGGCGGCGTTTGAGGCGCCGATCCGCGAGCGCCTGGGGGAGCGGGCCGTGTTTGCGCCGATGCAGCATGCGGGCCTTCGCGCGGCGAGCGCGCTGGCGCTGCTTTCGCACCGCGCGCAGGCGGGTGAGGCGCTGGAGGATGCCTTCACGATGCTGCCGCTGTATCTGCGCGCGCCGCAGGCCGAGCGGGAGCGCGCGGCGAGAGAGGCGGCGCAGCATGGCTGAGCAGAGGATCCGTGCGCTGCGCGAGGAGGACGTGCCGCAGATTCACGAGATCGAGACGCTGTGCTTCGCGATGCCCTGGAGCGAGGCCTCGATCCTGCATGACGTGAAGGAAAACCCTGTCGCGCGCTGGCTGGTGCTTGAGGACGGCAGCGGGCGCGTGCTGGCCTACGCGGGCATGTGGTTTGTGCTCGACGAGGCGCATGTGTGCAACGTTGCGGTGCATCCCGACTTCCGGCGGCAGGGGCTGGGACGGCGCATTTTTGAGGCGCTCATCGCGCTGGCGCAGGAGAACTCCATGCGCCTGATGACGCTGGAGGTGCGCCGCAGCAACCAGGCGGCCCAGAATCTCTATCACGCCTGCGGCTTCCTCGACGTCGGCTACCGCAAGCGCTATTACGAGGACAACCGCGAGGACGCGCTGATCATGTTCCGCGAGTTTTCCTATCCCGAAGAGGCGGAGGAGGAAGTGCCGCAGGGCGGTTTTGACGAATGCCCGCGCGCATAGAATAGAGGGACAATGCGCCGGAATCGGCGCTGCCCTCTTTTCTTTTGGCGCGATTTGGAGTACAATAATAAAATCCGAGAGTATGGGGATGACTATGGCTGGGAATAGGAGAGAGGACATGCTGCTTGACGTTTGCGCTACAAAGGTCGAGGTGACGCTCAGCGGGAGCGGGCCGCGCGCCTGTCTGCTTCTGCACGGCTGGATGTGCTCCTCGCAGCTGATGGAAAGCGTGCGCGGCGCGCTGGAGGGAAGCATGCGCGTGGCGGCCATCGATTTCCCCGGCCATGGCAGAAACGGAAAGAGCGCGCCGCCGCCCGAGCCCTGGGGCGTGCCGGAATACATGGAGATGACGGCGGAGATCATCCGCCGCCTTGAGCTCGCGCCCTGCGACATCGTCGCGCATTCCTTCGGCGCGCGCGTCGCGATTCTGCTGGCATCGACGTATCCCGAGCTGGTCGGGCGGATGATCCTGACCGGCGCGGCCGGTCTCAAAAAGCCGAAAAGCGAGAAGGCGACGGCGAAGCAGACGCTCTACAAGGGCCTGCGCGGGGCGATGAACCTGGCGGAAAAGACGCATCTGTTCGGCACGCTGCCCGAGCGCGGGCGCGAGGCGCTGGTCCAGACGTTCGGCTCGCCGGACTACCGCGCGCTTTCGCCCGAAATGCGCAAGACGTTCGTCAAGGTGATCTCGCTTGACCTGACGGACAGGCTGGAGCAGATCAAGGCGCCGACGCTGCTGTACTGGGGCGCGCAGGACACCGAAACGCCCCTGTGGATGGCGCAGGTGATGCAGGAGAGGATACCGGACGCGGGTCTGGTTGTGGAGGAGGGCGCGGGTCACTTCGCCTACCTGGAGCACAGCGCCAAATTCCTGCGCATCGTGCGCAGCTTTCTGCTGGAGGGAAGAGAATGACGGGCATCCTGTTTGCGCTGGAGGCGCTGGTGCTGACGGCCTGCTGTATCGCATGCGGCTGGCGTCTTCTGCACTACTTCCAGCTGGAGAGCTATCAGCTGCCGGGCTACAGGAAGAGTGTGCGCCGCAACGCGATGCGCGCGGCGCTGCCGCCCGTGGCTGTCGCGGCGCTGGGCGTCTCGTGTGTGCGCCTGGGCGCTCCCGTCCTGCTCCGGCTGGCGCTGGTCGCGCTGCTGGCCGCGCTGACGTTTCTCCGCGCGCGGCGCGAGAAGGCTAAAAAGCCCTTCGTGCTCACGGAGCGCGTCAAGCGGCTTATCGCGGTGCACGCGGTCACGACGCTGGTTCTCGCGCTGCTGGCGCTGGCGGTTTCTCCGGTGCTGGGCTATCTGCTGCCGGCGTTTGAGCCGCTGCTGGTCGCGCTGGCGGCCGTCTGCGCGCAGCCGGTGGAGACGAAGATCAACAACCAATTCCTGAATGACGCGAAGCGGCGGCTTGACGCGATGCCAGGGCTGATCAAAATCGGCATCACCGGCAGCTACGGCAAGACGAGCACGAAGTTCCTGCTGCGCGACATCCTCTCCGTCAAATACAGCGTGCTGGCGACGCCCTCGAGCTTCAATACGCCCATGGGCGTCACGCGCGTCATCCGCGAGCAGCTGATGCCCTCGCATCAGGTGTTCATCGCGGAGATGGGCGCGCGCCACGTCGGCGACATCCGCGAGCTGGTCGACCTGGTGCATCCATCCATCGGCCTGATCACGTCCGTCGGCCCGCAGCACCTGGATACCTTCGGCACCGTCGGGCGCGTGCGGGACACCAAATATGAGCTGATCGAGGGCCTGCCGCAGGACGGCATCGCCATCTTTGCGCGCGACGGCGCGCATTGCGACGCGCTGTATGCGCGCTGCCCGCTCGCCGCCAAATTCAGGCCGGGCGACCTGGTCGAGGCCAGCGGCGTGGAGGCCGGGCCGTGGGGCACGCGTTTCACGCTGACGGACGTTCAGACGGGCGAGAGCCGGCAGATGGAAACGCGCCTGCTGGGCGAGCATTCCATCGCCAATCTGCTGCTGTGCTGCACGGCGGCCAAGGCGCTGGGCATGACGCTTGAGGAGATTGCGCTGGGCGTCTCGCGCTGCGAGCCCGTGGAGCACAGGCTCCAGCTGATCAGCGGGGCGGGCGGCGTGTCCATCATCGACGACGCCTTCAACGCCAATCCGGTCGGCGCGCAGGCAGCGCTGCGCGTGCTGAAACACTTCCCCGGGCGGCGGATCATCGTCACGCCGGGCATGGTCGAGCTGGGCGGCAGGGAAGAGGAATTCAACCGCGCCTTCGGCAAGCAGATGGCCTCGAGCGTGGATATCGCCATCCTGGTCGGCAAAAAGCACACCCGGCCCATCGCCGAGGGGTTGCTCGACGCGGGCTTTGACGAGAGCAATCTCCATGTGGTCGGCAGCCTGAATGAGAGCACGGAGCTGCTGCACACCATGATGCGCGCCGGCGACGTGGTGCTTTATGAAAACGATCTGCCGGACAATTACAGCGAGTGAGGAGAGAATCTGAGCATGAGCAAGATGAACATCGCGGTCTTCTTTGGTTCCAGAAGCTGCGAGCACGATGTATCCATCGTCTCGGCCCTGCAGCTCATGGAGGCGGCCAAGGCCGCCGGATATACCGTGATCCCTGTCTATATTTCCCGGGACGGCCTGTGGTACACGGGCGAGCCCCTTACGCAGATGGAGACGCTGCGCGCGTTCAATCCGATGGCGAAGGGCATCACGCGCGTGACGCTCGATGTCAGCGCGAACGCGGGCGACCTGTGGGCGTGGCCGCCGCAGCGCGCGGGCCTGTTCGCCAAGGTGCCCGCGCCCGTGGCGCATATCGACTGCGCCATTCCCGTGCTGCACGGCATGCACGGCGAGGACGGCACGCTGCAGGGCCTGCTGGAGATGGCGAACATCCCCTACGCCTCCTCGGGCGTGCTGGGCTCGAGCGTGGGCATGGACAAGATTGCCATGAAGCAGCTGCTGCGCGGCGCGGGCTATCCCGTGCTCGACTTCGTCTGGTGCACCCGCGAGCAGCTGAAGGATGACCGGGAGGGCGTCATCGCGCGCATCGAGAAGGCGATCAAGTATCCCGTCTTCGTCAAGCCCGCGACGCTGGGCTCCTCCATCGGCGTCTCCCGGGCCGCAAACCGGGAAGAGCTCGAGCGCGCGCTGGATCTGGCCGCGTCGTATGACCGCCGCATCCTCGCGGAGGTCGGCATCATGCGCCCCGTGGAGATCAACTGTGCGGCGCTGGGCTACGGCGAGACGGTCGAGACGTCCGTGTGCGAGATGCCCGTTTCCTCGGCGGACGACAGCTTCCTCAATTTCTTTGAAAAGTACCTGCGCAACGCGGGCGCGAAGGGCGAGGAGGGCAGCCGGGGCATGAAGAGCCTCAGCCGCGTCGTGCCCGCGCCCATCGGCGAGGAGCTGACCAGGCGCATCCAGACGATGACGCGCGAGATCTTCAAGCTGCTCGACTGCCGCGGCACCGTGCGCATCGACTTCATCCTCGACGAAAACGACGTGCTCTATGTCAACGAGCCCAACACGATTCCCGGCTCGCTGGCCTTCTACCTCTGGAAGGAGTGCGGCATTGACTTCCCGAAGCTGGTGGACAAAATGGTGGAGAGCGCGCTGCGCGCCCACGCCGACAAGAACACGAGCGTCTATGCGTTTGACTCGACGATCCTGCAGAAGGTCACCGCCGGCAGCAAGGGCGCCAAGCGCTAAAAAAAGCCCTCCCCACAAGGGGAGGGCGGCCGTGTTCTCAGTACCCGAGATCCTCGTCGATGAGCAGCACGACCGTGCGCTTGCCGCCGGGCGCGCGCTCGAAGCTGACGGTCATGCGGCACATGGGACTCACGCAGGCGGAGACGTCGCAGGCCCCGGAGGCACAAGGGGTCGAGAGACCCTGACGGCGCGCGTTCTGCGGACAGGCGACCTGCTTGATGCGGCGGACGGCCTGCTGCATTCCGCCCTCGACGAGCTTGTTGCGGCCGGCGACGACATAGACCGTGCGCGGGCCGTAGCACATGGCGGCGACGCGGTTGCCGTTGCCGTCGATGTTGACCATCAGGCCGTCCTCGGTCAGCGCGTTGACGGAGCAGACATACAGCGGTGCGTTCATGGCCTCGTGCAGCAACGCGGGGCGCTTGACGGGCTCGACCTCCCAATGCCAGAGGACGGGATGCCCGTTTTCGCGCAGCAGGCGGTCAAGCTCCATTTGTTTGGCGGTCATGCTGCCGCCAAAGGCGACGGTTTCTCCGGCAGGCATATCCCCGAGCAGAAAGGACGCGGCCTCGGCAGAAGAAGAAAAGACGTGGGCTTCAAAGCCCCTGTCGCGCAGGGCAGCGGCTGTTTTTTCGAGGTGTTGTGACATGTGGCGACGCACTTCCTTCTTTTGGAATGGCTTCATTATATCAGCTTTTCCGCATTTTTTGAAGAGGAGAAACGGACTTTGATCGACGAGTGGTT
Organism: Clostridiales bacterium; assembly: GCA_004555535.1. Lineage (GTDB taxonomy): Bacteria > Bacillota > Clostridia > Christensenellales > Aristaeellaceae > Ventricola. The sequence goes on from SFHU01000054.1 coordinate 10,303, forward strand.
TGAGAGAGTGGTCGACAGGCTCTGCGTGAGCGTGCCGGCGCGCGTGAAGCCGTGCCTGGTGCGCCTGTCCGGCACGGGCATCGGCTGGCGGATTCTGCTCTATGCCTCCTCTCTGGGACACGTGGTTGCCGGCGCGTTTGGCAGCATCCGCTCGGAGGATATGATCGACAGCTTTCTCAAGGAGACCGTGGAGACCGAGGCGCAGGGCCCCGGGCTTGAGGAACTGCGTGCGGCACTGCAAAGGCGCCTGATCCGGCTGAGCCTGCGCCTTGAACGCGCGCGCCTGCCGGTGGCGCTCTTCCTGCTGGCGCTCTCCGTGCTGGGCGTGGCGGCCGTGGGCGGGCGCTTCATGGCGGCCTGCGCGGCGGCGATGGGCTTTTTCTTTCTGACGGAGGGACTTGAAACGGGCTATCCGCCCGTCTGCCGCGGCGTGCGTCAGCGGTTTCTGCTGGCGCTTGTGCTCAAGACGGCGGGCTGCGGCGCGCTGCTGCTGGCGTTTTACGGCGGCTATGCCCGCCAGCAGGTGACGACCAACGTCGTGCTGCAGAGCACGATGCTGGGGATGCTGGGCATCCACGCGCTGCTCTTTCTCGCGCTGACGGCGTTCAACCGCAGGCAGCCGCTGCTGCTGCGGGCGCTTTCGGGCGTGATGGGGGCTCTCTGGGCGCTGTGCGCGGCTGCGGCTGTGGCGCTGGCGGCCTCGCAGCTGGCGGCTCCGCTGCTGCGGCTGGCGGCCTCGCTCGGCGCGGCGCTGGGCGCTGTGCTGCTCCTGCTGGCGCTGGAGCTTGATACGATGATGCAGCTGGGCGCCATCCGGCTGCGCTACGGGGGGCTCTGGAGGGAGCTCTTCCGCATGACGGGGCTGGCGCTTGCGCTGCTTTACGCCTGGACGGGCGTATTCTGACAACGGGAAACCAAAGGCTTGAACGGAAAAAACGGAGGAAACCGACCGATGGAAAAACGCATGGACACCATCCGCAACTTCTGCATCATCGCGCACATCGACCACGGCAAGTCCACGCTGGCGGACAGGCTGCTGGAGAAGACGGGCGTGTATGAAAAGCGGGAGATGGTCGATCAGATTCTTGACTCGATGGAGCTGGAGCGCGAGCGCGGCATCACGATCAAGAGCAAGGCCGTCCACATGATCTACACGGCCAGGGACGGGCAGACCTACGCGCTCAACCTCATCGACACCCCCGGCCATGTCGACTTCACCTACGAGGTTTCCCGCGCGCTGGCCGCCTGCGAGGGCGCGCTGCTGGTCGTCGACGCGACGCAGGGCGTCGAGGCGCAGACGCTGGCCAACGTCTATATGGCGCTGGAGCACAACCTGGAGATCATCCCCGTGATCAACAAGATCGACCTGCCGAGCGCGCGCCCGGACGAGGTGCGCCAGGAGATCGAGGAGGTCATCGGTCTGGATGCCTCGCAGGCGCCGCTCATCAGCGCGAAGGTGGGCCTGGGCATCGACGACGTGCTCGAGAGCGTCGTGACGATGATGCCGCCGCCGCAGGGCGACGCGCAGGCCCCGCTTCAGGCGCTGATCTTCGACTCCTATTACGACAATTACCGCGGCGCGATCTGCTATGTGCGCATCGTCTCCGGCAGCGTGCGCGCCGGCATGCGCATCCGCATGATGAACACCGGCGCCTGCTTTGACGTCGTGGAGGTCGGCGTGCGCAGCCCGGGCTATGTGCCCGTTGAGGAGCTGCGCGCGGGCGACGTCGGCTATGTCGCCGCGTCGATCAAGGATCTGCACGACACGCGCGTCGGCGACACGATCACCGACGACGCCAATCCCGCGCAGGAGATGCTGCCTGGCTACCGGCAGGTAAACCCGATGGTCTTCTGCGGCATCTATCCGGCGGACGGCGCGGATTACGAGGCGCTCAAGGACGCGCTGGAAAAGCTGCAGCTCAACGACGCCTCGCTGACTTACGACCCCGAGACGAGCCAGGCGCTGGGCTTCGGCTTCCGCTGCGGCTTCCTGGGCCTTCTGCACATGGAGATCATCCAGGAGAGGCTGGAGCGCGAGTTCGACCTCGACCTCATCACGACCGCGCCGAGCGTCATCTACAAGGTGCACAAGACGGACGGCACCGTCGTGGACGTGGACAACCCGTCGAACCTGCCGCCCGCCGGCGTGATCGACTACATGGAGGAGCCGTTCGTCAAGACGAGCATCCACACGCCGCAGGAGTATGTCGGCGCGCTGATGGAGGTCTGCCAGAACAAGCGCGGCGTCTTCAAGGATATGGTCTACGAGGGGCAGCGCGTCTGCCTGCACTACGAGATGCCGCTCAACGAGATCATCTTCGACTTCTTCGACCAGATCAAGAGCCGCAGCCGCGGCTACGCGAGCTACGATTACGAGCTGTGCGGATACCGGCAGAGCGACCTGGTGAAGCTGGATATGCTGCTCAACGGCGAGATGTGCGACGCGCTCTCGATGATCGTCCACCGCGACCGCGCTTATGCGCGCGGACGCTCGATCGCCGAAAAGCTCAAGGACGTCATCCCGCGCCAGCTCTTCGAGATCCCGATTCAGGCGGCGATCGGCGGCAAGGTCATCGCGCGCGAGACGGTCAAGGCCATGCGCAAGGACGTGCTGGCCAAGTGCTACGGCGGCGATATCTCGCGCAAGCGCAAGCTGCTGGAAAAGCAGAAGGAGGGCAAGAAGAAGATGCGCCAGCTAGGCAGCGTCGAGGTGCCCAGCGAGGCGTTCATGGCCGTGCTCAAGATGGACGATTGACCGGCTGCATGGACATGCGCGAAGCGAAGAAGGGAGTTTGAGGGATGGAAGCGATCTCCATCTATATTCACGTCCCGTTCTGCGTCAGGAAATGCGCCTACTGCGACTTCGCCTCCTTTCCGGGGCGGCTGACGCAGCGGGAAGCGTATGTGGAGGCCGTCTGCCGCGAGATGCGCGCGCAGGCGGCCTTCTTTGGGCGCAGACGGGTGAACACCGTCTTCCTCGGCGGCGGCACGCCGACGCTGCTTGAGGGGGAGCAGGTGGCGCGGCTGATGCGGGATTTGCGCGAGAGCTTTGATCTGGCGCCGGACGCGGAGATCACCATGGAGGGAAACCCCGGTACGCTGACGCGGGAGAGCCTCTCCGCCTTCCGCCGCGCGGGGGTCAACCGGCTGTCGCTGGGCGTGCAGAGCCTCGACGACGGGCTGCTGGCCGCCGTCGGGCGCATTCACACGGCCCGGGAGGCGGAGGAGGCCGTCGCGCTGGCGCGCGCGGAGGGGTTTGACAACCTCAGCATCGACCTGATGCTCGGACTGCCGGGGCAGACGCCCCAACAGTGGCGGGAAACGCTCGAGCGGGCCATCGCGCTGGCGCCGGAGCACCTGAGCTGCTACAGCCTGATCCTCGAGGAGGGCACGCCGCTCTTTAGCGCCGTGCAGGAGGGGAGAAGCGCGCCGCTGCCCGATGAGGACGCGCTTTGCCAAATGGACGAGACGACGGAGAGGCTGACGCGGGCGGCGGGCTACGCGCGCTACGAGGTCTCCAATTACGCGAAAGAGGGCTTTGCCTGCCGGCACAATATCGTCTACTGGGAATGCCTGCCGTATCTCGGGCTGGGGCTCGCCGCGCACAGCGACATGGACGGAAGGCGGTTTTACAATCCATCCGATTGGGCAGGCTATTTTCATGCCGTCGCGCAGGGAGACGCCTGGCGCACGCGCGAGAGCGACGCGCAGGAGCGGCCCTTTGAGCGCATGATGATGGGCCTGCGGATGACGCGGGGCGTCGATGCGGCGCGCTTTGCCCGCGACTTCGGCGCGCTGCCGGAGGGCTTCTGGCCCAAAACCCTTGCACGCATGACCCGGGGCGGCCTGATGGAGCGCGCCGGGGAGCGCATCCGCCTGACGCCGCGGGGCATGCAGGTGATGAACGGCGTGCTCGTCGCCATGCTCGAGGAGAACGAAAACCGCAGCTGAGCGCCCCAAACCTGCGTGCGGACGCTGAAATGTCGGAGGGGCCGTCTGAGGGTCCTTTGCAAAAGGCAGGAAACGTCAGTTTTGCGCAAAAAGATGTGAAAAGCCTGTTGACAAAACCGCGCCTTCGTGGTATCTTAATCACGCTGATTAGCACTCAAACCGATCGAGTGCTAACAACGCCGAAAGGAGGAAAGCGCGATGGATCGCATTGATCGCAAGTACCGCATTCTGCAGGCGATCATTGATGATTACATCCTGACCGCTCTGCCCGTCGGTTCAAGGACGATTTCCCGCAAGTATGAGCAGAAGCTCTCCTCGGCTACCATCCGCAATGAGATGAGCGACCTGGAGGAGCTGGGATATCTCGATTCGCCGCATACCTCGGCAGGCCGCGTCCCTTCCTATAAGGCGTACCGCCTGTATGTGGATCAGATGCTGACGCCCGAGTCGCTGTCGGCGGAGGAGAAGGCCTTCATCAACCGGTGCTTTGACCGCCGGGTGCATCAGGTGGAGGAGCTGTCCATGCGGATTGCGAAGGCGCTCTCCAGCATGACGAACTACACCACCGCTGTGATGACCCGCAGCCCGCGCAACGAGCAGGAGCTCAGCCATCTGCAGATGGTGCCCGTGGCCGACCGCCGCGTGCTGCTGATCCTGGTGACCCGCAGCGGCAGCGTTCGCCAGAGCGTGCTCGAGCTGGGCTCGGGCATCGAGCCCGACGAACTGTACACGGTCTCCCGGATCCTGAGCAGCCAGCTGGAGGGCTGCCGCCTCAGCGAGCTGCCGGAAAGGCTGCTGCGGATGGTGGGCAGCGAGCCGGGCGGCGTCGGCGCGGTCGTGCAGGCCATGGCCGAGCAACAGCCCGAGGAGGCATCCAGCGACGTTTCGGCGCTCGTCATCGGCGGACGCTCGAACCTGCTCAACTTCCCGGAGTATTCGGATGTCGACAAGGCGCGCTCGCTGCTGAGCGTGCTGGAGACGCGGGAAAAGATGGTTTCGCTCCTCTCTTCACACGGGGAAATGGAGATTTCCGTGCGCATCGGCCCGGAGACGGGCATGGAGGAGATGAAGGACTGCTCCATCGTCACGGCCAGCTACCGGCTCAGCGACGGACGCGTCAACACGATCGGCCTGATCGGGCCGACGAGGATGCAGTACGGCAAGGTGCTTGCCGTGCTGGGGCAGGTCGGCCACTCGCTGACCGAGCTGCTTGAGGAACGCGGCGCCAAGCCGGAGGAGCGGCCCTGAGCCGGCCCCGGAGGGCGATGATACGGACATGAAGAAGAAGAAAACACAGCGCGCCGCCGATCGGACGATCCGCGAGCGGATCCGCAAGACGGCCGGCGATATCAAAGAAAGGGCTATGAGCATGAACAGCGAAGACAAGGAGACCCTCCGCCAGGAGGCCGAGCCGCAGGCGGCTCAGGCTCCGGAACAGGAAAACGCGGCGAAGAATGCGCAGGAGGCTGCGCCGACCGTCGAATCCCTGACGGCGGAGCTTGAGAAGGCCAGGGCGCAGTGCGACGAGTATCTCGATCTCGCGCAGCGCAAGCAGGCCGAATTCGCCAACTACCGCCGCCGCACCGAGGGCGTCCGCCAGGAGGCCTACGACGACGGACGGCGGGACGCCATCGAGAAGCTGCTCCCCGTCGTGGATAACCTCGAGCGCGCGCTCAGCGCCGCCGGGGAGGAGGAATCCGCGCTGCGGGACGGCGTGGACATGGTGCTGCGCCAGACGCGCGACGCGCTGGCGAAGATGGGCGTCGAGGAGATCGACCCGCTGGGCCAGCCCTTTGACGCGGAGCTGCACAACGCCGTGATGCAGGGCACTGCCGAGGAGGGCGAGCCGGGCACGGTGTGCATGGTGCTGCAGAAGGGCTACAGGCTCGGCAGCCGCGTGATCCGCCACGCGATGGTCAAGGTGGTTGCGGGCTGAGCCTGACGGCGGGCCCGATTCCATAAATCAATCAGACACAAACAAGACTTCTCATCACCAGACAGTTGACAGGAGGAAACATATATGAGCAAGATTATCGGTATTGACCTTGGTACGACCAACAGCTGCGTCGCCGTCATGGAGGGCGGCGAGCCGGTTGTCATCCCCAACGCGGAGGGCGCGCGCACCACGCCGTCCGTCGTCGCCTTCACCAAGAACGGCGAGCGCCTGGTCGGCCAGGTTGCTAAGCGTCAGGCCGTCACCAACCCGGATCGCACGATCATCTCGATCAAGCGCGACATGGGCACCGACCGCCGCATCGCCATTGATGGCAAGGACTACACGCCGCAGGACATCAGCGCGATGATCCTGATGAAGCTCAAGTCGGACGCAGAGGCCTACCTGGGCGAGACCGTCACGCAGGCGGTCATCACCGTTCCGGCCTACTTCTCCGACAGCCAGCGCCAGGCAACCAAGGACGCCGGCCGCATTGCGGGCCTGGAGGTGCTGCGTATCATCAACGAGCCGACGGCCGCTTCCCTGGCCTACGGCCTTGACAAGGAGGATTCCCACAAGATCCTGGTCTACGATCTGGGCGGCGGCACGTTCGACGTCTCGCTCCTGGAGATCGGCGACGGCGTCTTCGAGGTGCTGGCCACCAACGGCAACACCCACCTGGGCGGCGACGACTTCGACCAGCGCATCATCGATTACCTCGCCTCCGAGTTCAAGAAGGAGAACAACATCGACCTGAAGGCCGACCGCATGGCGCTCCAGCGCCTCAAGGAGGCCGCCGAGAAGGCGAAGATCGAGCTCTCCGGCGTCATGAGCACCAACATCAACCTGCCGTTCATCACGGCGGACGCGACCGGCCCGAAGCACCTGGATATCACGCTGACCCGCGCGAAGTTCGACGAGCTGACCCGCGACCTGGTCGACGCGACCATCGCGCCGATGCAGAACGCGCTGCGCGACGCCGGCATGACCGCCAGCGAGGTCGACCGCGTGATCCTGGTCGGCGGCTCCACCCGTATCCCGGCCGTGCAGGAGGCCGTGCGCAAGATGACCGGCAAGGAGCCCTACCGCAACATCAACCCGGACGAGTGCGTCGCGGTCGGCGCGGCCATTCAGGGCGGCGTTCTGGGCGGCGAGGTCAAGGATGTCCTGCTGCTGGACGTCACGCCGCTGTCCCTGGGCATTGAGACGATGGGCGGCGTCTTCACCCGCCTGATCGACCGCAACACCACCATCCCGACCACCAAGAGCCAGATCTTCTCCACCGCCGCGGACGGCCAGACCTCCGTTGAGGTGCACGTCCTGCAGGGCGAGCGCGAGATGGCCGCGGGCAACAAGACGCTGGGCCGCTTCCAGCTGACCGGCATTGCGCCGGCGCCGCGCGGCGTGCCGCAGATTGAGGTCACCTTCAACATCGACCGCAACGGCATCGTCAACGTCTCCGCGAAGGATCTGGGCACCGGCAACGAGCAGAAGGTCACCATCACCTCGAGCACCAACCTCTCCGAGGACGAGATCAAGCAGCGCGTCAAGGAGGCGGAGCAGTACGCCGCCGAGGACAAGAAGCGCAAGGAAGAGGTCGAGACCCTCAACCATGCGGACAGCATGATCTTCGAGGTCGACAAGCAGCTCAAGGAGCTGGGCGACAAGCTCAGCGCCGAGGACAAGGCGACCGTGGAAAACGAGCTGGCGGAGTTCAAGAAGGTTCGCGAGACCAACGATGCCGCGCAGATCAAGACGGCCATGGAGGCCTTCACGCAGAAGGTGTACGCGGTCTTCGGCAAGATCTATCAGCAGCAGCAGGCGCAGGATCCGAACGCGCAGGCGGGCGGCTATCAGGCTGGCAACGCGCAGGATGCGACCTCCGATGGCGCTTCCGACGCGGACTACGACGTGCACTGAGAAAAAAGACCCATAGGCAAGCGCGGAGCCGCCGTCACTTTGTGGCGGCGGCCTCACGCGGTTCAGACGGCCGGCTTCATGTCGGCCAGGATAGGCGGTGACTGCTGTGGCAGACAAGAGAGATTACTATGAGGTGCTGGGTATTTCCAAGGGCGCCTCGGACGAGGAGATCAAAAAGGCATACCGCAAGGCAGCCAAGGCGAGCCA
>SFHU01000055.1 GCA_004555535.1 Clostridiales bacterium
TCCATCCGGACGCCCCGAAGATCAGCGCCACGGCCGTGAACTGACGGATGCCGTTGTACATCCAGGAGTAGATGTCCGTCGTCGCCACAAAGATGAAGATGGAAAACCAGTAATCCTCGGAATACCTCCGATAGGTCTTCATGATGCAGCAGCCCTGAATGATGGCGATCAGCATCAGGAATACGCGCGCCCGTCCGGGCGCAATCATGCTGACCAGCACCTCAAAGGTATAGAAGCCCGCGTCCTTCGTCAGGCTCTGGATGTACGCGATTTTTTCATTGAACAGATCGGGCAGCGTCAGATAGCCCCTGACGTACGCATAGGTATCGCCAAAGTAGCTCGAGCGCATGCCCGTCAGGAGGATGAGCGGCAGCATCACGATCAGGGCATAGACCCAGGTGGCGCGCTTCTCCTCCCGGCCCATCACCCGCTCGCTGTGCACCATGCCGCCGGAATGCGCCAGCACTCCTGCAAACATCACCCAGACAAGCGGCAGCAAATACACCATAGAAATGTCCGTCCTTTACACGTTTGTGAGAATCTCCACGATCTGCCGGGAGACCGCATCCGCGCTGTAGCGGCTGACATCCGCGCGAGAGAATCTCTCCCTCAGCTGCGGTTCCCGCGCGATCTCCAGCACGCGCTGCGCCATTTTGCCGCTCTCTCCGACGTGAACGAGGAATCCGTTCTCCCCGTCCCGGATGATCGGCACATGACCCCGGTTATCCGTCGCAACGACCGGCAGCCCGCAGTACATAGCTTCGACAATGTTGAGCGCAAGTCCTTCCCTTTTGCTAGAGGCCACATAAATATCCGCCGCGCAGAGGCAGCCGCCGATGTCGCTGCTCCAGCCCGTGAAGCGCACGGCGTCCTCCAGCCCCATGCGCCGGGCCAGACGCTGATAGTGCCCGTTCGCGTGATCCGGGCCGACGAGGACGAGCACCGCGTCCGGACGCTCCCTGCGCACCCCGAGGAGCATCTCAAGGAGCATCTCCTGGTTCTTGTTGCGGATCAGCTCCGCGACATACATCAGCACCAGCGCATCCTGCGAAACCTGCCATTGTTCGCGCTTAGCGTGCCTCGTCTGCGCCCTGTCATCGACATCCAGACGCGAAAAATCGACGCCCGCACCCGGCACCTGAACAACCGAAAGCGCTTTGGGAAAGACGCGCCGGGCGCGCGCATCATCCTCATCGTTGAGCGTGATGAGCAGATCCGTCTCGCGGGCCAGCAGCCTTTCAATCGGATAGAACAGCAGCCAGTTGATCAGCGGCGCGCCGGTAAAAAAATGAAAGCCATGCGCAAAATAGACGACCTTCGTCCCCTGCCGGCGCGCGTTTTTCGCCGCCAGCCGGGCCACAAGGGCGCCTACAGGCGTATGACAATAGATGATATCGTAATCGCCCTCGTCGATGACGCGGCGAAGCTGGCGGATTCCGCGCAGCGTATCCAGCGTAAACGGCGAACGCTTCCACAGGCCATGAATCTGATGGCTGCAGTAGGGAACCTCCTCATCGCCGGAGGCCGCTACATCCACCGTCCAGCCCTGCTCGCGCATCCGTCGGATGCAGGGGACATGAAACTTGAGCACGTGCTCCCTGACGACGTTGGCCACCAGCAGAACGCGCTTCGGTCTGTCCTTTTTCTCCATCCCCGCAATATCCTTCAGATCATGCATTATCTGCCCTCCGGGGACCTCAGGCCTCCCTGACCTTTTTTTCCTTGTCGTTGTCGATCTCCTGCTGTCGCGCCTCCACGTGCGGGGCCAGCGCACCGGTTCCGCCCTCGACGACGCCCCTGTGCCGCAGCACGTTGCCGATCGTCATCAGAAAGCAGGTCACGTCCATCTTCAGCGTCACATGACAGGCGTATTCGCCGTCGCGCATGGCTTTTTCCTCGATCTCCAGCTCATCGCGCCCGTTGACCTGCGCCCAGCCCGTGAGTCCCGGCACGATGTCGTTGGCGCCGTATTTGTCCCGCTCCGCAATCAGGTCGTCCTGATTCCACAGGGCCGGCCTCGGGCCGACAATGCTCATCTCGCCCTTCAGGATGTTGAAAACCTGCGGCAGCTCATCCAGGCTCGTCCTGCGCAGGAAGCGTCCGCTTCTGGTGATAAAGGCATCCGGCGAGTCAAGCAGGTGTGTGGGAACGTCGTGCGGTGCGTCCACGCGCATCGTCCGGAATTTGTAGATGTTGAAATGGGTCTTTCCCTTGCCCACGCGCTTCTGGGTGAACAGCACAGGACCGGGGGAATCGAGCTTGATCCAGATTGCCAGCACGCCCATTACGGGAAGCAGCACGATGGTCCCAATCAGGGAGAGAATCAGATCCAGCCATCGTTTGAAAACCCGCTGATATATTCTTTTCTTCCCCATGCAGTCCTCCTGCGCACTCCGTGCGCTTCAGCCGGCGCAGGCCTCGCTCCCGCCGGCCATGCGCATCTCCTGCGCCTCGACCGCCGAGCGGTTGACCTCCTCCGGGTCGTGGTAATCCGGCACCACACGCTTGAGGGCGTCCCTCACAGCGTCATCATCCTGCGTAGCAATCGCCTCCCGCAGAATCTGCAGCTTTCCATCGATCTGCGCGCGGCTGAGCGGCTTGTCCCGCTCCACAAAGATCAGGCTGTTCTCCGTCTTGTCCAGCTCCTCCGTCCGGATGAGCAGCTCCTCGTAGAGCTTTTCTCCCGGGCGCAGTCCGGTCTCGATGATGTTGATGTCCTTGTAGGGCTCGTAGCCGGAGAGGCGGATCATGTTCTCCGCCAGCTCGAGGATTCTGACCGGCTTGCCCATGTCCAGCACATAGAGCTCGCCGCTTCGAGCCATCGCGCCGGACTGAAGCACCAGCTGGCTCGCCTCGGGGATCGTCATGAAATAGCGGATGATCCGCCGGTCCGTCAGGGTGACCGGGCCGCCGTTCATGATCTGCCGCTTGAACAGCGGGATCACGGAGCCGTTGCTGCCCAGCACGTTGCCAAAGCGCGTCGCGCTGAAGATGGTCTTCCCGTCCGCGCGGCTCTGCACGATCATCTCGCACATCCGCTTGGTCGCGCCCATGACATTGGTGGGATTGACAGCCTTGTCGGTGGAGATCATCGTGAACTTCTCCACGCCAAAGGCCTCGGAGACGCTCACCATGTTCAGCGTGCCGAACACGTTGTTCTTCACCGCCTCGCAGCAGTTGTGCTCCATCAGCGGCACATGCTTGTGCGCCGCCGCGTGCAGCACGATCTGCGGCCGATAGCGGTCAAACACCTGCTCAAGCGCCTCCCTGTCGCAAACGGAGGCGATCTCCACCTCGACGCTCAGCGTCACGCCATAGGCGATCTTCAGCTCCTGCTGGATGTCGTATGCGCCGTTCTCGTAGACGTCCAGAATCACGAGCCTTCTGGGATGCATTTTGGCGATCTGCCGGCAGAGCTCGCTGCCGATGGAGCCGCCGCCGCCGGAGATCAGCACCGTCTTTCCGCGGTAATAGGCCATCGTCCGCTCGTCCGTAAACTCCATCGGCTGGCGGAAGAGCAGCTCCTCGATGTCAAACTCGCGCAGGCTTCTCTTGCCGTTTTCGACGGTCTGTGTCAGCGGATAATCGTAGACCTTGATCTTGCAGCCCATCTGCATGTAGTGGTCATAGAGCGCCTTCTTGCGCTCCGCCTTCATCTGGGGCAGCGCAAAAACGATCTCCTGTACGGGAAAGCGCATCAGCCTCTCCTGCGTCGCCTCCGCCTCGGAGAGCACGCAAATGCCGTTGATGCTCCGGCCGATCTTCTCCCTGTCAATATCGATAAAGCAGCAGGGCTGATAGGCAGAGCGCGGGTTGTTGGTCAGCTCCTCCGCGAGCATGACGCCCACGCGCCCCGCGCCGACCACTGCGATGTTGATCTTCGGCGTGATACCGGGCAGCCCACTGCGCTGCCGGTTCGGGCTGTCCGTGATGCCCGTGACGCCGGAGGTCAGCTTTCTGAGCAGGGAAACCGCCCTGTTCCCGTCGTACTCATAAAGGTACTGGTAAACAAAGCGCGTCGTCATGCAGCCCAGCAGGTTCAGCGCGGCAATGCACATCGCGCGGACGAATGAAATTTTGAAATCGGAGGGCAGCAGCAGCGTCTGCACCGCGTAATAGGTCATCCCGGCGAAGATGTCCAGGAGGATCATCTGCATATAGGCGAGCGTTCCGCCGTAGCGCCAGATCTGCCTGTACACGCCGCCGACTGTCCGCCAGCCGTAGATCGATGCCGCGCCCAGCAGCGTCTGCGCGATCACGGCTCCCCACGCCAGATGCTCATCCTCGCTGGGATAGATGGCCAGCATCACCAGATCGACGGCCAGCAGCACAAGCAGATCGCAGAGCATGAGCTTGAGCTTGTGCCGGTTCAGCCCCTCCGTCGTTTGCTTGATCGGATTCATGAATGTCCCTTCTGTATAGGTCAGGGCGGCATTCTGCGCACCGCCCATCTGTCAGGAGCTGCAGCGCCGGAGAGACCAGCAAGTCCGCAGTTATCCCTGTTTATTCACATTATGCAGACAAAACTCACCGTTATTCCCGATTTTTGTGAAGAACATTTAAGAACGCACGTTTTGTCTTTCACATCCATTATACAACACTTTCTCCATCTTTTCAACCCTCCCTCCATCCAATTCAATGATCAAAACAGTACTTTTCCAGGGCGTCAACCCGCTTTTTCCTTTGGGTCAGTCCATACGGCTCCGAAAGACATGCTTTATGCACATATACACCCTTTTTTTATAAAAAAAGAGCGGCCAGGCTGATCTCCCGGCATTCCGGAAGCGCCTGGCTGCAGCGCCTGGTTTTCTCCCGGAAGCTCCGCCTTCTCAGCCTGACAGCCCCATGAAGCAAGGTCTTCTTTTCCGAATTCAGTCCTCTGTCGTCACCTCGCCCCAGGCCAGCCCTTCCCAGCCGGGCACGCATTCCCCCAGCGCGCCGCACACGCGAAGCGCCGCGCGGGAACCGTTGATCGTCAGATGCAGCTCCATCGGGCAGACGAAGTCGCCCCACAGCTCGCCATGCATGTTGTAGCGGTTTCCGCTCTCCCAGCCGCCGCTGCAGATGCAGGGCTGCGCCGTGCCGGGAAAGACGCCCTCCCGCCATTCCCCCGTCCCGCAGGGCAGCGTCCAGTTCTGCCCGTCGATGCAAAAGACGAGCCTGTCCGGATACAGGGTCAGCGCGGACATCGGCAGCCGGCTTTCCTTCATTTTTATATGCACACGCCTGTGCATGCCGGAACCGCCCGGCAGGGGCGCAAGCCTCAGCGCACGGAGCCTTTCTTGAAGCCGTTCATCGTCCGCCCTGTCCGACGGGAGCGCCCCGATGCCGGCCAGATGGCGGAAAAACGCGTCATAGATCGGCTGCACGCCCACCGGGGAGAGCATCATGTCCCCCGTCGTGCACAGCGCGAGCTGCTCTCCCGGCAGGCAAAGCGCCATCTGCCCACCCAGGCCATACATGGAAAAGCCCTCGCACATCCGCCAGAACTGGTAGCCGTAGCCGTAGCGCTCCTCCGGCGCGCCGCGCTCGTCGCTGGGAATCTGCCGGCTCGTCGCCGCATGCAGGTAGGCCTCACTGACGATGCCCTGCCCGTCCGACATGCAGAAATTTGCCAGCCGGGAGAGATCCCGCAGCGTCATCAGCAGACCCGTGCCGCCCTGGCTCGTCCCCGCGCGGTCGCGGAGCCAGCGCTTCGGCCCGTCCATGCCGATTTTGTCAAAGAGCCTGCGCTGCATGAAGGAGAGGATGTCCTCCCCCGTCAGCCGCTCCACCAGCGCGCACATCGCCTGCGAGGCCGACGTGTCGTAGTGGAACAGCGTCCCCGCCGGATGCGTGGGTCTGCCATAAAAGAACGGCTTCGTCCATTCCTCGTCCCGCAGCGGCGCATACATCGCCCGGTCATAGCAGGTGGACATCGTCAGCATGTGACGGAGCGTGACCTCCCGCAGCAGCGGCGACGTATTTTCGTCCACCCATTCCGGAAAATAGCGGACGATGGAGTCGTCCAGCGACAGGCGCCCCTCGTCCGCGAGCATGCCCACCGCCAGCGAGACGACGGATTTGCTCACCGAGTACAGCCTGTGCATCCGCTCCGCGGCAAAGGGCGCATAGTAGCCCTCCGCCAGCGTCTGTCCGCGCAGCGTCAGCAGAACGCCATGAAGGCCCTTTTCCTCCATCTCGTCAAGGAAATTCAGAATCGCCTGTTCTCTCGTCATGCCGGGAACCCCTTTCCACGTCAAGAGGGCTGCCGCCCCAAAGGAGCGGCAGCCCTGAATTGCTCAGGCTTTTACTTGAGCGCAGCCGCATAGCGGTCATACTGCGCCTGCTTGACCTTGATCAGCTCTTCCACCTGCATGCCCTTGAGGGTTTCGATGTAGGAATCGAACTCATCCTCGATGGAGGCATAGCCGCAGATGAACGCGACGGCGCGCTCGTCCACATAGGTGGTCAGGTCGGTCAGATACATCGAGATCGTGGAGACCTCGTCCTCGGTGGAGTAGACGTTCGGAAACGGCGCGCGGGCGTACGGCGCTTCCATGTCCGCGATGGCCTGCACATGCCACGGAGCCAGCAGGACAGCGGTCGCCTCGGCGGACTGCTGGGACGGCATGTTCGGCGCGTTGATGCCCAGGCCCTGATACCAGATCGTATCCTCGGTGCAGCGCGGCAGATACTCGCGGTTGCCGTCCTTCACCTCGTAGGTCAGGCCCTCCATGCCCCAGACGTAGAGATCCTGCGCCTCTTCGGACATGACGTAGTCAAGCATCTTGACGGCCAGCTCGATCTTGCCGGACTTCGAGTTGACGCCGAAGACGCCGGAGACCGGGTTGCGGCCGATGTAAGCGCCCGGATAGTCGCCGGAGAGCGGCGCGGCGCCGACGATGATGCCCTTCGTGCCGTCATACTCCGGATACTGCGCGGAGTAGAGGGTGGACATCTGCCAGGAGAAGTCGTAGGTGACGCCGGTCAGATCGTTCGCGCAGCGCTCGGTGATCTGGTCGCGGTTGAGGGAGGTGAACTCGACCTCCAGCAGCCCCTCGTTGTACAGGCCGTTCAGGAAGGTCAGGTAGTTGCGGTAGTTCTCGGACTCGTAGGCGGCATAGTGCACGACGCCCTCGTCGTCCGCATAGAAGCCGGAAACCAGATCAAGGCCGAACGCCGGGCCGAACATATAGGGCAGATACGCCGACATGACGGACATCGGGATCTCGTCGTTCGGGTCGCCGTTGCCGTTCATGTCCTGATCACGGAACATGCGCAGCATGTCCACAAACGCGTCGAGCGTCGTCGGCGGCTCGATGCCCAGCTTTTCAATCCAGGGCATGTTGTACATCATGACCGGCTGATAGGTGGAGGTGACGACGGTCTGCGGCACATAGTAGATGTGGCCGTCCACCGCGGTCAGCATGGCCTTGATATCCGGGTTCTTCTCCAGGAAGGCCGCGTAGTTGGGCATGATGTCCATATACTCGTCGAGCTTGACGAACATGCCGGTAGAGAGGTAGGTCATGTTGTTGTCGGTATCCGGCAGCTAGATGATGTCCGGCAGATCCTGACCGGAGGCCAGCATTGGGCTGACGGTATCGGCGTAGATGGTCGGGTCGATCAGGTTCCACTCGATCTTGACGTTCGCGCGGCTCTGAAGCTCATTGAGCAGCAGCGCGTCGGAGAGATCGACGGTGGAATACCAGGAGTTCATGGCCAGCATGCTGACGCTGGCGCCCTCCTCCTCGGTCAGCGGGAGCGTGCCTTCGGCGCAGGCCATGCAGCACAGCGCCAGCATCAGGGCCAGAACCAGGGCGAAGATACGGGTTTTCATGTTGGGGTTCTCCTTTCTGTCTTGCTTTTTCAGCGCCATCCGGGCGCATAGAGCCAACATTTTGTTGCGGTCATCCCTTGACCGCACCGAGCATCGTGCCGGAAACCAGGTATTTCTGCACGAACGGCGTGATGCAGAAGATCGGCACCGCCGCCAGCACAATGCACACATAGCGGATCTTGAGCGTGTTCTGCGCCGCGGCCGCCGCGCCCGCCGTGCCCGCCTGCTGCAGGATCTCCGCGGAGGAGAGGATCAGGATGCGCCGCAGGAACATCTGCAGGGGCTGCAGCTCGCTCTTGCCCAGGTAAAGCATCGCGTTGAAGAAGTCGTTGTAGCGGGCCACGGCGTAGTAGAGCGTGAGCACCGCAAGCGTCGGCTTGATCAGAGGCACCGCGATATGCGTGAGCATATAGAAATCGTTCGCGCCCTCCAGCGACGCGCATTCGAACAGATCCTCCGGCACGGCCTCCATCGCTGAGCGGCAGATCATCATGTTGTAGGTGCTCAGCAGCACGGGCAGGATCATCGCCAGGCGGTTGTTGTACAGCCCCAGGCCCGTGACGACCATGTAGGTCGGAATCAGGCCGCCGGAGAAATACATTGTGAAGGCGACGAAGAAGTTGAGCTTCCTGCGCAGGAAGAAGTGCCTGCGCGAGAGCGGATACGCCGCCAGACAGGTGAAGATCACGTTGCAGACCGTGCCGACGATCGTGTAGAAGATGCTGTTGCCGTAGGCGACCCAGAGCTGGTCGTAATTCATGACCATCCTGAAGGTGTCCAGCGAGAAGCCGACCGGAAAGAGGTAGACCTCGCCGCGGGCCACCGCCGCGCCGTCGGAGAAGGCGACCGACACGACATACAGGAACGGATACGCCGTCACGATGACGGCCAGCGCCGCGATGATCCAGACGACGATGTCGAGCAGCTTGTCGCTGGCGCTCTGGGAACGGAAGGAATCCGGCTTTCTCATGCGTTTTCCCTCCTTTACCACAGCGAGGAGCCCGTCGCCCTGCGAGAGAGGGTGTTGGACGCCACCACGAACACAAAGCCGACCACGGAATAGAACAGGCCGACAGCAGCCGCATACGAGAAGTTCTTGTTCTCGATGCCCTGCCGGTAGACGTAGGTCGAGATGACGTCGGCCGTCTCATAGACCGCCGGGCTGTACATCAGATAGACCTTTTCAAAGCCGACATTGAGCAGGTTGCCCAGCGTCATGATCAGCAGCAGGATGATCGTGTCGGAGATCATCGGCAGGATCAGGTGGATGATCTGCTGCCAGCGGTTGGCGCCGTCCACCCGCATGGACTCGTACAGCGCCGGGTCGATGCCCATGATC
The DNA here is from genome assembly GCA_004555535.1 of Clostridiales bacterium. Lineage (GTDB taxonomy): Bacteria > Bacillota > Clostridia > Christensenellales > Aristaeellaceae > Ventricola. The sequence continues at coordinate 9,162 of SFHU01000055.1, forward strand.
GCCGCGACGAAGATGATCGAGTTGAAGCCGAAGCTCTGCCAGGAGCCGGAGATGACGTACAGCCGCCTGAACCAGCTCGGGTTGCCCATGAAGTTGATCGGCTTGCCGCCCAGCGCCTTGATGATCTGGTTGACGATGCCCGAGGAGGGCGAAAGGAAGTTCGTCATCATGCCGACCACGACCACCGTGGAGATGAAGTACGGCAGGTAGGTGATGACCTGCGCGGCCTTCGCCAGCCGCTTCTGGCGCATCTGCGTGATGCAGATGGCGAAGATGATCGGAATCGGGAAGCCGAAGATCAGGGAATAGAAGTTGAGCAAAAAGGTGTTGCGGATCAGGCGCTTGGCGAACACCGAGCCGAAGAACTGCTTGAACCACTTCAGCCCGACCCATTCACCGGTGAACACGCCGATGAAGCCGCTGCCCATCTTGAAATCCTGAAACGCCATCGTCAGGCCCGCCATCGGCAGATAGCAGAAGATGATGTAGTAGACAAATACCGGCAAAAACATCAGCAGCAGGTATCTGTCCCGCATGACCAGCTGCCGCAGCGTCTTTTTCTCGCCCGGCGCGGCCAGGGATTGCGCGTGTTTTTCACCCTTCAAATTTTCACGTCCCTTCTTGTCACTCTTTGCCGATCGGTCCTTCGTGTTATCATCATATCTGTTCAAAAACGATCCCGTTTGATGGCATAAGTATACAAAAAAAAGGAGCTGGATAAGGCAAGCATCAATTTGTGCCCGCCCGTTTCCGGCTCCTTTTTTGATGCATCAGCGCGCGCTCTCGTGCATCATTTTCGGCCCGATGGCCATTTGCTTCTGTAATTTCTGTGTTTTCCGGCCTGTTCTTATTTCCTGTAGTCGCTGGGATTCATGCCCATCACGGCCTTGAAGTTGCGCCGGAACGTCAGCAGGTTGGTAAAGCCGCATTGAAGCGCGATCTCCTCCAGCGTGTTCTCCGTCGTCTGCAGCAGGTGCACCGCGTGCTGAATCTGCAGGTCGCGGACGCATTGCAGGAACGTCTTGCCGTAGACCTCCTTGCAGATCAGCCCGACCATCTTCGTGGAGACGCCGAAGTGCTCCGCGACGGCGTTGAGCGAGAGCGCCGGGTCGCAGAAGTTTGCCTCGATGTAGGCGCAGAGCTTCCCCTCCAGCGCGCGCTCCTCGCCCGCGTCGGGCAGCTCGCCGCGCTGGCTGATCGCGGTGGCCAGCACCGTGCGGTAATACGCGAAGATCTCCTCCAGCGTCGCCGCCTCGCGGATGCGCTCGATCTGGATGTGCGTCGTGCTCAGGTCAAAGACATCCCGCAGCGCGTTACGGATGGTCACGTGCAGCTCCTCGACCATCAGCCGCAGCTCGGAAACCGGCAGCTCCGCCTCCTGCGCGTTGCAGCGGTAGATCTCCCCGAGCATCGCCTCCAGATCGGGCAGGTTGCCCTCCTTGAGCCCGCGGACGATGCGCTTGTGCGCGTCCCTGGGGAAGTAATAGCGCCTCTGCGCCTTGTCCTGCACATCCTCGTGGAAGTACACGCTGCTGCGTCCGCCGGTCATCATCTGCCCCAGCGCCTGCTCAGCGTCCGTGCAGGCGTCGCGCAGGGCCTGAATGTCGCTCTCCAGCCGGCTCACGCCGAGGGTGACCGCGAAGCGCGGATCGTCCAGCGCCTCCACGCAGCTCTGATACATCCGGTAGAACAGGGCCTCCATGCCCTCGCCGTCGTCGCTGTTGATGATCACGAACAGGTTCTGCGCGTTCTTCGTGCAGCAGACGAGGGTGCTCTCCTCCGTGGAGAGCTCCCGGCAGGCGTGGGCGATCAGCTCCTGCGCATCCCTGAACTGCTGCGCGCTCATCTCCCCCGCGGCGACGTTGACCACGGCGACCATGAAATACGCCTTGCGCAGGCCGACAAACTGCTCGTCGGTGATCACCTCCAGCTGCTGGTGCTCCACGTCGCCGCTGAGCAGCGACTGGATCATGCCCTGCCTGGCATAGGGCGTGATCGTGATCATGCGCTCCCGGTAGCCGTTGCGCTCGCCGACGTGTTGCGCACGCCCAGCAGATGGCTGACCGTCGTCAGCCCGATGTACGGGCTCTCCGCCAGCGGCTGGCTTTCGCCCTCCACCGCGAGCACGGAGCCGCCCATGTACACCCGGTTGTCCCCCGTAAACGTCAGCATGAGGTTGTAGACGTTCACATTCGCGCTCGCGCCCTTGATGCGCTTGAGCTCGTTGAGCATCCTGTACATCTGCATGGCGTCGATGGTGTGCCCCTCGACATACACCGTGCTCAGGATGCTGCGCGTGTTTTCGGAGGTGTTGACCGCCGCGCAGACGCTCTGCGCCGCCAGCAGCTGCCTGTCCATCATCGTCGCCCAGGAATCGGCCTTCTGCTGCATCTCCCGCTGCACGCCGCTGCGCCAGTTGGCCGAGCAGAAGCTCAGATACAGCCCGACATACAGCGCGAGAAAGGCCGCGATGATCAGCGCATACGACAAAAACAGCCGGATGAACATCCTGCTGTGAAAATACGACGTCTCCTGCCCGTTCTCCGGTTTCCTTCTGCTCATCCGCGCTCCGCCCCGCTCTCTTCCATCAGCGTGAGCGCGAGGCGCGCCAGCTGCGTCGCCCCCATCAGGCACAGATGGGTGTCGTCCTGAACGCCCTCCGGGTAGTTGGGATGGCCGGGCGCCTGCCAGTTGAACAGCGCCTTGGAGCCCTCCTCCCCCAGCTCGCGCAGCAGCGCCTCCGTCGAGCGCTCCATGTCCAGCAGCCGCACGCCCCGGCGCGCCGCCAGCGCGCGCATCGCGTCCGGATAGGCGCCGTGGGTAGAGACGAGCCTGCCCTGCCCGTCAAACCGGCGGCGCGCGATGGGCGTGAGCAGCACGGGCTCCGCCCCGGCCTCCAGCGCCGCATCGATATACTGGCTCAGATACGCCGGATAGGTGTCCTCCGGCGTCGTCGCGCGCTCCGCATCCGGCTTTTCGTCGTTGTGGCCGAACTGGATCAGCAGCAGGTCGCCGGGCGCAGGCAGGGCCGGATCGCGTCCAGCCGCCCCTCGTCGATGAAGGACTTGCTCGAGCGGCCGGAGGCAGCGCAGTTGCGCACGCGGACGTGGCGGACCAGTGCGGGCAGCGCCTGGCCCCAGCCGGTTCTGGGCTCCAGCTCCGGCCCGTAATCGCACATCGTCGAATCGCCGCAGAGAAACCAGGTGGGCATGGTCTGCTCCGCCCCGGCAACTGTCCGGCTCAATCCATCCTCCCGAACTCCGTCCACAGGCTTTTCCCTCCGCTCCGGCGTTGCCCTGTCCAGGCCGCCGCATGGGGCGGCGGCCCTCCGCCTGTCGACACAGGCAGATCCTTTTTATCCAATGATTCTTTCCTTCATGGATGAATTGAATGTTCTCTCTCCCCTTCGGGGAGAGAAAACGCTTTTTGCCAACGGTCTGCGGGCCGCCGCATGGGGCGACGCCTATCAATAGACTCAGTATACCAGATTGCTTCCCTGGATGGCAATGCCTTTCTTCACGCAGCGCAGGAAACGCGGCGCTTTCCTCCAGCAATTCCGGAACAGTCGCAAAAACGCCGGAAAACAGGCCGTCAAGGCTGCGTTAAGGATTTTCCTTGTCCGCCGTCAGGCGGTTCAGCAGCAGGATCACGCCCATGATGAGCAGCATCACGGCGAAGATGCCGAGCATGCCCTCGACCATCAGCCCGAGCGACGTGAGAAACGCTTTCACCTGAAGTTGCATCTGTCTTTCCTCCTTTTGGTTTCATGCGCTGCGCCTGGTCAGAGCATCGGGCCGACCAGCGCGAGGATCAGCCCGCCGGCGATGACCGAGGCCACCTGCCCGGCGACATTCGCGCCCGCTGCCTGCATGAGGATGAAGTTGTACGGATCCTCCTCCTTGGCCATCTTCGCGATGACGCGGGAGGACATCGGGAAGGCGGAGATGCCCGCCGCGCCGATCATCGGGTTGATCTTCTTTTTGGCGAAGAGGTTGATGAGCTTGCCGAAGAGCACGCCGCCAAACGTGTCAAACATGAAGGCGATCAGGCCGAGCGCTAGGATCATCAGCGTCTGCGGGACGAGGAAGCTCTCCGCCTGCATCCGCACGGCGACCGTCAGCCCGAGCAGCAGGCTGATCAGGTTGGCCAGGATGTTCTGCGCCGCCTCCGAGAGCGAGCGCAGCACGCCGCATTCGCGCAGCAGGTTGCCGAACATCAGAAAGCCCACGAGCGCGACGGAATCCGGCGACACCAGCCCCGCGATCATCGTCACGACGATCGGGAACAGGATGCGCGTCGTGCGGCTGATTTCCCCGGACGTGTACTCCATGCGGATCATGCGCTCCTTCTTCGTCGTCACGAGGCGGATGCAGAAGGGCTGCACGATCGGCACCAGCGCCATGTAGGAATAGGCCGCGACGATGATCGCCGCCGTGTACCGGCTGCCGAGCACGTTGGCCACAAAGATCGAAGTCGGGCCGTCCGCCGCGCCGATGATGGCGATGGATGCGGCGTCGCGCAGCTCAAAGCCCAGCAGGCTCGCCATCGACAGCGTAAAAAAGATGCCGAACTGCGCCGCCGCGCCGAAGAGCAGCAGCTTGGGATCGGCCAGCAGCGGGCCGAAGTCGATCATTGCGCCGATGCCGATGAACAGCAGCAGCGGAAACAGCTCGTTGGCGATACCCGCCTGAAACAGCGTCTCCAGCACCTCCACCGCGCCGGAATTCGGCAGGTTGCACAGGATGCAGCCAAAGCCCATCGGCAGCAACAGCGTCGGCTCCATCTCCCTGCGGATCGCCAGATCGATCATAACCGCGCCGATCACCCACATCACGACCATCCCGGCGTTCAGCTCCGCGAGGTTGCCCAGAATTTTCATCATGTATCCTCCTCCGTTTCTCAGTCCTGCGGAATCAGTTCTGACGCTTCCATTGTATTCGGCGTCGCCGATTCATGCAAGAAGGAGGAATATATTCAATTGCTCTGTCTTTATAGACTTTCCTTGATCTATTTCTTCCGTTTTTTTGCCCTCCGCGCATGGATTGCGCCCCGCCTGGACATCCTGTGCGGGACTGCCAGGAAAAGGAGGCATCCCGATGAACCCTTTTGAAGAGAAGATCACGCCCGAGGGCGCACCGTTTGACAGCTTCTGCTCGCTCTATGAGACGCCCTATGACCCGCGAGAGGTCGATCCCTACACAAAATGCCGCATCATCCTGATGAACGGCACGGAGTTCGAGGCCGCGAAGTTTTCCCATCAGATGGCCCGCCACGTGCAGGACCACGAGCTTCGCCGCGAACTGGCGATGACGCGGCGCACGGAGCAGCAGCAGCAAAAGCGCCTCGCCTGCCTCAAGCCCATCGGCGAGACGACGCTCGAGCACACGATCAGCTATGAGCAGCTCGCCGTCGACCTGACGGCGCATCTGTCGAAGCGCGTCTGCGCGCCGCAGGTCCGCCAGGCGCTCGATCTGGCGCTGCTCGAGGACTTTGATCACCTCTACCGCTACGCCAACCTGATGGAGACGGACACCCGCGAGCACGCGGAGCGCCTCGTCGGCCGCTACACCGAGATCACCCCGGGCCGCCCGACGATCAGCGAGCACCGCTACCCGAAGGACGGCGTCCCGCAGGCGCTGCAGGCGACCGCGCCGGTGTTTGACAAGCTCGCCGCCATGATCATCACCGCGGCCGAGCAGCAGACCATGAATTACTACATGAACATCGCCGGCTTTTACGACAACGACGTCGGCCGCAAGCTCTATCAGGAGATCGGCATGATCGAGGAGCAGCACGTCACGCAGTACGAGGCGCTCCAGGCGGTGCCCATGACGTGGCTCGAGGGGCTGCTGATGCACGAGTACACGGAATGCTACCTCTACTGGTCCTGCGAGCAGACGGAGACAGACGAGCACATCCGCCGCGTCTGGACGCGCCACCTGGAGCAGGAGCTGGCCCAGCTGCACCGCGCCTCGCAGCTGCTCGACCGCTTCGAGCACAAGCACTGGCAGCAGCTTATCCCCGATCCGACCTTCCCGGCGCCCATCCGGCTCGAATCGAACGTCGACTACGTCCGCTCCGTGCTCACGACCGTGCAGCTCACCTACAAGAACGACAGTCCCGTGCCCGTGCAGGAGCTCAGTGAGAGCGACCCGTTCTTCGTCTATCAGGGCGCCATTCACAACAAGGCCGATCACGTCGCCAGCCACGCCGTCATCGACCGCGCTATCCGCCAGGCCGGGCGGGATTACCGCTTCGAGCTCGCGCCGCATCCCGTCGCCGAGCTGCAAAGCCGCACACAGGACAACACGCAGATCGGCCGCGACCCGCAGATTCCGGGCTATACGCATATCTCCGAACAGGCCGCGCCCGGGCAGCACTGAGGCGCAGCCCCCATACAGACAAGGCATCCCTGCGCATGATGTCCGTCATGCGCAGGGATGTCTGTTTGCTTTTTCAGCCCCCAAAAAGGCTCAGGTGTCCCCGAAGCGCCGCCTCCCGCGCGTCTTACCGGCCCAGCAGCGCCGCGCCGATGATGCCCGCGTCCGCGCCCAGGCGGGCCAGCTCCACGCGCGCATAGGGCATGGTCTTGTAGAAGATGAGGGGCTTCATCGCCTCGCGCACAGCGTCGAGCAGGAAGTCGCCCGCCATCGAGACGCCGCCGCCCAGCACGATGACCTCCGGGTCGAGGATGTTGATGATGCTCACCAGTCCGTGCGCCAGGCCCTTGACATATCCGTCGAACACGGCCTTGCCGGTCTCGTCGCCCTCCTTGGCGCTGTCGATGACGATCTTCGCGTTGATCTTCTCCGGATCGCCGCCGCATTTGGCCATGATGGCGCTCTCCGGATGCTCGGCCACGGCCTTTTTCGCCTCGCGGATGATCGCCGTCGCGGAGGCATAGCGCTCAAAGCAGCCGCGGTTGCCGCAGGTGCACAGCTCGCCGTCCATCTGCAGGATCATGTGGCCGATCTCGGAGCCGACGCCGTGCGCGCCGGAATACGGACGCCCACCGATGACGATGCCGCCGCCCACGCCGGTGCCCAGCGTGACGAACACGCTCGATTCCGTGCCCGCGCTCACGCCCGCAATGGACTCCGCGAAGCCCGCAACGGTCGCGTCGTTGCTCACCTGCACGGGGAGATCGATGTACTTGTGCATCTCCGCGACAAACGGCACCTCATGCCAGCCCAGGTTCGTGCAGAAGGGAATCACGCCGGTCTTCGGGTCGCAGATGCCCGGGACGCCCACGCCGATAGAGGCGATATCCGCCATCGTCAGCCCCGCGTCGCGCACGACCTCCCCGCACAGCGCCGCGATATCCGCGATGATCTCCGAATAGTGCCGCTCATTCCGCGTCGGCTTGGAGCCCTTGGAGAGAATCTCGCCCTCCTGCGTCACCACGCCGGCCTTAATGCCGGTTCCGCCCAGATCCACGCCAATGTACTTCATGTCTGTTTCCCTCTTTCTTTCGTTGTCCAGTCGTTATCCAATGAAACCCAAATGGGGCGTTTCATTCCTCTTCCTCGTCCCGCTGCGCGCTGAAACGCTGCGCGAGCCGCCTGTCCAGCTCCGCCACGGCATTGTAGCCCTCGCTCTTGAGGCGCCAGTTGCGCGCGGCGATCTCCATGATGATCGCCAGGTTGCGTCCCGAGCGCACGGGCATCTCGATCAGCGGGAGGTTCACGCCGAGGATCTCGGTCGTCTGCTCCCGGGTGCCCAGGCGGTCGTAATCCTTGTCCGGGCTCCAGATCTCCAGGTGGATGACGATGTTGATCGTCTTGCGCCGCAGCACCGCGCCGATACCGAAGATCGACTTGATGTCCACGATGCCGATGCCGCGCAGCTCCATGAAGTCGCGCACCATCTCCGGCGATTCGCCCACGAGCTTGCTGCCCACGCGGGAGATGTCGACCACGTCGTCCGCGACGAGCTGATGGCCGCGCTTGATGAGCTCGAGCGCACATTCGCTCTTGCCGATGCCGCTCTCGCCCGTGATGAGCACGCCGACGCCGAAGACGTCGAGCAGCACGCCGTGGCAGGTCTGCCTCGGGGCAAGCGCCTCGCTCAGATAGCCGATGGCCATGCCCGTGAACGCGCTCGTCTCGTAGAGCGTGCCGTAGATGGGCACCCCGTGGCGCACGGCCTGCTGCAGCAGCGCCGGCGGGCAGGGCATGCCCCGCGCGATGACGATGCAGGGCATCTCATAGGAAAAATACCGGTCGAGCCGCTCGTCGCGCACCTCGGGGGGGAGGCTGTTCAGATAGGCCATCTCCGTCTTGCCGATGAGCTGCGGGCGCTCGCTGGCGAAGACGTCAAAGTAGCCGGCAAACTGCAGGCCGGGCCGGCAAAGGTCCGCCACGCGGATGCGCATGCCGTGCTGACGGCGCGTGCCGCTGATGACCGTCAGGCCCAGCGCCCTGGCAAATTCCTCCGGTGAAATCATGCTGTTCTCCTTCATCGTGGTTTTCCTTATTATACCGTATCCGCGCGCGCAAAAAAAGACCCATGACCGATGTTTTTTTCGGTCATGGGCCGCGGCTGATACCCTTCATAAATCAATTCGAGTCTTCATTTCATCCACCGTCAGGTCACGCTTCGCTCCCTGACTGCTTTGTAAAGAATGGCTTCGCCATAAACGGAAACGTTGGGCTGCCGCCCAAACCTGCCAAGGAACTTCACCCCTTGACCCCATATTCGCTTCGCGCGTATAGCTCATTTCTCCTCGAACGGCAGGCCCACAAACGCCGCCATCTGCGCGACAAGCCGATTGGCCTGCTCACGGGTGGGCATCTCCGCGAAGATGCGCACGCGCGGCTCCGTACCGGAGAAGCGCACGATGATCCAGCCCTGACGGAAGTAGACCTTGCAGCCGTCCAGGTAGCTGACGCGCTCGATTTCCACGCCGAAGTCCGGGAGGCTGCGCTCGAGCACGATCTGCCGGTGGATGCGCTCGCGGCTCTTTTCCGTCAGCGCCCAGTCGTATTCGGCCATATAGCAGGCGCCGAACTCGTCGTTCAGCTCGCGCAGCAGCCGGGAGAGCGGCTTGCCTGTCACGCAGACCATCTCCACCAGCAGTGATGCCGCGTACAGGCCGTCCTTGCCGGAGATGTGGCCGCGCACCGTCAGGCCTCCGGAG
>SFHU01000056.1 GCA_004555535.1 Clostridiales bacterium
CTTTGTGTGCGCGGCAATCTGCGCCTTCCTGCGCGCACGCACTCGCGCTTGTGTTCATTGTACAGAAACCATTCATGCGGTTCCACACAAGTAAAGGGTTCTTGACAGCCTCCTTTTCCTTTTTGACGGCCGGTTGATAAGCCGGCGTTTATAAAAAAATATCAATAAATATATATTGTCGGAGAAAAAAAATAGACCGCGGAATTTTCCGCGGCTCCATGTCGCTTTTCCTTCTGCGCGCGAAGCGAAAGCGGGAGCCGCAGACGCTCCTGCAGCTCCCGTCATTTTGTTGCGGATTACTTGAGGTAGATGTGGCGCGGCAGACCGTCGATGTACACCGGGGTCAGCTCCGCCTGGATCAGCGGACGCGCGTAGGTCAGGAATTCCTTCTTCATGCCGGTCTTGTAGTCGTTGATCCACTCCATCGGCACCTTCTTCTCGAAGTTGGCGACGTCGTGAATGTCGCGCAGCTCGGTCGTGCTCTGATAGGGATCGTCGGAGATGCGGCGGATGCCGATCATCACGCCGGTATGGCCCTCAAACGCAGCCTTCGCCGCGGCGCCGCCGACCTGATAGGCCTCGGTGACGTCGGTACGGCTGGAGACGTGCGCGGCGCAGCGCTGGAGCGTGGAGAGCTCGATGGAGCGGGTCTTCGTGTCCAGATGGCGCGCGACAAAGTTGGAGAGATAGCGCGCCGTACCGGTCAGGCTCTTGTGGCCGAACGCGTCGACGGAGTGCACGTCGTCCGCCAGCTCGCAGACGTAGCGGCCATCAGCCAGGCGGACGCCCTCGGACACGGCAACGACGATGGAGGAATTGCTCTTCTGCAGCGCCTCAACCTTGGTGATGAACTTCTCGGGGTCAAACGGCACCTCGGGCAGGCAGATGAGGTCGACGCCCTCGCAGTCCTCGCCCTGCGCCAGCGCCGCGGCCGCGGTCAGCCAGCCGGCGTTGCGGCCCATGACCTCGACGATGGTGACGTACTTCGTGCCGTAAACCGTCGCGTCGCGGATGAGCTCCTTCATGACGACGCCGATGTACTTGGCGGCGGAGCCGTAGCCCGGGGTATGGTCGGTGCCCATCAGGTCGTTGTCGATCGTCTTGGGCACGCCGACGAAGCGGATGTTGCTGCCGATCTGCTTGGCATAGTCGCTCAGCTTGCAGATCGTGTCCATGCTGTCGTTGCCGCCGATATAGAAGAAGTATCCGATATCCATGCGGTTGAGGATCGCGAACAGGTTTTCATAGATCTCGGGATGCTCGAGATAGCTGGGCAGCTTGTAGCGGCAGCTTCCCAGATAGGAGGACGGGCTGCGCTTGAGCAGCTCGATCTCAAGCGTGGAGCCCAGCGTCGCGCCCAGATCGACCACACGGCCCTTGAGCAAGCCCTCGATGCCGTGCAGCATGCCGTAGACATGCTCCGCACCGCGCATCTGGCAGGCCTGCAGCACGCCTGCCAGGCTCGAGTTAATGACACAGGTCGGGCCGCCGGACTGACCGACGATAGCATTACGTCCCATAAAGATTCCTCCAATTTTTCGTGTTGTTTTGTTTACATTATAGCATAACTCATCATGATTTCAACCATATTTTTCAAGTCTTTCCCCATTTTTCCTTTTCGTTTACGCCAATTCATCAGACGTCAGATGAATTAAATTCGCTTTACGCGGCGATTTCTATCGCCATGCGATGGATCGCCGCCTCGTTTCTGCGCACACAAAAAGACGCAGCCTTTTCTAAAAGCCGCGTCCAAATATGGTTGTTTACAGCTCCGCCGTCGCGCTCATGCCCACGCGCAGGCTTTCATCCGCCTCCAGGGAGAAGGTCACGTCGAACTCGCCCCTCTCGTTGGCCGCGCGGGCGATCTTCACCAGCGTCGCCTGGATCGTCTCTCCCGGCAGCGCGTCGAGCGTGACCACCGCCTTCATGCTGGGGCGAAGCCCGCCGAGGTCGTTTTCGTCCACGGAGCAGACGAGCTGCATGCTGCCTGCCGGGCAATACGTCGCCATCGGCGCGTCCTTGGCGATCTGCGCGCCGCTCTGCGCACTCACGCTCAACAGCACGCCGTCCTCCGGCATGACCACGGCGCCGTCGCCGCCTGTCGCTGCGCCGATCTGATCCGGCACGACGGTCATCAGCACGTCGCCGCGCGAGACGGAATCCCCTTCCTTCACGTAGACGCCCAGCACATAGCCCTCCGCGCTCACGGCGACGGGATCCGCGCGGTTCAGCTTGCCCGAGCCGATGCAGCTGTCGCTGTCAAAATTGCTCTCGCGGTAGACCTTGATCTGCTCGTCCACGCGCAGCTCGTCGCTGGTTTCCACCTCCAGCGTATAGCCCTTGCCGCTCACGCTGATGACGCGCGCCGTGCCCTTGCGGCTGTTGCTGCTGACCGAGCGGACGTAGACCCGCTCGCCCGGATGGACGATCTTGTTCTCGCTGTCGCTCGCCGCGCCGCTGATCGTGCAGTCGCCCGTGTAAACGACGCCCTGCTCCAGATACGCCAGCGCGCCGTAGCGCCCGGTGATATAGGCTGCGCTGTCGCCCGGATGCGCGTAGAGCGCGGCGACCACGCCGTCGCAGTCCGCGGTGATCTCCGTCGCCGAAATGGTGAACAGCGTTTCTCCCGCCGCAAGCTCGTCGCCTGCGCGGACGATATAATCCCCTGTCATGCCGCTGTACGGGGCGGGAATCGTCAGCGTCTGCCCCGCCTCGATGGCGCCGTCGAGCCGGAGCGTCCCCTGCGCGCAGGCCGCGCCGCATACCATCAGGCAGGCGGCCACAAGCGCCGCAATGCTCGCTTTTTTCATCGGATTCATCCTTTCCTGTCGCTTCTTTCTTTTGCGGCGCGCTTACACGCTGCGCAGCGCGTCGATGGGGTTGAGGTTGCTTGCCTTTCTGGCCGGCGCCCAACCGAAGATGATGCCGACCGCGCCGGAGAAGCCGACGCCCAGCACAATGGCAAACGTGTTGAGCGCGAACGTGATCTCCGTGTTCGCGCAGATGACGATGGCGATGGTCAGGCCGAGCGCGGCGCCCAGCACGCCGCCCAGCAGCGAGAGGATGATCGCCTCAATCAGAAACTGAATCTGAATCTGCCCGGGCTCTGCGCCCAGCGCCTTGCGCAGACCGATCTCCGTCGTGCGCTCCGTGACGGTGACAAGCATCATGTTCATGATGCCGATGCCGCCCACCAGCAGCGCGATGGACGCGATGCCCACCAGCAGCGACATCATCATCGAGGTCATCAGGTTCATCGCCTCGGTCATCGACTCCATGTTGATGATCGTATAGGTGTCGTCCTTGTAGTTGAAGATGGCGTCGAGCACGGCCTCCATCTCCTCCACGGCGGCATCCGTCTCGTCGGGGTCGGTCACATAGACCTCCAGCGTCGAGGCGGTTGAGGTGCCCAGCAGCTTTTTCGCCGAGGTATAGGGCACGTAGACCATGCCGTCGCCCGTGCCGCCCAGCAGGATCTGTGAGAAGAGGCTCACGTTCTCCTCCTCGTCGACCATGCCGACGACAGTGTATTCCCGGCCATTGAGGTAGAGCGTCTGCCCGAGCGGATCCTCGCCGAAGAAGAGCGTCTTCGCCGCGTCGCCGTCCAGCAGGCAGACCCGACTGTTCTCGCGCACGTCGATCTCGTTAATCGCCCGGCCCCGCGCCAGCAGATCCGGGTTGTGCGCAAAGTACGCGCCGTCGTTGCCGGAGACGGTGATCTTTTCGGACCAGACGTCGCCGCGCTTGGCCGTCACCTTCGCGCTCAGCGACGGCGACACGCCCGCGACATGCTCGCAGTCAATCAGCGTCTGAATGTCCGCGTCCGTGAGGCCGCGCTTGAGGGCCGTGCCCGTGATCTGCACGCGCAGCGTGCCCAGGCCCATCGCGTCGAACTGCGCGTTCATCGTGTCCGTCGCGCCCTGCACGACCGTCATCAGCGCGATGATCGCCGCGACGCCGATGATGATGCCCAGCGTCGTGAGGAAGGAGCGCAGCTTGTTGCCGCGGATGTTGTCAACCGACATGCCGATGCTCTCCAGCAGCATGTCCCACTGCTGCTTAATCATAGGCGCTCACCCCCTCGGAGAGCTCGCCGTCGAGGATGTTGACGATGCGCGTCGCGTGGCGCGCGATCTTGAGGTCGTGTGTGATCATGACGATCGTGCGCCCCTCGCGGTTGAGCTCGCAGAACAGCTCCATCACCTGCTCGCCGGTCGCCTGGTCGAGCGCGCCGGTCGGCTCGTCCGCCAGCAGCAGCGTCGGGTTGGTCGCCAGCGCCCGCGCGATGGCCACGCGCTGCTGCTGGCCGCCGGAGAGCTGGTTCTGGTGGTGATGCATCCTGTCCTTGAGGCCCACGCGCACGAGCATCTCCTCCGCGCGCCGCGCCCGCTCTTTGGGCGGTACCCCGGCGTAGATCAGCGGCAGCTCGACATTGCGCAGCGCGTCCAGCCGGGGCAGCAGCTGGAATTGCTGGAAGATGAAGCCGATCTCCCGGCTGCGGATGCGCGCCAGCTGCTTCTGGTCGAGATCGCGGATGGTCCGCCCGTGCAGGATATAGGTGCCCGAGGTCGGCGTGTCCAGACAGCCGATGATGTTCATCAGCGTCGACTTGCCGCTGCCCGACGGCCCGAGAACCGAGAGAAACTCGCCCTCGTCGATATCCAGGTCGATGCCCTTGAGGATCGTCTGGACCTCGCCGCCCATCTCGTATTGCTTGACGATTCCGCGCATCGAGAAAAAGTCGTTGCTCATCTGCGCCGTCACCTCGACCCGCTGTGCTGATTCATCATCTGCACTCTCAGCTCGGCCAGGGTCAGCGCGTTCTTCATCAGCACGGTCTCCCCGGCCGAAAGGCCCTCCGTGATCTCGACGTTGATGCCGTCGCTCACGCCGACGCTCACGCTTCTTGTGACGGTGTCCTTCCCGTTGTCCGCCCGCAGGAGCACGTAGGGCCTGTTGTATTCGTCAAAGAGCAGCGCGTCCATCTTGAGCAGCGCGGCGTTCTCCGCGTGGCTGCGCAGCACCTTCGCGCTCACCTGCATGCCCGGATAGACGCCCTCCATCGGCTCCATCGCGACCCGGGCCGTGTAGTAGGAGAGGTCGCCCGAGGCCGTGCCGTTTTTGTCAAGCGCCGTGACCTCGCCCTCGTAGACCCGCTCCGTCGCCAGGATGGACACCTGCACGCTCGTGCCGGGCGTCACCGCGTCCACGTCGTATTCGTCGACGTTCAGGCGGATCTCCAGGCGGTCCATGTCGATGATCTGCGCGAGCGTCTGCCCGGCGGCGACGACGTCGTCCCCGGCGACAGGCAGATTGGTGACCTCGCCGTCGATGTCCGCGCGGACGATGCCGCCGTTTTTGAGCTTGAGCAGCCTGTCGCCCGAGCGCACCTGCTCATTCTGCGCGACATAGACGGCGCTCACGATGTCGTCCTGCGCGCTCGTCAGGGTCTGCATGCGCGGCGCGTAGACCAGCCCGTCAAAGTTATAGTAGGTCGTGAGGTCGCCCGTCGTCACGGGCACCTCTGTATAGCTGGCCTCCTTCGTCTTTCCTGACAGGAAAAGCATCCAAAGGATCACCAGGACCACGAGTGCCAGGAGCACCCACTTGATCCATTTTCTCTTCTTTTTCACGCGTTTGCCTTCCTTCCGTTTGGCTTGTTCTGTTGCTTGGCGAACGGGATTCTCCGAAAGCGGCCTCTCCTCCCCTTGTTTTGTTTGATCATTATATCATGAGAAGATGGACTTTGTGTGTCCATTCTCCTCTCATTTGCGTTTGGTCAGTTTTTACCTGCCGGCATCAATCCCCGCCCGGCCTCATAGGATGGAGCGTTAAGGAAACGGAGGGATGCTGCTGATGAACACCCGATCCCTGTTTCCGGGCGCGATGGGCCCGGATGGCTTTGTCTCCTGCTTTGATCATCTGCTGCCAGAGGCGCAGCTGCGGCGCATGCTAATCCTCAAGGGCGGCCCGGGCGTGGGCAAGTCGACGTTCATGCGCCGCGTCCACGCCGCGCTGGGCGGCGGGGATGCGCCCTCGACGCTGTATTACTGCTCGGGCGACCCGGACAGCCTCGACGCCGTCGCCCTGCCGGAGCGCGGCCTGCTCATCCTGGACGGCACCGCGCCGCACGTCGTCGACCCGAGAATTCCCGGCGCGCGCGACAGCCTCATCAACCTCGGCGCCTGCCTGCAGGAGGAGGCCATGCGCCCGCGCCTGCCGCACATCAAGGCCTGCATGGACGATCATGCCGCCTGCTCCCGCCGCGCCCGCGCCTGCATGCGCGCCGCCTGCGCGCTCACGCGCGACAGCGCCGCCGTGTTCGCCTCCGCCGCGGACGAGGGCAAGCTCGCCCGGATGACCCGCGCACTGATCCACACGGTCATTCCCCGCGACAGCGGCGAAGAGGGCGCAGCGCTCTCGCCAACCGTCCGCCCCGTGCTCACCGACGCGGTCACACCCAAGGGCGAGCTCTGCCTGATCGCCGAAAACGCGCTGCCGCGCGTCATCCGCCTCGTGCGCCCCTGGGCAATGGATCTGACGCCCGCGCTGCGCGAGCTGAGCTTCGCCGCGCGCACCGCCGGCTATGCCGTCGAGGAGCACCTCTCCCCCACGCTGCCCGGCAGCCTGCTGCATCTGTCCATCCCCGCGCTGCACACGCTCGTCACCACGAGCGATCTGCTCCCCTCGGAGCTGACGTTTGACTTTGGCGCCTGTCTGCCGGGCGACAGCCTGCTGCGCCACGAATGCGCGCTGGAGCAGGCGCATGCCGGCGTCAAGCTGCATCTGCACCGCGCCGTCAGCGCGCTGGCGCAGGCCAAGCAGCTGCACGACGAGCTGGAGACCTTCTATGTCCCCAACATGGACTTTGCCGCCTGGCAGCGGATTCTCGATCAGACGCTCGAATCGCTGCAATCGACCTGCGCCGGCTGACGCAGGACGGCGGAGCACCTGCCAGACATGCAAAAAGCGGACGGCGGCCGCACGCGCCTCCGTTCCGCTTCGCGTTTTTCAGGGTTTCCTTTTGAGACCGGTTGAAAAGCAATTCCCATGATTCAAAAAACAGAGGAGCCTGCCGCTTCCTCTGTTTTGTTTTTGCTCACATCGCCCGGATGACGCGGCGGTCGACCTTTCTGTAAAAGATCAGGCACAGCGCCAGGGAGACCAGCTCCGCGATCACAAACG
Organism: Clostridiales bacterium; assembly: GCA_004555535.1. GTDB lineage: Bacteria > Bacillota > Clostridia > Christensenellales > Aristaeellaceae > Ventricola. The sequence continues at coordinate 7,186 of SFHU01000056.1, forward strand.
CCCACCAGACCATGGTGACGTTGCCCGTCAACCGCCCGATCACATACGCGCAGGGCACGAGCACGGCGAGCTGGCGCACAATGGAGACGATCATCGAATAGATGCTGTAGCCCAGCGCCTGGAAGACCGACGTGCAGCCAATGCAGAAGCCCGCAATCGGGAAGCTCAGCGAGATGATGCGCAGCGCCGGCTTGCCGATGCGCAGCATCTCCGCCGAGGCGTCGAAGATCGCCAGCAGCTTGTCCGGCGCCGCGTGGAAGATCAGCGTGCCAAGCGTCATGATGCACATCGCCGTGATGATGGAATAACAGATGGTCTTGTGCACGCGCTCCGGCTTGCGCGCGCCGTAGTTGAAGGCGACGATCGGCACCGTGCCGTTGTTCAGGCCAAAGACCGGCATGAACACGAAGCTCTGGAGCTTGAAATACACGCCGAAGACCGCGACCGCCGTCGAGGAAAACGCGATGAGAATCTGGTTCATCAGGAAGGTCATCACCGAGCCGATCGACTGCATGACCACCGAGGGCACGCCGATGGCGAGGATGCGCCGCAGCGTCGCGCCGTGGGGCCTAAAGTCCTTCATACTGATGGAGACCTCCGGGTTCATCCGGATGTTCATATACAGGCCAATGCCTGCGGCAATCCATTGACCGATCACCGTCGCGACCGCCGCGCCCGCCACACCCATGCGCGGCGCACCCATCAGTCCGAAGATCAGAATCGGGTCGAGGATGATGTTGATGATCGCGCCCAGTGCCTGGCTGATCATCGTGAGTATCGTCCTGCCCGTGCTCTGCAGCAGGCGCTCGAAGAGAATCTGCATGAACAGGCCCAGCGAGCCGACCATGACGATGCGCGTATAGACGATGCCGCTTGCAACAATCTCCTCGATGTCGGTCTGCGTGTGGAAGAACGGCTCGACAACCGTCAGCCCGCCCAACACAAAGATGAGCGCCGAGACCAGCAGCAGCAGCACGCCGTTGGTCGCCGCGCGCCGCACGCCCTTCTCGTCCTTCGCGCCCAGCGCCCTAGAGAGCACGGCATTGAGGCCGACGCCCAGTCCCGCCGCCACCGCGATCATCAGGTTCTGCACCGGGAAGGCCATGCTCAGCGCCGCCAGCGCGTTCTCGCTGATGCGCGCGACGAACATCGAGTCGACGACATTGTACAGCGCCTGCACCAGCATGGAGATCATCATCGGCAGGCTCATGCCCGCCAGCAGTCTGCCCACGGGCATGACGCCCATCTTGTTTTCCGTTCTCTGTTCCGTTCCCGGTTCCATAAGACTCCCCCTTCGCACCGCGAAAAAAGCCAAATAACAAGGGTTTATTGTACTATGGTTCAGCAGGCCTGTCAAGGCAAATCCTGCTACAGGTTTTTGGGTCTTTCTGATTGGATTCCTTCAAGAAGTCCAAAATATGCAGGAGGGCTCCGGAACGTCTCCGAAGCCCTCTGCGCTTTCTCAATAGGTGAGCAAATAGATGATCGTGATGCACAGTCCGATAGCGAAGAGGATCAGCCCATAGCTCATCGTGTGCGTGACGCGCTGGGCGAAGTCGATCAGGCCGTCCCACAAGCCGGCGAAGAAGCCGACAAAGTGATGCTCAACCGGGCGCTCGCGCAGCACCGTCTGGTTGAGTCCCTCCGTTACGCCGTCCGCACAGGCGCCCACAGCGCAGGTCACGGGATTGCCGACGCTCACACGCGCCCGACGCCGGTTGGCAGAGAGCACGGTCCTGGCCAGAATGTAGGCGACGGCATCCGTCACCGTGCCGCATACGCGCGCGGCAAGCGTGCCCACGCCGGTCAGCAGCGCGATCAGCGGCTTGTAGATCCGCTTCTCGAGGATCGGCTCCGAGCCCAGCGAGGCAACCGCCCCGCCCGCGCGCAGCAGCAGGCCGATAGCCGGCCTGTACACGCGCTCCTCGATGTCAAACCAGGCGGGCCAGAGGTCGGCATAGACGCGGACCCCGCCTTCGTCGCGCATGAGCAGCCGGCGGATCACCAGGCAGTAGACCAGCACGCCAATGGCCAGCGAGATACAGGCGCCCTTGAGGTTGGTGAGCGAGAAGTAGGCGACCGCGTGCGCCGGCGCCGCCGCATGCAGATATCCGCCCGCAAAATCCGCAATGGCGTCCATCGTCAGATTCGGCTGCACGCCCAGCAGGAACACCAGCGCGGCGCTGGCCGTCAGCGCGACGGCCGAGAGCGGGGACATGTAGCGCTCCATAGCGTCGTAGCGCGCCTGCTCGGTCGGATGCTTCTGCCAGAAGAGGCAGATGTAGAGCTTGATCATATAGGCGCCTGTCAGGCCGCCGGAGAAGAGATAGATCCACTCCGCTCCCTTGTGCAGCAGGCTCAGCGCGCCCAGGCCCTCCTCGGCGAGCAGCTCCGCGTATTCGACGATGCCCTCGTGGATCAGCGTCTTGGCGACGTAGCCGGAGAACAGCGGCACGCCCATCAGGCCGACCGCGCCCATCAGGAACGCGAAATGCAGCAGCGGCTTTCCGCGGCCAAAGCCGCGCACGTCATTGAGGTTCAGCTTGTGCAGGTTCATGTAGACGACGCCCGCCGCCATGAAGAGCACGAGCTTGAAGAGCGAATGGTTAAGCATGTAGAGCAGCGCGCCGCGCGCAGCGAGCGCGTTCTCCTCGCCCAGCAGGCAGCTCATCGCGATGCCCGTGAGGATGAAGCCGATCTGGGACATCGAGGAGCAGGCCAGCGTCCGCTTGAGGTTGACGGAGAAGACCGCCAGCATGGCGCCGCCCAGCATCGTGATCAGCGCGAGCACGAGCAGCATGTTGCCCCACGCCTTGCTCTCGCGGAAGATGTTCGCCGAGACGGCGATGATGCCGAACACGCCGGACTTGGTCAGAATGCCGGAGAGCAGCGCGGAGGCCGGCGCCGGCGCGACGGGATGCGCCTTCGGAAGCCAGATGTGCAGCGGGAACATACCCGCCTTCGCGCCGAAGCCGAAGAGGATGCAGATGCCCGCGGCCCAGAGCGTGCCCCTGTCCGCGCAGTGCTCCGCCGCCTCATAGAGCGCGTCGATGCGCAGCGTGCCCAGCGTTCTCTCCAGCAGGAACAGGCCCATCAGCATGACCATGCCGCCGATGACCGCGACGGCGAGATACGTCTCCGCCGCGCGCAGCGCGCCCGGGGTCTCGTCGTGCGCGACCCAGGTGTAGGAGGTGAAGGACATGACCTCAAAGAAGATGAACGTCGTGAACAGGTCCGCCGAGAGGAAGACGCCCAGCGTCGCGCCCAGCGTCATCAGGTAGAAGAAGAAATAGCGGTTGCGGTTGTGATAGTGGTGCGCGAAGTAGTCCCTGCTGAGCATCGACGTCGCCAGCCACATCACGCCCGCGATCAGCGCGTAGAGCGCGCGGAAGCCGTCGAGCTCAAAGCTCAGCCCCTTGCCGCAGAAGCCGGGGATGACCAGCGCATATGCCGCGCCCCGCGCGACGCCCACGAGCATCGCCGCAGCCGCAATCAGCGTCACCGCGCAGGAGGCGATGACCACCCAGTCGCGCAGCGCCTTGTTCCTGCGGCCAACCAGATAGGAGATGACCGCGGCGATCATCGGGAAGAAGACCAGAAAAGCCAGCATCATGCTATCCCCTCCCTCACAGCACGCCGGCGGCAATCGCCGTCAGGCGCTCGACAATCGGATTGGAGAACAGGCCGCACAGGAGGATCGCCGCAATGAGCACGAGAAGCGGCAGCTTCATCTTCCAGCTCGGGTCGCAGCGCACGCCGGCGCTCACGCCGCCGCCCTCCTCCAGAGGCCGGAAGTACATCGAGAACGCGACGCTCATCAGGTAGATCGCCGTCAGCACGGCGGAGATCAGGAGCGCCGCCAGTCCGACATAGCCCATCACCTGCCCGCGCTCAATCGCCGCCGAGCCGATCAGCCACTTGCTCACGAAGCCCGGCAGGCCCGGCGTGCCCATCAGCGCCAGCGCGCCGACGGTGTACACCGCGCAGACAAAGGGCATCGCCCTGTGCAGGCCGCGCAGGCTCTCCACCTGCGTGCGCCCGGTCTTGACCAACACGGCGCCCGCGCAATAGAACAGCGTGATCTTGATGAGCGCGTGGAAGAGCATGTGCGACAGGCCTGCCGCCAGCCCCGCCGCCGTCATCAGGCTCGCCGCCAGCACGATGTAGGAGAGGTTTGACACGGTCGAATACGCCAGCCTGCGCTTGAAGTGATGCTCGCGCACGGCCATCGTCGAGCCGAAGACGATCGTGATCGAGGCCAGCGCGATGGCAACCGCCTGTGCCGCCGTGCCGCGCAGGAGCTGCGCGCCGACGGAAAAATACGTCATGCGGATGATCGCGAACGCGCCCGCCTTGACGACAGCCACCGCGTGCAGCAGCGCCGTCACGGGCGTGGGCGCGACGGAGGCCGACGGCAGCCAGGCATGCATCGGGAACACGGCTGCCTTGACGCCGAAGCCCACGAACATGCACAGATAGCCCAGCTGCGTCATCAGGGGATGCGTCACGGCGAAGTCCTCGCCCAGCACACCGCCCATCACAAACGCGCCGCCGTTACCAAAGACCGTCACCAGCATGACGCCAATGAACGCGAGCGCCGCGCCGAAGAAGGAATACATCATGTACTGATGGCCCGCGCGGATGGCCTCAGGCCGCGTGCCGTGCATGACCAGCGGCAGCGTGCTCAGCGTCAGAAACTCATAGAACACATACAGCGTCATGAGGTTCGCCGCCATGCTGATGCCCAGCGTCACGCCGTAGGTGATCGTATAGAGCGCGAAGAAGTGATCCTCGCCGCCCTCATGCTCCATGTATTCGAAGGCATAGAGCGTTGCCAGCGGCCAGAGGAAGGCCACCAGCGCCGTAAACACGCTGCCCACGCCGTCGAGCATGAACGCGATGGGCACCGTTTTTGTCAGGTAAAACAGCGTATGCGCCTGACCGTCCTGCCGCAGCAGGCACAGGAGCACGAGCAGGGACGTGAGCAGCGTCACGCCCTCGACCGCAATCTCCCGGGCCCGGCGGGTTTTGAAGCGCACCGCCAGCATCGCCGCGCCTGCGGCGATCGGAAGAAAAACTGCAACACTCAACATGGCTTTTCTCCTTGCCGCACATCAGAGCACAGCCGAAGCGACGCTCGCAAAAGCGCTGATCAGCGGCTGCGCCAGCACGCCCGTGAGCACGACGCCCGCCGCCAGCAGCAGCATCGGCACGAGCATCAGCCAGCCGGGCTCCTTCTTCTCCAGGGAGGCGTAGTCAAAGTCGCTGCCCGGGAAGAAGCCATAGATCGTGACGGGCAGCAGATAGGCCGCCGTCAGCAGCGCGGAGATGATCAGCACGACCGGGCCGATCACGGAGAGCGCGCCCATGCCGCTGGCCAGGGAGCCCGTCGCCAGCTGCCATTTGCTCACGAAGCCGCCCGTCGGCGGGATGCCGATCAGGCCGAGGGAGGCGATCGTCCAGCACCAGATCGTCACAGGCATCTGCTTGCCAATGCCGCGCAGGTCGCCCACCATCGTCTTGCCGGTCTGATGGATGATCGCGCCGGCGCACAGGAAGAGCGCGTCCTTGATCGTCGAGTGGGCGAGCACATGCAGCAGCGCGCCCTCAAACGCCTCCGGCACCATGCAGGAGAGGCCGAAGAGCACGTAGCTGACCTGGGAGACCGTCGAATAGGCGAGGCGCTTCTTGAGCAGCGGCTCGCGGTAGGCGAGCATCGAGCCCATGAACACCGTGATCAGCGCGAGGGTCATGAACGCCGTCTGCACCCAGGTGCCCGCGAGCGCCTTCACGCCGACCAGGAAATACACGACGCGCACAATCGCCAGCACGCCGGCCTTCGTGATCACGCCGGAGAGCACGGCGGAGGCCGGCGCCGGCGCGACCGGATGGGCCGTGGGCAGCCAGCCGTGCATCGGGAACATGCCGGCCTTCGTGCCAAAGCCCAGGATGACCAGGAACGTCACCACCAGCAGGCCCGGGGTCACCACGCCGGAGAGCGGCGCGACGCCGCCCGGCGCGAACGTCACCGTGCCCAGGTAATGGTTGAAGAAGAAGATGCCCATGAGGCCGAGCATCGCGCCGAAGATCGAATAGACCAGGTACTTGACGCCCGCGGCGACGGCCTGCGGCGTGCGCTCATGCACGACCAGCGGCACGGAGAGCAGCGTCATCAGCTCGTAGAAGACGTAGAGCGTCACCATCGAACCGGCGAAGCACTGGCCCACCAGCGCGGAGAGCACGGTCATGTAAAAAGCCTGGAAGCTCGCCTCGTGCGCGTCATGCTCCAGATATTCCAGCGCAAACACCGCTGCCAGCAGCCACATCGCGCACATCAGCACCGCAAAGACGCAGCCGACCGTGTCCACCTTGAGGAAGATGGAGAGCGTCGGGGTCATCTGAAGGAGCGTGACCTCCAGACCGCGCGCGCCGCACAGCGCCAGCACGGGCACAAACTCGAGCGCCAGCGCGCCGCAGCAGAGCTTTGCGCGCAGCGAACGGCTGCTGCGGGCGGCGGGCAGCAGGAAGATCAGCACACCTGCGAGCGCCGGCCAGAAAATTGCAAGAATCAGCATAGCATTCTCCTCCATCCCTTAAGCAAATCGGGCAAGTCCCGCGGCGAGCGCCGCGAGAATATCTTTGGCAAAGAAGCCGAGAACCAGGTTGAGCGCGATGAAGCCGGCGATGCCCGCCGCCGTCAGTGCCTGCGGTCTCGTGCGCACTACGGCCTTGCCGTCATGCCTCGGGGTGAACAGATCGACCGCCGTCCCGAGGAAATACTGCGCGTTGAGCAGCGTGGAGACCGCCAGCACGATCAGCGCCGCGACCATGTGCTTTCCGCCCGCGTCAATCGCCGCCTGCGAGAGCATCAGCTTGGTCATAAAGACGCCCAGCATCGGAATACCGACCAGATTCGCTCCGCCCAGCGCAAAAGCCGAGGCCGCCAGCGGGCTGCGGTAGAAGCCCCCGCGCAGATCGGCGCGCAGATGCGTGCCGCCGCTCGCCTCGTCAAGCTCCGCCGAGGAAATGAAGAGCATCGACTTGGTCGCCGCGTGCGCCGCCACATGCCACAGCGCGCACAGCACGCCCGCCGGGGACGCCATACCCAGCGCCAGATAGATGTAGCCGATCTGCGCCACGGACGAATAGGCGATCATCATGCGCACGGTTTTGGCGCGCATCGCGTTGATCGAGCCCATCACCATGCCGATCGCGCCGAAGACGAAGAGCACGTCGCACACGCCCAGCGAGACGACCACGTCAAAGCCGAACACACGGCAGTAGACCTTGATGAGCAGGAAGATATACCCCTTGGAGACGATGCTCGAGAGGATGGCCGAGGCCGTCGGCGTCGAGTTGGAATACGCGCCGGGCAGCCAGGTGTCAAACGGGAAGAGCGCGCTCTTCATCGACAGGCCGACGGTCATCAGCGCGACGGCCATCGTCAGCGGCACGCGGTATTCGCCCGAGGCCGCCAGCACGGCGATGCTCTCGTGCAGGTTCTGCATCAGCAGATGGCCCGTGATCGCGTAGAGCAGCACGACGCCAATCAGAAACAGACTCGAGCCCAGCAGGTTCATGATCATGTAGCGGACGGCGGCGACGAGGCTCTTGCCGTTCTGGCGGATCATGACCAGGCCCGCCGCGGCCAGCGTGTTGATCTCGATGAAGACGTAGCCGGTGAACAGGTCGTTCGTGTAGACCAGCGCCAGCAGCGAGAGCAGCGTGAGATCCACCATGATGCAGTAGATGTTGTACTTGCTCGCCTCGATCTGCAGGATGCTCCTGCCCAGGCCACCCAGGAAGGAGAAGAGAATCACCAGGCAGAAGACCAGCATCATGACGGTCTCCAGCGCGCCGGCGCGAATCTCGTTGCCCCAGGGTGCCGGGAAGTGGCCCATCAGGTAGACGTAGCTGTCGCCCGTTTCAAGCGTGTAGACCATCACGCAGGCCGTCATCACCGTCACCGCGCCGATGACAAACAGCGTCATCTTCCTCGCCGCGCCGCCTCCCAGCACGGAGGTGATCACCGCGCAGATCAGCGTCAGCAGAATGCAGGCAAAGGGAAAATTCTGAACCAGCTGCACGTCAGACCTCCTCCTTTCCCGCGAGCATGACGATCTCGTCGAGGTTGAGCGTGTGATAGCGGTAGTAGAGCCGCACAGACAGCGCCAGCATCAGCGCCGACACGCTGACCGAGACGACGATGCCCGTGAGCACGAGGCCCGCCGGAATCGGGTTGATGTAGGCCTCCACGCTCTGCACGCCGTCCACGACGATGGGGGCCTTGCGCCCCGCGATATAGCCCAGCGAGGCCAGCAGCAGATACACCGCTGTGTCCATGATGTCCATGCCGATGATCTTTTTGATCAGGTTCTTGTTGAGCATCATCGTCGAAAAGCCGATGCAGAAGAGGATGACGGCCGCCGTCGCCTCATAATTGGTCAAAAGACGCTCCAGCATGTCACAGTTCCCCCTTCCTGAACACCGCGTAGAACGCGTACATCGTGCAGGTGACGATGAAGCCGACGCAGATATTCAGCACCAGAATCAGGCCGCTCGAGAGGATCGCGCCCGGCGTGCCCAGCGGAATGACGCTGTGCAGGCCGTTCGCGCCCGTGTAAAACGAATAGCACTTGCTCACCGCGTAGGTCAGCAGCGCGCAAAGCACGACCCGCTGATAGGTCCTGTAGGTGAAGAAGCGACGGATGGCCTCAAAGCCGAAGGCCGTGACGTAGATCATCAGCGCCGCGCCCATGATCGCGCCGCCGGAGAAGCCGCCGCCGGGTGAGAGATGGCCGTTTAAGACCACGTAGATGCCCAGCAGCAGCACGACCGGCACGAGCACCTTCGCCGCGTGCTGCAGGATCGTGTCATGATGCGGCTCATAGAAAGTGTCCGAATGCGGCTGCTCGCGGATGACCCGCGCCAGCGGGCTGAACGTCTGCGAATCGGCGTCCAGGCGCAGCAGCAGCAGCACGACCATCGCCGCCGTAAAGAGCACGCTCGACTCGCCAAGCGTATCAAACGCGCGGTAATCGAGGATCATGCCGGTGACGATGTTGACCGCGCCGGTCTCCTGCAGGCCGCTCTCAATATAGCGCGTCGGGACCTCGTTGTTGGCGGGGCTCTGCGCGCTGCCAAAGTCCGGCAGGCAGGCCGCCGTATACAGGAACAGCGCGATCATCGCCAGACAGACCGCGACGCAGAGCACGCAGTACACGCCCCGGCGAAGCCGCCCGCCGCGGCGCTCGTTCCAGGTGCGCAGGCGCGCCGCCGTCTCCCGCTCCTCCTCGATCTCCGCCTCGAGCATCCGGCGGTACTCGATATCCACCGGCGGCTCTTCGCTAAGGGCGGGCTGCGTCTGGCTTTGCGCCATGCGCTCGTCGAGCGCCTCGTCGGAGGAAGCAAGGAAATGCGTCAGGCGCGAGCGCGCCCTGAGCAAAAGATCAGGCCTCTCCCGCTTCATCGCCTTCACCTCCGCTTCTCTTCTCCTGCTCGAGCTGCCTGGCATGGCGCTCGCGCACCTGGTTGCGCGCGTCAATCGCGTGGATCTTCTTGAGCGTCAGGAAGAGCAGCAGGCTCGTGATGCCCGCGCCGACCGCCGCCTCCGTAATCGCCAGATCCGGCGACTCCAGGAGAATCCATACGATGGACATCAGCATCGAATAGCCCATGTAAATGACAACGCTGGTCAGAAGGCTGCGCGTCATGCACACGGCAATCGCACAGGCGATCAGGAACGCCAGAATCAGATGCATCACCGTACTCATGCCTTCTCCCCCTCCTTCGGCTGCGCCTGCGTCAGGGAGTCGCGCACGGTCATATACTGCCCGCGGTCCTCGTTGGTCTCCACCTCCAGCCGGCACAGCAGATGGCTGGCGACCGGCGAGCTGATCCACATGAAGACGACCACCAGCACGAGCTTCGCGGCCGTAAAGCCGTCCGGCGCGCTGACCGCCAGGCCCAGCAGACAAAGCCCCAGGCCGAGCGTGTCGTTGAGGGCCGATGCGTGCATCCTGTTGGCGGCATAGTGGAAGCGGAAGACGCCGAACACGCCGATGCACAGAATGATCAGCCCTGCCGCAACCAGCGCGGCGGTCAAAGCAAAGCGAAACCATGCGATCATTTGAACATCTCCTCCCCTCCGTCCGTCTTGCCCAGAAGCCGGGCCTCCTCATGCTTGCGCTCGCGGTAGACGCCCGTGTACACCTTGCACAGCACGACCACCGCGAGGAAGCTGATCATCGCATACACCAGCGCGACATCCGCCAGATACCCTTCGCCCAGCGCCAGAACCAGCACGGCCACCATCACGATGGTCAGCGTGCCGATCATGTTGACCGCCAGCACGCGGTCAGAAATGCGCGGGCCGCGGATACAGCGAATCAGGCAAAGGATCGAAAGCACAGCCAGCACTGCCATCACCGCGACCGTCAGGCCGTGATACGCCTGCTCCACGCTCATTGCCGCGCCTCCTTTCCGCCCTTTTCGGCTTTTTTCTCCTGCTTCCTCTGCGCGCGCGCCTCGGCGCGCTGCTCCATCTCCCGCAGGCGCTGCACCATGATGCCGTCGCTCAGGCCCTCCGCCAGGCTCTTGTCCAGGCAGTGCACGACAAAGTCGTCGCCTGCGAGCTGGCAGGTGATCGTCCCCGGCGTCAGCGTGATGGAATCCGCGAGCACGACGCGGTGGCGCTCCTCCCGAAGGCCGCTGCTGAAGCGAACCAGC
>SFHU01000057.1 GCA_004555535.1 Clostridiales bacterium
AGGCTTGTACTCTTCCACCTGAATATCCTGGAAGGTACTCATTCCGTTGTATACGCCGCAGGCCAGGTCCAGAATGGGGAAAAGAACCACAGCACCGGTACCCTCTCCCAGGCACATATCACAGTGCAGGGGGGCTTCCAGTCCCAGAGCCTCCAGGATCAGGTGTGCAGCAGGCTCCTTGGAGACATGGGAGGCAAGCATATATTCTTTTACCAGCGGACAGATCGTCACCGCTGCCAGCGCTGCCACCGCAGAGATAAAGCCATCGATCACAACAGGAACCCCACAGGCTGCACCGCCCAGGAAGACACCTGCCATACCTGCGATATCAAAGCCGCCGACCTTCGCCAGCACATCGACGGGGTCTCCCGGATCAGGACGGTTCATCGCCAGCGCGCGGGCAATCGCGTCCCGCTTGCGTACAAGGCCCGCATCCGACAGCCCCGCGCCGCGCCCGGCTGCCTCCTGCGGCGAAAGCCCCAGCAGCGCGCAGGCCATCGCCGCGCAGGCCGTCGTGTTGCCGATGCCCATCTCGCCCGTGGCGATGAGACGGTACCCGTACCCCTTCATTTCGCCCACGAGCGCGCGCCCGGCCACAAGCGCCCGATCCGCCTGCGCGCGCGTCATCGCGGGGCCACACGCCATGTTCGCCGTCCCGCGCGCGACCTTGCGGTCAAGCACGCCGGGCACATCCTCAAGCATCCCCATATCGACCGCCAGCACGTCCGTGCCCGATGCAGCGGCCATCAGGCTGACATTCGATGTGCCCTCCGCGATAGCGCGCGCCACCAGCGCCGTGACCTCGCTGCCGCTCTGGGATACGCCCTCGGCCACCACGCCATGATCGCCGCAGAAGACCAGCGCGCAGCGCGGCGCAATGCGCACGTCCTCCGTCCCCTGAATATCCGCCAGCTGCACGATCAGCTCCTCCAGCCGCCCCAGCGAGCGCAGCGGCTTGGCGATATGATCGAGGCGCGCCTGCGCCCGCTCTCCTGCGCTCATACGCCCTCCTGATCCTCGCGCCGCACGACCTTCAGAATTTCGCCGTAGCGCGCAAGCAGCCTGTCATAGTTTTCAGGCCTGTGCGGGAAGGTGCAATCCGAGCAGTCCTTGACGCCCCGCTCGTTGTAGGTATAGTCACCGCCGCAGGCCCGGCCCAGCGCATAGAGCGGGCAATAGCAGAACAGGCAGTTGAACGGCTCCCCCTCCATGGCCGCGTGGCAGGGGAAGTACGCGCAGTCCCGGTTTTCAAAGAACCGGCTGCTGTGTCTTACATCCTTCATGCACTCGTTTCCTCCTTCACAGCATCAGCGTGGCGGCGCAGATCGCCGCCATCATCAAAACGCTTGCCGCGATCATCAAGCTCACGGCGCGCGCAATGTCCGACCGCTCAGCCGGGCGATCCGCGTCGCCGATCGTCGGCTTCTCCATCGGCTTGCCAAAGTAATCGTGCGTACCGCCGAGCTGGATGTGCAGCGCGCCCGCCGCAGCGGCCTCGCTCCAGGCGCAGTTGGGGCTCCTGTGGTTCGCATGGTCGCGCCGCATCACGCGCCAGGCGTTTTTCCCGTCCAGCCCCGTGAGTGCCGCCGCCAGACAGAGCAGCGGCCCGGTGATGCGCGCCGGAATGAAGTTGAGCAGATCGTCAAGCCGCGCGCTGCTCCAACCGATGTCCCGGTACCGCTCGTCCATGTAGCCAACCATCGAATCGAGCGTGCTGGCCGCCTTGAAGCCCCACAGCAGCACCGGGCCGCCCAGCGCCGCGTAGAGCATCGGGGCAATCACGCCGTCGGTCGTGTTCTCCGCGACGGTCTCCACGGTCGCCTTGATGATCTCTTCCTCACTCAGGCGCTGCGTGTCCCGCCCGACGATGCGCGCCACCTGCGCGCGCCCGGCCTCCACGCTATGGGCCAGCGCCCGCTCCACGCCGCGCGCCTCCCGCGCCAGCGAGGTCATCGCCAGCCCAAGCCAGTCAAGCAGCGCCATGCCAACAAGGCGCGGTATCCTTCCCAAACACCCCAGCAGGGCCAGCAGCGCGCCCGCCGCCGCCATCGTCAACAGCACGGTGGAGGCGGTCAGCAGCATCGCGCTTCTTCGCAGGTTTCTGCCCCCCGCGCGCAGCCGCTTCTCTGCAAAAGAAATATAGCTGCCGATCACGCACACAGGATGCAGCAGCCAATCCGGATCGCCCAGCAGCGCGTCGAGCGCAAAGCCGATCACCAGTGCCAGCACATGCTCGCCCATCGTCACGCCTCTCCCCGCAGGATGCGGTAAATCGCGTCCATATCCACGCTCGCGCGCACAATGGACGCGATGCGGTCAAATTCTCTTTCACGGAATGCTTCCAGATTGACGGGCGCGGCGTCTGTACCCGCAAGCCCTTTCTTCCTGCGCAAATGCGCGGCGATGACCGCAAAGAGCTGCCCATCGTCGAATAGGCCGTGCAGATAGCTGCCCAGCACGTTGCCGCCTTCGTTCATCACGCCGTCGATTCTCTCGCCGATGGCCAGCCATGGCACGGCGCCGCTGCCCAGATTGTTTTGTCCGGCATGAATCTCATATCCATCCACCGTCAGGCCCTTTGCATCGGACAGCCAGCCCTGCGATGCGCACACACTTGCGCCAGCCTGCGCCGTGTACTTCTCCCTTTCAAAGGTGACCTCCATGTCCAGCAACCCAAGCCCGGCCAACTCCGGCACGCGGGACTCCACATGGTCGGGGTCGCGCAGCACACGCCCCAGCATCTGATAGCCGCCGCAAATGCCGATGACCATGCCGCCCTTGCGGGCATGGCGCACAATCGCCGCGTCCATGCCCCGGTTGCGCAGGTCAATCAGGTCTTCGATGGTGTTCTTCGTGCCGGGCAGAACGATCAGATCCGCGCCCTCTAAATCCTTTACCGCAGCAGCATAGCGCACCCGAACGCCCGGCTGCAGGGCAAGGGACTGAAAATCCGTGAAATTGGAAATGTGCCTGAGCTTCACCACAGCCACATCCAGGTCCCCCTGATGCATGCTGCGCTCAAAGCGTTCGGTCACGCTGTCCTCATCCTCCAGCTCTACGTCCATCCAAGGCACCACGCCCAGCACCGGCACATGGATCAGCGCCTCCAGCATTCGCAGCCCGGGCTCCAGAATCTTCACATCGCCCCGGAACTTGTTGATGACCACGCCTTTCACCCTGGCTCGTTCTTCATGGGTCAGCAGCATCATCGTGCCCAGCAAAGAAGCGAACACGCCGCCTAGATTGATATCGCCCACCAAAATCACCGGCGCGTCCGCCGCTTCCGCCATGGACATGTTGACGATGTCGCCCTCCCGAAGATTGATCTCCGCCGGACTGCCAGCCCCCTCGATGATCACGCAGTCCACAGTGCTTTCCAGCTCGTCATAGGTGTCCTTGATCCGTTTGCGCAGCGCCGGTTTGTACTGATGGTATTCCATGGCTGTCATGGTGCCCAAGGCTTTGCCGTCCACGATCACCTGACTGCGGCGGTCGCTGGTGGGCTTAAGGAGCACCGGATTCATCCGCACATCCGGCTCCATCCCCGCCGCCTGCGCCTGCGTGACCTGCGCCCGCCCCATCTCGCGCCCGTCGCGCGTAACGAAGGAATTGAGCGCCATATTCTGCGCCTTGAAGGGCGCGGCGCGCAGTCCGTCCTGCTTCATGATGCGCAGCAGCGCCGCGCACAGCACGCTCTTGCCCACCGACGAGGCCGTGCCCTGGATCATCAGCGATTTTCCCCGCATGTGCTCTCCTCTCGTGGTCTGCGAATGACAATGACGTGAATCCCCCGGCTGAGTGCAGGGAGCACCTTATCGCTCACGCCGCCTGCCTCGCCCGAGTCCTTGGTCACCATGACCGCAATTCCCAGCTGCGCATACAGCGCGTCGTTAAGCTGCGCGCTGAACGGTCCCTGCATGGCGATGATGTGGCTTTGCGGTATGCCCGCACCTTCACACGCGGCGATGGACACTGCCGTCGGCAGCACGCGCACATAGAGGCGCTCCGGCGCAATCCGTTGTGCGTAAACGTTCAGCGTGTGGCTGCCCGTCGTCAGCAGCACGCTGCCCCGCGTACACGCCGCCGCCTCCGCCGCCTGCTGTGCGTCGTCCACCCACTGTGCTGCGTCCTGCCAGGCGGCGTGTGCCTCATCGCGCCGGACACGCTCCAGCGGCACGCCAAGCTGCGCTGCGCAGACCCTCAGGTTTTGTGAAACGCGCACGGCATACGGGTGCGTCGCATCAATGATTCGCTCGGGCTGCTCCTCCTGCAGAAAGCGCAACATCTGCACCTCGTCCATCGCGCCGACGCGGCAGGGAATCCCCGCATCCAGCAGGCCCCTGGCGTATTCGCTGGTGACGCAGACCAGCACATCCCGCCCCGCGTCATGCGCGCGTTGGGCCAGCAGACGGCTCTCCGTCGTGCCGCCGAAGATTATCCATTTTCCCATAGCGCATTCACCAGCATGTCATTCTCCGCATCCGTCCGCACAGCCAGGCGCAGCACGCTTTTGCCCAGCCCGAAGGACGCGCATGTGCGCACCAGAATGTGCTGAAGCCGCAGCCGCTCCACAGTGGCGCCCATGTCTCGCCCAAAATCGGCCAGCAGAAAGTTGGCCTGCGACGGCTCCACGCGCGCGCCATGCGATCGAAGGAGATCCGAAAGACGCTCTCGCCGCTGCGCGTTGCGCTCAGCATCCCGGCGAATGTCCTCCATGTGCATAGGCAACTGCGCCGCAATCTCCGCCGCAAGCATGTTCAGGCTCCAGGGCAGCGCCAGATGCTCCATCCGCGCGATCAGCTCCGGCGCGGCGCAGACATAGCCCAGCCGCACACCCGGGATGCACAACGTCTTGGTCAGCGAGCCCACGACGATCAGCCCCGGCGCAGCATCCCGCCGCACGCTGTGCTCCGGGCAGAAGTCGATGAACGCCTCGTCCACCGCCAGCACCGCCCCGCTGCGGCACGCCTGCGCGTGCAGCGCAAGAACCTCCTCCCGCCTGCGTGCGCTGCCCGTAGGGTTGTTCGGGTTGCCGATCATCAGCAGATCGCCGGGCGCAAAGCGTCCGTCCCAAAGGGCGTGCTCCCTGTGATGGGCGGCTGCGCGCTCGGCGTACTCGCCAAACGCCGGCATTTCCGTGCGCACGCGCCCCGGATGCTGCGCCATGCACAGATCGATCGCGGCCACGCCGCCCGCCGTGGGCAGGATGCATGCCTCAGGCACGCCCGCATAGGCCGCCAGCCCCGCACGCGCCGCACGCATCGCGCGATCCGGGTAATACCGCGCATGGCAAAGCGCCGCCCGCATGGCGCGCATCACCCAGTCCGGTGTTCCCTCCGGGCGCAAATTAGCCGAAAAGTCCAGCCAGCCGGAGGGGCTTCCCGCCTCCCAGACATTTCCTCCGTGCTTCATCCCCAGAACCTCCTCACCAGCTCAGGATGGGACAGAAAGTGCGCATGGGCAAAGGCCGCCAGCGTCCGCTTCCTTTCAAAGCCGCAGGCCCAGGCCTTCTGTGGCGCGCTTGCCTTGCGCACGGTGTAGGCCATGCGCGCCCCCTCAAGCGGTTCCGCCATGGCGTGATGAAATTCATGCGCCGGGAAGCAAAGCCCCGTCCTGTCCTCCACCTGCACATAGCCAAAGCGCTGAAGGCGTTCCGTCATCCGGCAGCGGGCAGGCAGAAAGCCCACCATCGGCACGCCGTCGATGTCCTGCGAGAGATATAGCAGCCCGCCGCATTCCGCGTAGCAGGGCAGGCCGTCCTCCAGCGCTGCACGGATGCTTTCACGCATCCCCTGATTGCCCGACAGCGCCTGGGCAAAGACCTCCGGGAAGCCACCGCCCAGATACAACCCGTCTATCCCGACCGGCAGCGCTGCATCGCGCAGCGGGGAAAAGTACGTCAGCTCCATGCCCATGCGCTCAAGGACGTCGAGGTTGGCCTGATAATAAAAGCTGAACGCCTCGTCCCGTGCGACAGCGAGGCGGAACGGCTGGTCGGGCCTTTCTATTCTCCTGCGCTCATGCGGCAGCTCGGGCGCCTGCTGCATCAGCTTCAGCAGCAGCGGCACATCCACCGTCTCCCGAAGCGCTCCGGCCGCCTGCCGGATGCGCTGCACGGCATCCGGCGTCTCCTCTGCGGGAATCAGCCCCAGATGGCGGCTCGGGAAGTCAAGCCTCGTGTTTTTGGGGATATAGCCCACGCACGGCAGGCCCGTATAGCGACGCACCGCCTCGCTGACCTGCGCGAAGTGCCCCGCACCGGAGACACGATTGACCAGCACCCCCGCCAGGCCGCTGTCCTCCCGCAGCGTCTTAAACCCCTTGACCTGCGCCGCCACACTCGCTGCGCCGCCGGAGGCATCCACCACCAGTAGCACGGGCGTGCGCGTGAGCCTGGCCAGCTCCCAGGTCGAGCAGCGCAGCGTGCGCACGTCCAGCCCGTCGTAATAGCCCATCACACCCTCAATAACCGCGACGTCCGCATCCGCATCCAGCAGTGAAAGGGTGTCGTCCCTCTCCATCAGAAACGTATCCAGGTTGTGCGACGGCCTGCTGCATACCGCGCTGTGAAAGCTCGGATCGATGTAGTCCGGACCGACCTTGTAAGGTGCGACGCGCAGGCCGCTTTCGCGCAGCAGGGCCATGAGCAGCAGGGAAGCCGTCGTCTTGCCGCAGCCGCTGCCCGTGCCCGCGATCAGGATTCTTCTCATGCGCGCGCCCCCTCGATGCCGTAGAGCAGCGCGTTGACAATCGCCGCAGCCACATTGCTTCCGCCTCGCCTGCCCAGCGCCGTGATGCAGGGAATGTCGCTCTCCCAGAGCCGCTGTTTCGCCTCCACGACGTTCACGAAGCCCACCGGCACGCCGATCACCGCAAGCTCCTCTTCCTCCTTCCGCTCAAGCAGCGGATAGAGAAACGTCGGCGCGTTGCCGCAGACCATCAGCTTCGGCCCGGGCAGAGCAAGCGCCCGCTCACAGCTCACCTGCGCGCGCGTGATTCCCCGCCGCGCCGCTTCCGCCGCGACGGATTCCTCCGCCATCAGGCAAATCGCCCGCGCGCCGACGCGCGAAAGCGACGGCTTGCTGATCCCGGCAAGCGCCATGTTCGTATCCGTCACAACCGTTGCGCCGCTTTTCAGCATCCGCCGCATGAGGGGCACGACGCCTGCTGAAAAATGCAGGCTCTCCGCGAAGGAGAAATCCGCCGTCGCATGGATGACGCGCTTGACGATCGGCTTTTCCACTGGGTCGAGCTCTACGGTCAGCTCCGATTCGATGATCTCCATGCTCTTCTTTTCAATGTCCATCGGCTTCACGGGCATTCCTCCTCTTCATCAGGGACGCGGTATGCACCAAGCACCTGGCCCTTCGCGTCCAGCATCATCGTATCCACAGGCAACGCGCCGCGCACACGCGCCATGCCATACGCCGAGGCCTCGCGGCACAGGCGCTCCCACACGCGGGCATAGCCCGCCTCCTCAATCTGTGCAATCATGCCGTCGAGCGTTGTGCTTGCCCACACGGATTCAAGGAGCGAGATTGGTGCGCACATTCGCGCCAGGTGCGCGATGAGCGTCTCCCGCCGCCCGTCGCCATAGCGGCTGTGCGTCTGCATGCTGCCCCCCGCGACCTTGACCAGCTTGCCCGGCTGCCCCGCCAGCAGCACCCGGACAAAGCCCAGCTCCGCCGCCGCATCCAGCGCCGCGCCCACAAAGTTGCTAATCTGCACTGCCGAAAGCTCAGGGCAAAGCCGCCTAAGCGCCGCCTCGCCCTGGCTGCCGAAGACGAGCGCCACCTCGTCCGCGCCGCCTGCTCGGCGCATGGACAGCTCCAGGCGGATGGTCTCCGTGAGCGCGTCCTCGCTCATCGGACGCACCACACCCGTCGTCCCCAGGATCGAAAGCCCGCCCTCCACGCCGAGGCGCGGGTTGAACGTCCTTTGCGCCAGCGCTCTTCCGCCCGTGACGCCCACGGTCACCATCACTGCCTGTGTCGGAAAGACGCTGCGCACCGCCCGCTGGATCATCTCCCTGGGCACGGGATTGATCGCCGCCTCGCCCACGGGCAGCTTGAGCCCGGGTCGCGTGATGATGCCCACTCCCTCGCCCGCGCGAAAGCGCACCGGCCCTTCCTCATCCATCACCTCGGCACGCGCCCAGACCTCGCAGCCATTGGTGACGTCCGGGTCGTCTCCGGCATCCTTCTTGGCGGCGCAGACATACGTCCCTTTTGGCTTGATCTCCGGTGCAAACGTCCGTCCATCCGGCGTGACCAGCGCCACATGCAGCGGGCACACGCCGTCACGCCGCCACAGGCAGCTCGCCAGCGCGCACGCCGCCGCGCAGCTGCCCGTTGTAAAGCCCTCGCGCAGCGCGCTCACAGCGCATACCCCCTCGGCGTGAGCATCCGGCCAAAGCGCAGCCGGGTGGATGAATTACCGATGATGACCGTCGTGAACATGTCCACCTGCGCCTCCCTCAGCTCCGCGAGCGTCAGCGTGCGCGCCTGCTCCCCCTCCCGGCCGATCATGCGCGCCCAGCCGCAGACGGTGTCCGCGCTGCGGTACTGCAGCAGAATCTCGCAGGCGCGGCGAAGCTGATCCGTCCTCTTGCGGCTCATGGGGTTATACAGGGCGATGACGAAGTCCCCCTGCGCTGCGGCGTGCAGCCGCCGCTCGATCATTTCCCACGGCGTCATCAGGTCGGACAGACTGATCGCGGCGAAGTCCCCGCTCAGCGGCGCGCCGAGCAGCGCGGCCGCGGAAAGCGCTGCCGTCACGCCCGGCACGACGCGGATGTCATCCGTCTCCTGCGAAAGCTCCAGCAGCAGCGCCGCCATGCCGTACACCTGCGCATCCCCGGAGCAGACTAGCGCCACGCGCTTCCCCGCCCGCGAGAGGCGCAGCGCCTCCTCGCAGCGTGCGCGCTCGCCGCGCATCGCCGTATCAAAGACCGGCTTGTCAGGATACTCCGTCCGGATCAGCGCGATATACGCCGTGTATCCGACCAGCACATCCGCCACAGCAAGTGCCGCCTGCGCGTCTGCCGTCCGCCCACCGCCGGCACCCGGGCCGAGGCCCACCACATCGATCATCGCTGTTCCTCCTTTCCCGCAAGCGCGAAGGTCAAGCCGTCTTGCGCCGTCTTGCCCATCAGCAGATGGCCGCCCGAGGCCAGCACCGCCGCGCGCTCACACACGCAGTCCACCCCGACCGTCCGCTGCACGAAGTCGGAATGGGCAAACACCCCGGGCACTGCTGCAAGCTCCTGCGCGCTGTACGTCACAAGCGGCAGGCGGTACCGGTTGCAAAAGCGCAGAAACGCGCCCTCGCTCTGCTTCCGGTCAATCGTCGCCAGCGCCCGAACGCTCAGCAGCGACACGCCGCAGCGGGCCAGGAAGCCCAGCGCTGCCTGCTCGAAGGCCTCCCCGTCGATGCCGCGCCTGCAGCCTGCGCCCAGCACGAGCGTTCGGGGCCGAAGAAACAGCGTCACCGGAAACGGCGGAGCCATCGTCCTGTCCGTGACCGCCACACCCACCGGCCTCCCGGCGAGCGCCGCAGCAGAGATGTCCCTGATCGCCTCCGGGTTTTCAATGGCAAGGCCCTGCGTGGTGGCCCAGCTGTCGATGGCCGGTATGCCGCGCACATCTGTCGCCGTCGTGATCACCGGCTGCGCGCCCGTGCGCGCAGCGATAGCAAGCGCCAGCGCATTCGCGCCGCCGATGTGCCCGGAGAGCAGCGAGATCACGTGCTGTCCGGCCTCGTCCATCACCAGCACGGCGGGATCGCTCGTCTTGCCGCGCAGCAGCGGCGCCACCGCGCGCACAGCGATGCCGCACGCGCCGATGAACAGCAGCGCATCCGCCGTGTCAAACACCTCGCGCGCCCATTCCCTGACCGGTACGCCGCGCTCCACCGGAAAGCCCAGCTTCTCCTGCCACGCCTGCCCCTGCTGCGTGAACGCAATCGCCCGCACGATCATGTTTCCGCCTCCCGGCAGCTGTGCGAAAACGACGGATCATAGAGCCTGGAGTGCTCGTATGCATCCCCCAGGAAGCCGCCAATCAGTACAAGCGCGGTCTTTCGGATGTGCGACGCGCGCCCGGCAATCGTCGCCAGCGTGCCGCGCACGATCTCCTGCTCCGGCCACGACGCCTTGAAGACCACGGCTGCGGGCGTATTCGGCGCATAGCCGCCCGCCATCAGTTCTGCGCAAAGCTCGGAGAGCATCCCTGCGCTCAGGAACAGCGCCATCGTGCTCCCGTGCTGCGCCAGCGTGCGGATGCTCTCGCGCTGCGGCACGGGCGTACGCCCGGCCATGCGGCTGATGATGACGCTCTGGCTGACGCCGGGCAGCGTATACTCGGCCTTGAGCGCCGCCGCCGCGGCAAACAGCGAGCTGACCCCCGGAACGACCTCATAGCGAAGCCCCAGCCGATCCAGCGCGTCCATCTGCTCGCGAATCGCGCCGTAGATGGAGGGATCACCGGTGTGCAGCCGCACGGCGATCGCCTTCTGCGGGCAGGCAGCCAGCTCGCCGATCACCTGCTCCAGTGTCATGGAGGCGCTGTTCAGGCAGCGCGTGCCCTCCCTGCAATACGACAGCAGCGCCGGATTGACCAATGAGCCGGCATAGATCACCAGCTCCGCCTGTGCAAGCAGCCGTGCGCCACGCACGGTGATCAGATCCTCCGCGCCCGGCCCCGCGCCGATAAAGTAGATCATCGCTTCTCCTCCTTCGTGCCCGCGAACAAAAACACCGGACTTTGCGCGCGCAGCATCGTGTGCCCGCCGATGCGCTCCAGGCGCGAGGCCGCAAGCTGGACTGCCGTAAAGCCGTCCAGCGCCTGCATCCGCTCCGTCAGGCAGGCAGCGCTCTCCATCGTCACAGCCGTCGCTGCGATGCGCACCGGGCCGGGCAGGGCCAGCACGACATCCAAAATGCCATCAAGCGCTGCGCCGCTGCCGCCGATGAACACGTGCGTCGGCACGTTCATCCCCGTCAGCGCGCCGGGCGCTTCTCCACGCACGACATTCACGTTCAGCAGGTGAAACCGGCGCACGTTTTCCGCAATCAGCTCCAGCGCCTCATCGTCCCGCTCGACGGCAAACACCTCGCCCAGCGGGCATTGCCGTGCGCACTCCACCGTCACGCTGCCCGTGCCCGCGCCCACGTCCCAGACGACCGAATCCGGCGCAAGCCCCAGCGCGGAAAGCACCTGCACGCGGATCTCCTGCTTGGTCATTGGTGTTTTCCCCCGGCAAAAAGATTCGTCCGCCAGCCCGATCTTTGGCAAACCGCTTTCGGGCGCGTCATTTTCCACGAGCACCATGCACAGCGGCGGGTAAGCCCTCCCCGGCTCGTAGGCATCGACGCGCTCATCCGCATAGGAGAGCCGATCCCCGACGGTCATGCGCGCATGGGCAAGCCCGCCGCGCGCGAGCACCTCCCGCACCCAATGTGGGTCGCGCACATCGTCCAGGAAGAGCACGGTTTCGCGTTCGGTGCGCACCGCATGGCACAGCGCCGATGGCGACAGCGCGCGCCCATGCGCAGAGAGCACGCGCGCCGCCTGCCAGGGGCGCTTCATCGCCGCGAAGAACGCCTGCAGCGCACTCACGCCCGGCAAGACGTGCAGCGCATCGCGGCCAAATCGCTGCACCAGAAGCCCCAACAGGCTGTATACACCCGCGTCGCCGGAGACGAGCACAGCCGTGCGCAATCCCGCCTCCCGCTGCGCTGCCAGCGAGGGAAGCGCGTCCTCCAACGGGAGCATGGGAATGACGGGCACGCCCGGCGGGACGAGCGCCCTGTGCCGCTGCGCACAGCAGACCGTCTGCGCCCGGTCAAGCGCCTGCCGCGCCTCCAGCGTCATCAGCGCCGTGTCACCCGGTCCGACGCTGATCACCTCAATCCAGTTCATCTGCATCCCTCACGATTCTGATTCCTTCCCGCTCCGCCATGCGCATCAGGTCTTCAAAGCAGGCATTCTGTGCTCTGATCGGCACGCCGGTGTACAGCAGCGTCCCGCAGGTGCGCACAGCGTTCACAGCCGCATCGATTGAAAATGAAGAGATCACCCCAAAGGCAGCTTCCGCAATGACCTGTCCGGCCAATGCCCGTGCCACCGGATAGTCCACATCGTTGTCAAAGAGAATCCCTGTATCAAAGGGAATCCCCTGCCGCTGCAGCCTGCGGTAATGCACTGTGCCATAGCCTGCTCCGCCCAGCACAAACACGCGCGGCTTTCCTTCCGGCGGCTCCAGCTCAGCGCTACCGCAGCGCGCATCGCAGCTGCCGGATCTCAGATCAAACAGCGCTTCGATGTTCCCTGCGGCAAAGACCTCCTCCGGCGTGCCGCTTGAGGCGATGGTTTCTCCCTTCACGCACAGCACGCGGTCAGCGACCTTCTGCGCCAGATCGATCTCGTGCAGGGACAGGATCACCGCAAGGCCCTGCTCCCGTGACATCCTGCGCAGGATGGACAGCAGCTCCGTCCTGTGATGCACGTCCAGATAGGACGTCGGCTCATCCAGCACGAGGATCTCCGGCTCCTGGCACAGCGCCCGTGCCAGCAGTACGCGCTGACGCTGGCCGTCGCTGACGCGCGCAAAGTCCCGGTCTGCGATCTCCAGCGCATGCACCTGCGAAAGGCACCGCCGCACCACGGCATGATCCTCGCTGCCCAGCACGCCGAGCCGCCCCGTGTAGGGATAGCGTCCCGCTGCCGCCACATCGTAGCAGGTCATCAGTTCCGGCTGAATGCGGCCCGTCAGCATGACGGACAGCCGCTTCGCCAGTTCTCTAGCGCGCAGGCCGCTTTGCTCATCCTTTCCAATCCACACCGTTCCAGCCTGCGCGGCAAGCTGCCCGGCAATCGTGCGCAGGATGGTCGTTTTGCCGCCGCCATTGGGCCCGATGAGCGCGAGGATTTCACCCGGACGCAGTTGAAACCCGATGCGCCGGATCAGCGGCCTTCCGTCGTAGCCGACGGTCAGATTGTCTGCCGAAAAGGCAAAGCCTTCAGCCATCCGCTCGCCCCCTTTGCCGCAAGAGCATCAGCGCGATGACGACGGGCGCGCCGAAGGCCGACGTGACCGTGCTGATGCTCAGCTCCGTCGGCGCAAAGGCCGTGCGCGCAATCAGGTCGCAGCCGACGCAAAACACCGCGCCGCCCAAAAACGACGCCGGGATGACGGCCAGCGGTTTGGCTGTGCCCAGCAGCCGCTTGACCAGAAACGGCGCGGCGATGCCGACAAAGGAGACCGGCCCGGCAAACGCCGTCACACAGGCGGACAGCACGCTCGAAAGCACCACCAGCGCCGCTCGCAGCGCGCGGATTGGCACGCCCACGCTCTGCGCATATGCCTCGCCCAGCTGCAGCGCGCCGATGGGCTTGGCCAGAAGCAGACACAGCAGCGACGAGAGGCCCACCATCCACGCAGCCGCCCGGACGTTTTCCCAGCTCATGCCGGAGAAGCTGCCCTGCGACCAGCCGTGCAGGTTCACGATCTGCGCGTCCTGCGCGAAGGTAACGGCGAAATCCGTGATCGCCGAGCAGATGTAGCCGATCATCACGCCCGCCACCAGCAGCGAGGCCATGCCGCGCAGCTGCCTGGCGGCCAGCAGCACAAAGCCCATGGACAGCATCGCCCCGGCAAACGCCGCCAGCACCAGCTCCCACGAGGAGAGCGCGTGCATGCGCTGCGCAAGGACGATCAGCGCAAGGGCGACCGTCAGCTTCGCGCCGGAGGAGACGCCCAGCACAAACGGCCCCGCGATGGGATTGGCGAAGAACGTCTGCAAAAGAAAGCCCGAGAGCGCCAGCGCGCCGCCAAGCAGCGCCGCCATCAGTGCGCGCGGCAGGCGAATGCTCATAATGATGCTGACCTGCGTCGCCTCTCCCTGCCCGGTCAGCAGAATCCACGCGGCGTCGCCGGGCGGGATGCGCACGCTACCCACGCCCGCGCTGAGCAGCAACAAAAGCGCGAGCACGAGCGTGAGCGCCGCGCAGACGCCGAGCACCCGTCCCCTTCTTTTCATGGTTTGTCCCTCATTTTCTGCGCTCAATTCAGATGCGTCAGGAACGCAAGCTCGTTTGCTTCACCCGTGAGCAGCGCATGCAGCTCTGCGATCATGCTGCCGATGCGGTCCGTCGCCTGATACAGCGCGCTATCCGTGCAGTAGACGCTGCCCTCCCGAACCGCCCTGAACGCCGCAAAGAGGCCGTCCTTTTGGATCAGCTCGTCCACCGAGGAAATCGGCGCCTCGATTGTGGCGTTGTAGATCAGCACATCCGCATCCACGGCGGCGCGATAGAACTCCTCCATCGTCATCTGCACGGACGCGCTGCCCTTGGCAAGCCCCGTAAAGGCGTAACGCCCGCCAGCCAGATCGATCATCCGGGCGATGTAATCCTCCTCGCCGCGCACGACGGCGGCGCCGTTTGAATGCAGGTAAAAGAAAGCCACCGTCTTTTCCGTGTTCGGAAAGCCGAAAAGTGTCTTAAGCATCTGCGCCTGCCCGTCAAAGAATGCCTGCGCCTCTTCGATCCTGCCCGTCAGCACGCCGTAGAGCTTCACCCACTCCGTGCGCCCCAGCGGATGCGGCTCATAGCTGGAGCGGTCGATAAACACCGGGATGCCCAGCATCCTCAGCAGCTCCCCGACCTTGGGCGTGTGCAGGATCATCGTTGATTCAATCGCCAGATCGCAGCCCTCGCGCAGCAGCAGCTCATAGTCCGGCTCGCTGTATTTGCCCGCGAAGAGCATCGTGCCATCCGCCATCGCCTGCTGCGCGCTTTCAATCGTCCAATCATCCGCCCTCGTGCCGGACAGGCGAATCCGATCCACTGCGTCAATCGCGTCAAAGAGCGCCATCGCAGAGCTTGCCGCCAGATAGATCGAGTCAAGCGGCTGACTGAGCACGACGATCGCCGGGTCAAGCCCCTCGGGCGCGTCCTTCCCCTGCGGAACGACCAGGTAGCGCGCATCGTCCTTCACATCGATGAGTGCATAGCCGCCCGAATAGAAATCCACCGAAAAGCCCTCGGCATAGACAAGCTCCATGCTCGATTCGCGCTCAAGCCCCGCCAGCGGATCACCCTCACCCGTGCCAATGAACAGCGTGTAGGCAATCTCATGTGCGGCGCTCATAGCCGTCGTCGTCGCGCCAAATGTGACCGCTTCATTCAGGGGTACAGGCAGCGTGAAGACCGAGCACCCGTCTTCGTGCTCCGCCGCATAGGTCTGGTCATCCAGCACAGCGCGGGTATAATTCGGGCTGTCGAAGACGATGACAGCATAGGCCTGTCCCTCCACGACGCGCACCTCGTCACAGTGGATTGCAACGCGGCCCGTACCGCCCGTGATGGTCACACGCTCCGGCGACAGCGTCCCGTGTTCGAGCGCTAGCGCGCCGGCGGAAAAGCACAGCAGCAGCGCTGCCCCCATCG
This sequence comes from Clostridiales bacterium, assembly GCA_004555535.1. Classification (GTDB taxonomy): domain Bacteria; phylum Bacillota; class Clostridia; order Christensenellales; family Aristaeellaceae; genus Ventricola. The sequence continues at coordinate 15,453 of SFHU01000057.1, forward strand.
CCAGGATTCTCTTCATCATTCGGCTTTCCTCCCGCTCACAGCGGCGCGAGCGTCGCAGCATCCAGCGTGATGGTCCGGTCATACCAGCGCTTCGTCTTCTCAGAATAGGTCGCCACAGACAGCGGCTGATCCAGCGACGGCACCTCCAGCTCGTAGGTGTACGCCCCCTTCGCATCCGGCACAGCCGCAATCCAGCCCGCCTCATCCGTGCGCGCGTCCTTGGCCATCCCGGCGTAGAGGTATGCATAGCTGTTCTTCTGCGCGGTCAGCACGGCGGTCATCCGCCCATCCATGACCGTCAGAACGCAGCCGGAAAAGCGCAGCAGGCCCGAATCCGTCGTGACCGAGACTGCATACACGCCGTCCGGTGCGGCGACATTGGCCGCATCCGTCTGCCCAGGCTCCTGCGCAGGCGCTTCATAGGGCAGCAGCGTGTCCGACCGGAAGACCAGCGTCCGGTCATACCAGCGGTCGTATTTGATGGAGTAGGCGGCGACTGCCAGCTCCTCGTCCAGCGCGGAAACCGGCATGGCAAACGTATGCCTGCCCTCGCTGTCCTCGCCATAGGGAATCCACGTCTCCCTCGGCGCCGCCGCAGCCTCCTCCGCCGTGCCCGGATACAGATAGCCGTAGCCCTGGCCGCTGAGCGTCAGCACGGCATGGAGCTCACCATCCCCGACGTCGAGCACGCACCTGACCACGCGGAACATCGACGCATTCGAGGACACGCCAATCGTATAGCATCCCTCCTCTGGGATGGGCTGTGCGAGCGCGCCTGCCGCCGTCAACAGCAGCAGCGCCGCCAGCAGCCAGGCTGCGCACCTTGCGCTTTCCTTCATCCTGTTATCCTCCTGTCCATCAAGGAATAGAGGGCCGCGCACCCGCACGGCCCTGGCTCTTCTCAACGGTTGCCGCCCTCAAGCGCCTGCTGAACGTGCTTGACGTAGATCGCCTGAATGGCCTCGTTCTGGCCCAGGCCCTCCAGCACTCATTCCACCTCGAAGCCCGCCTCCGTGAACACGGTCTTCCAGGAATCCTCCTCATCGCCCGCCATGTCGTTGTTGGCGTGGTCGCCCGCGACGACCATCAGCGGCGCGAGGACCACCTTTTTCGCGCCATAGGCCTGAACCTTTGCAAGCACCTGCTCCACGCGGGGGAAGCCCTCCACCGTGCCAACGAACGCATTTTCATAGCCCTCGCTGTGCATCATGCTCTCCAGCTGGCTGTAAGTCGCGTTGGCGTAGTGCTCCGTGCCGTGGCCCATGTACACCAGCGCCACCTCGTCGGAGCCGGCGTCCTCATGCTGCGCAAGCAGCGCGGCAATGACCTGCTCATAGTCTGACTCATGGGTCAGCAGCGGCTGGCCTATGGCGAGCATCTCAAACTGATCGGTGTAAGCGCCGACCTCACGAATCACATCATCATATTCATAGCCGTTCATGATGTGCGTAGGCTGCACGACAACCTTCTTCACGCCGTCGGCGATCAGGCGTTCCATGGCCTGCGTCACGTTGTCGATGTCAAGGCCGTCGCGCTCCCGGAGGATGTCAATGACGGTCTGCGCGGTAAACGCGCGGCGAACCTCGTAATCCGGATAGGCATCCTGCACAGCTGCCTCCACCGCACCGATGGTCAGATCGCGGCTGTCGTTATAGCTGGTGCCGAAGCTGACCATGAGGATAACGGGCTTTTGCTCCTGTGCACAGGAAAAGCCGACGCATCCAGCCATCAACACGAGAGCAAGCAGAAACACGAGTATCTTTTTCATAGGGGTCGATCCTTTCTTTTTTGGGCGCTGCCCATATCTATGAAAGCGCATTCTCCGTTTCACGGCCGGAGTCCACGCTCCACAGTCCTCTCCGCCGGCAGCCGCCGCTTTCCCCCGTCTCCGATAGACCGGGCAGCTTTCAGCATGCAAAAAAGCGTCTGCCTTTCAAAAAAGCAGACGCCGAACATACGCAAATAAAGCCATTTCAGGCTTTCTCTGGCGACCCGCTTTCTTCGGAAGCTGTGCACCGGATGGTCTCAGCAGGTTTCCTGACTTGCGGATGATCGATTGGCTGCGCCTTCTCGTGCCTTTGGCACAATGGCTCTTGCAGCCGTTCTCCCCGCTCACAGTGACCGGATCGTTCAGGTCTCGCACCTGATTCCCTTTTACCCAGACAGCGTTGCCCTACCGACATTGAACCTGCCTGGCACTGAGTATCCCTGTTATTGAGTTTGCATATAGTGTAGCCGATTTGGGTAAAGAAGTCAATCTACCTCTGCGAAGTTTTGCTATTCCGGTTCCAAGAATCGCGCAGGGTTTCTCTGCACAAACGGATACCGATCCATTTTCGGCGTTCAGCACA
>SFHU01000155.1 GCA_004555535.1 Clostridiales bacterium
TATGCCATAATTTGAAATGCAGACGGTCAACTGCCACAAGATATTGTGTTGTAGGATAGATTTTATCGGATATTTTAGAGTAAGGGAGAGCTGCTGCATGAGGGTCATCAAAAGAAACGGCGCGGAGGTCGAATTTGATATCGTCAAGATCATCGCCGCAGTGACTAAGGCTAACGACGTTGTGGACGAGGAGGCTCGCATGACGCCCGTCCAGATCCAGCGCATCGCCGAGAGCGTGGAGTTCTCCTGCCAGAGTCTGGGCCGCGCACCCACGGTCGAGGAGATCCAGGACTTTGTCGAGCACCAGATCATGGCGCACGGCGCGTTCGAGGTCGCTAAGCGCTACATCACTTATCGCTACAACCGCTCGCTCGTGCGCAAGAGCAACACGACGGACGACAAAATTCTCTCCCTCATCGAGTGCAACAACGAAGAGGCCAAGCAGGAGAATTCCAACAAGAACCCCGTCGTCAACTCCACCCAGCGCGACTATATGGCCGGCGAGGTGAGCCGCGATCTGACGAACCGTCTGCTCTTGCCCGAGGATATCGTCAAGGCGCATGAAGAGGGCATCATCCACTTCCACGACACGGACTACTACGCCCAGCACATGCACAACTGCGACCTGGTCAACCTGGAGGACATGCTCCAGAACGGCACGGTCATCTCCGGGACGATGATCGAGAAGCCGCACAGCTTCTCCACCGCCTGCAACATCGCGACGCAGATCATCGCGCAGGTCGCCTCCAACCAGTACGGCGGGCAGTCGATCTCCCTGACGCATCTGGCACCGTTTGTGCAGGTCTCGCGCGAGAAGATCACGGCAAGCGTCCGCAAGGAATTCGAGCTGCTGGGCATGGAGCCGGACGACGCGCGCGTCAGCCAGATCGTCGAGGGCCGGCTGCGCGAGGAGATCGAGCGCGGCGTGCAGACGATCCAGTATCAGGTTGTCACGCTGATGACGACCAACGGTCAGGCGCCGTTTGTGACCGTGTTCATGTATCTGGGCGAGGCGAAGGAGCCGCAGCTCAAGCGTGACCTCGCGCTGATCATCGAGGAGGTGCTCCGCCAGCGCTACGAGGGCGTCAAGAACGAGGCGGGCGTCTATGTCACGCCGGCGTTCCCGAAGCTGATCTACGTGCTGGAGGAGGACAACATCAGCGAGGACGCGCCCTACTGGTATCTGACGAAGCTGGCGGCGCAGTGCACCGCGCGCCGCATGGTGCCCGATTACATCTCCGAGAAGATCATGCTTCAGCTCAAGGTCGACAAGACGGGCCGCGGCAACTGCTACACCTGCATGGGCTGCCGCAGCTTCCTGACGCCCTACGTCGACGAAAACGGCAACCCGAAATACTACGGGCGCTTCAATCAGGGCGTCGTGACGATCAACCTGGTGGACGTCGCCTGCACGGCCTGCCAGAATGGCAAGGACGAGGCGGCCTTCTGGCGCGTGCTCGAGGAGCGGCTGGAGCTGTGCCACCGCGCGCTGCAATTCCGCCATGAGCGCCTGGAGGGCACGCTCTCCGACGCCGCGCCGATCCTCTGGCAGTACGGCGCGCTGGCGCGCCTCAAGAAGGGCGAGCCGATCACGAAGCTGCTCCACGGCGGCTATTCGACGCTGTCGCTGGGCTACGCGGGCCTCTGGGAATGCGTCTTCGAGGTCACGGGCAAAAAGCTGACCGAGCCGGAGGGCGAGGCCTTCGGCCTGCGCGTCATGCAGGCGCTCAACGACGCCTGCGCGAAGTGGAAGGCCGCGGAGAATATCGACTATTCGCTCTACGGCACGCCGCTGGAGTCGACGACCTACAAGTTCGCCAAGTGCCTGCAGCGCCGCTTCGGGCGCATCCCGGGCGTGACGGACAGGAACTACATCACCAACAGCTACCACGTCCACGTGACCGAGCCGATCGACGCCTTTGCCAAGCTGACGCTGGAGGCGAAGTTCCAAAAGCTCTCCCCGGGCGGCGCGATCAGCTACGTCGAGGTGCCGGACATGCAAAACAACCTCGACGCGGTGCTCAGCGTCATGAAGTTCATCTACGACAACATCATGTACGCCGAGCTGAACACGAAGTCGGATTACTGCCAGGTCTGCGGCTGGGACGGCGAGATTGAGATCGTCGAGGACGAGGGCAAGCTGATCTGGAAATGCCCGAACTGCGGCAACACCGACCAGAACAAGATGAATGTCGCCCGCCGCACCTGCGGCTACATCGGCACGCAGTTCTGGAATCAGGGCCGCACGCAGGAGATCCGGGAGCGGGTGCTGCACCTGTGAATTACGCCGAAATCAAGCCCTGCGACATCGCCGACGGCCCGGGCGTGCGCGTGACGCTCTTTGTCTCGGGCTGCACGAACCACTGCAAGGGCTGCTTTCAGCCGCAGACGTGGGATTTTGACTATGGCAGGCCGTTTACGCAGGAGACGGAGCAGCAGCTGCTCGCGCTCCTCGCGCCGGGCTACATCGCCGGGCTGACGCTGCTGGGCGGCGAGCCGTTTGAGCCCTGCAACCAGCGCTCGCTGCTGCCGTTTGTGCGGCGCGTGCGGGCGGCGTATCCGGAAAAGACGATCTGGGCCTTTTCCGGCTTTCGCCTGGAGGAGGAGCTGCTTCGCCCGGGCGCGCATCCCTGCTGCGAGGCGACGCGCGAACTGCTTTCGCTGATCGACGTGCTGGTGGACGGGCGCTTTGAGGAGGACAAGAAGGATATTTCCCTGCGCTTTCGCGGCTCGCGCAACCAGCGGATCATCGACCTGAACGCGACCCGGCGGGCGGGAGAAACCGTCCTCTGCGCAGAATACATGCAGGCGAGAAGGGACTCTCTTTGAGCGCGGGCAGGAAGAACACGGCGGATGCCGGACATGAGGCTTTGAACCGGGGCGCCCGCAGCCGGGCGTCCCGGTCTTCCCGTTTTGGGCAGGACGCCGGACGGCGCGCGGGGCAAAGAAAATTTGCGCCATCCCTTTACAAAAGGGGAAAAATCGGGTATGATAAAGTCGATATGAAACGCGATTGAGGCAGGACGCAGGCGTTTTTTCCCGCAAAGAGAGCCGGAGCTGGGTGCGATTCCGGACGGGAGGGGCGCTTTGGGATCACCTGCCGAGCGGCCCCGCCGAACGCGAGCCTCAGGCGGGGACGGATTGCCCCGTTACGGCGCAATGAAGAGGGCGCAGCTTTGCGCCAAATTGGGTGGTACCGCGAGCAGCCTCGTCCCAAACGGATGAGGCTGCTTGTTTATTTCCCGGAATGTTCCCGAAAGATGGAGGAGGAAAACCCATGTATCAGAAGGTTTCGACCGACATGAACTTTGTCGCGCGCGAGGAAGAGGTTTTAAAGTTCTGGCGCGAGGAGGACATCTTCAAAAAGACGGTGAAGCTGCGCGAGGGCGCTCCCGCGTTCACGTTCTTCGACGGCCCGCCCACGGCCAACGGCAAGCCGCACATCGGCCATGTCGAGACCCGCGCGATCAAGGACATCATCCCGCGCTACCGCACGATGAAGGGCTTCGACGTGCTGCGCAAGGCCGGCTGGGATACCCACGGCCTGCCGGTCGAGCTGGAGGTCGAGAAGATGCTCGGCCTGGACGGCAAGCCGCAGATCGAGCAGTACGGCATCGAGCCGTTCATCAAGGAATGCAAGAAGTCCGTCTGGAAGTACAAGACCGAGTGGGAGGAAATGTCCGAGCGCGTGGGCTACTGGGCGGACATGGAGAATCCGTACATCACCTACGAC
>SFHU01000156.1 GCA_004555535.1 Clostridiales bacterium
CCTGACCAACGCGCAGGAGCAGACGCGCGCCGCAGGCCGGGAGATGGACCGCGTGGTGGAGCAGATGCACGAGGGCGCGCAGTCGCTCACCGGCGCCAGCGCGCGCTTTGCGAAGGAGACGCAGGAGAGCCTCGCGCGCACGACCGCGCTGTTTGACGAGAGCGTGACGACCTCCATCCGCCAGCTGAACGAGACGCTCAATTCCATGCGCGAAACCGCGCAGACCATGCCGCAGCTGCTCAGCCAGAGCCGCGAGCGGTATGGGGAGCAGGTGGATCAGTTCGTGACCGCCCTCGTGCGGCTGCAGAAGAACATGGAAAAGCTCAGCGGCGCGGCGGAGGCCGTTGCCCGCAAGGGAAAGGAGTAACCCATGCGTCCGGGAAAGAAGCTCAGGCGGAGCGCGGACAACGGCAGCTACTGGACGTCCTACTCCGACATGATGGCGGGCATGCTCTTCACGTTTGCGCTGATCCTGTTCGCCGCCGTCTATCAGCTGATCGACCTGCAGCAAAAGAAGACGATCGAGCTGCAGACGCAGGAGGCGCAGCTTGCCACGCAGCAGAGCATCCTGCTGGATCAGGAGGCCCAGCTCAAGGACAAGGAGGAGCTGTTGGCGACGACCACGCTCATGCTTACCCAGCAGCAGGAGGAGCTGGACGAAAACCGGAGCGCGCTCACGGCCGCACAGGAGAGCCTCGCCCTTCAGCAGAGCAAGATCGAGGAGCAGGCCGCGCTCCTGGCCGCTCAGCAGACGCAGATCGACAAGCTCATCGGCCTGCGGACACAGATCATCGAGGAGCTCAGCAGCGAGCTGAGCAGCGTGGGCCTCAACGCCGTGGTGGACAGAAAGACGGGCGCGATCGCCTTCACGGGCGCCGTGCTCTTTGACAGCGGAAGAAATGAGCTCAAGCAGAGCGGCAAGGAGCTGCTCAATGCATTTATTCCCGTCTATGTTCGCACACTGATGAGCGGGGAAAACGCGGACTATGTCGGAGAGATCATCATCGAGGGGCACACGGACACGTCGGGTACCTATCTGAACAACCTGGAGCTCTCCCAGGAGCGCGCGCTGGCTGTGGCCACCTACTGCCTGGGCCCGGAGATGACGGGTCTGACGAATGCGGAAAAGCTCGTGCTTCAGGACATCCTGACGGCCAACGGGCGCTCGTATTCCGACCCGGTGTACATGGCCGACGGCGTGACGGTGGACATGGACGCCTCGCGGCGCGTGGTGTTCAAGTTCCGCATGAAGGACTCCGAGATGATCGATCAGATGAGCGCCATTCTGGAAGGGCAGCGGGAGGATTGACATGAACAGGGCGATGAAGGTGCTGGCGATTGCCGTGCTGCTTGTGACGCTGGCCGGCGCGTGCGTCGTGCTCTACGGCATGAACACGCTCGTTCCTCAGGCAGAGCAGATGACCGTGAGCCGGATTCCGGCCTCCGAGGCGCCGGAGGCATTTGAGGCGTTGCGCGTGCAGCTGGAGGAGGGTACGTTTTCCGGGCGTCTCTACGGGGAGACGGAGAGCCTGAACGCGGAGGACTGCTGGTTTGAAACCTGCACAGTACGCCTGCACAACAGGGGCTTTTTCCCGGCGGAATGGATTTCGCTGGATGTGGTGCCCGTCTCTTCCACGGATGGAGGCGGGGAGGACGTGCTCCAGGTTGCCGATCCGGGGGCATACGTGCTCATCGCGGGCAGCCGGGGCGATCTCTCCGCGACGGTGCTCACGACCCTGCCGCAGGGGGCACAGCCCCGGCAGGTCCGGGTGACCTGCTACGTGCTGGGGCGGGAGATCACCTTTGAGGTGACGCAGACGGAGAGTTTGACAGGAAACGGCGGTTAAAAACTGGCGAATTCAGACCTTGTCCCGCGAAGCTGACATGCATTATAATAGGGCGGAATTCAAAGCGGGAAGAAACCCGCTTTTTCTTCGCACAAGGGGCGCGCAGCCCATGCATGGAGGAGCTTTGCGAATGATGAGCGAAAAGCGGGAAAGACTGTTTTCAAACGGGGAGCTACGGCGGCTGATCGTGCCGCTGGTGCTCGACCAGGTGCTGGTGCGCACGGTCGGCATGGTCGACACGATGATGATCTCCTCGGTCGGCGAGGCGGCAATCTCCGGCGTTTCGCTTGTGGACATGATCAACATGCTGATCAACGCTGTCTTTGCATCGGTGGCCACGGGCGGCGCAGTCATCGCCTCGCAGTACCTGGGGCACCGCGAGCGGGACAAGGCCTGCAAGGCGAGCAGCCAGCTCATGCTGGTCACGCTGCTCACGGCGCTGGCGATCACGGCGCTGACGCTGCTCATCCGCAGGCCGCTGTTGTCCGTGCTCTTCGGGCAGATCGAGGCCGACGTCATGGCTGCCGCACTGACCTACCTGACGATCTCCGCGCTCAGCTTTCCGTTCCTGGCGGTGTTCAATTCCTGCGGCGCGCTGTTTCGTTCGATGAACGATTCCCGGACGCCGACCGTCGTCTCGCTCGGAATGAATCTGATGAATCTGGCCGGCAACGCGATTCTGATCTTCGGGCTGCACATGGGTGTGGCGGGCGCGGCGATCTCCACGCTGCTTTCCCGGATGATGGCGGCGCTGGTCATGCTCGTGCTGACCTGCGACCGGCGCAGGCAGCTGTTTGTCGTGCCGCGCGATGCGCTCAGGCCGCAGGCCGCGCTGATCGGGCAGATCCTGTACATCGGCATCCCGAGCGGAATTGAGAACGGTCTGTTTGAACTGGGGCGAATCGTCGTGGTCAGCATGATTTCGACATTCGGCACGGTGCAGATCGCCGCCAACGCTGTGGCCAACAACCTGGATGGCCTCGCTGTGCTGGCAGGCGGAGCCATGAATCTGGCCATCCTGACGGTCGTCGGGCGCTGTGTCGGCGCGCACGACAACGAACAGGTTCGCTATTACACGCGAAAGCTCCTGATGATCGAGTATGTGATGTTTGTTGTGGTCAACGTCGCGCTGTTGGCCGCTCTGCCGCTGATTCTGAATCTGTACACGCTCTCCGAGGCCTCCCGCGAGCTGGCGACGCAGCTCATCTTCATTCACTGCAGCTTTGCGATGATCCTGTGGCCGCTGGCGCTGTCGCTGCCCAACGCGCTTCGCGCGGCCAACGATGTCCGCTTCACGATGGTTTCCTCGATCCTCTCAATGGTCGGCTTCCGCGTGATGCTGAGCTACGTGGTCGGCGTCCGGATGGGATATGGCGCGCTGGGCGTCTGGTTTGCGATGCTGGTGGACTGGCTGTTCCGGGCAGGAATCTATATCTGGCGCTTCAGACAGGGAAAGTGGCAGAGCATGGCGAGGATTTGACCCATAGAAGATGCACATTGACAAGCGGGGATGCAGCGGTTATCATGATAAAGCCGTAAATGGCGGATCGCGGGAAGATCCAAGTGGGAAGATCAGAGGAAGATAAGGGGAAGAGAAGAGTTGCTGGAATCAATCCGATCCTTGCTGCTTGAGGAATACAGCCTCGGGCAATGGATGCTTGTCTTTTATCTGTACAGCTTCGCGGGCTGGTGCTGGGAGGTGAGCCTCTACCTGGTGAAGGAGAGGCGCTTCGTCAACCGTGGGTTTCTGACGGGGCCGATTCTGCCCATCTATGGCTTCGGCGCGCTGAGCGTGCTGCTCAGCTGCGTTCCTGTGAAGGAAAATGTGCTCCTCGTCGCGCTGG
>SFHU01000157.1 GCA_004555535.1 Clostridiales bacterium
CGAGTGCATCAAGCGCGGCGACATGAGCATCATGGGCGCCACCACCTTCAACAAGCGCGACCTCATGCGCTACCGCTTCATGATGCAGCTCTTTGGCCTGAGGCTCGACAAGCGCCAGTGGAGGCGCGACTTTGGCTGCAGCGTGGCGGCGGGTCTGCCGGCAGAGTACGCCTTCATGAAGGGTGTGGGCGCCTTCGACGTCGACGACGACGAGCAGATCACCCTCACCCCCAAGGGCCGCTACCTGCTGGTGGCGATGATGAGGCAGTTCTTCGTGGGCGTGAACAGCGTGCGCGACAAGGCGCGTGCCGCCCTGCCCGAAGACGAGCGCGAGCTGCTCTTTGGGGCGGGCAAGCCCTGCGGCAACTAGGATCGCACCCCTCCCAGGAAAGCGGCGCCCCGCCTGCCCTGCCCGTGCGGCAGCAGGCGGGGCGCTATGTTGTGGCTGCAGGGCGGCAGGCCCTAGAGGTAGACCTTCTCCACGTAGGAGCTGGTGAAGGCGCGCAGTATGGCGTGGTATCCGCACTCCAGGCGCACGGTGGCCCCCACGGGGTAGTCCTGCGCGCAGTCGGTGACGTCGAGCACCGTGTGGTCGCAGCTGCTGGCCACCACGCGCACGCGCGGGTCGAGCGGCTGCATGACCTCGACGTCGAAGTCCTGGTTGCCGCCGGTGACGATGGCGCGCTGCATGGGGCCGCGGTCCTCGAAGGAGTGCACGCGCCCGTAGCTGTCCGGGCCGATGGTGCCCCAGGGCATCGAGGGCTTGAGCTTGCTCTCGACGACCTCGGTCTCGATGACGAAGGCATCGCGGAAGGTGCCGGGCAGGTAGCTGTAGCAGGCGCGCTCCTTGCCGATGAGCAGGCTCTCGCCCAGGCGCAGGTCCGTAATGCCCGCGGGGAAGCCCTCCTCCATCAGCATGTGCAAAGACGCGCTGTTGCCGCCGGTGACGATGAAGTCGTCTCCCAAGCCCCAGCGCTGGCGCATGGCGGCAGCCGTGTCTGCCAGCTCCTCCATCTTGGCGCGGTCTGGCTGGACAAAGCTCAGGCAGTTGAGGTTGGCACCCACGCCGGCAAGCTGCAGGCCGGGCAGCTCCATGCACAGCTGGGCCGCGTCCATGAGCTCCTCGCGGCTGACAAAGCCCTCGCGCAGGTCGCCCAGGTCGTACATGAGCACGATCTTGTGGGTGCGCCCCTGCTGCACCGCCGCCGCGCTCAGCGCGCGCAGGGTGGCCGGCTCGCTGTTGAGGCTGAGGTCCGCATAGCGCACGATGCGTGCGGCATCCGCAGGCGAAGGTGTGCGAATGAGCCACTTCTCTGCGGGCAGCTCCGCGATGCGCATGAGGTTTTCCACGCGGCTGTCGCCGATCGCGCTCACCCCTCCCTCGATGAAGGCGGCGGCAACGGCCGGGTCTGCGGTGACGCACTTGCTCACCCCCACCACCTTCAGGCCGTGAGCGGCGCACAAGGCGACGACGGAGCGGACGTTGGCGGTGATCTTGGCGGTGTCGACATAGAGCTTTGGGTACACGGTGTGCTCGGCTTTCTACGTGAGGGCAACAATGGCAACAGCTGTTGCAGCAGCATGGTACCATCACCGCGTGGCACCCCCACACCTTCAACACCCCCATGAAAACCGCACTGCGCCGCAGTGCTCGACACAAGGAGGCCCCCATGGCTGACGACATCTTCGAGACCGACGAGCAGGAGACCCTTGAGATGGACGAGGTCCTCGAGAAGGTCATCTCCTACTGCGCCGAGGAAGCCAAGGAGAAGCTTGCCCAGGTGGGCAGCTTCGAGCCCTTCACCGTGGTAGTCGAGGGCGAGAACATGCACATCGAGAGCCACCCCGGCGATGACGTCGACGTCATCCGCGCACGCGCGCGCGAGGCCGTGGCAACCGCCAGCGGCTTTGCGAGCCACTACTGCTTCTGCTTCGACGGCTTTGTCGACACCGACGAAGGCGAGATGGACGCCATCGTGATCGAGGCGGCAGAGCGCGAGCAGGAGGAGGCCTTCGCCATCGTCAACCTCTACAGGGTCGACGACGCAGGAGACGGCACCATCGAGTTCGACGACCAGCTGGCCTTCGTCGCCATGACTGAGTCCTGGTTCGACCGCGCGGCAGTCGAGGCGGGAGACGCCGAGGAGATGGCCCGCGCCCAAGAAGAGATGGAGGCCGCCCAGCAGCGCGCCCAGGCCCAGGCCAAGGCGAAGGAGCTGCAGGCCCGCCTCCAGGCAGAGCAGGAGTAGGAGCATCCCATGGAAAAGACCACCGGCTACCTGAGCCGCGCGTGGCACGACCTCACATCTGACAAGGGCTGGTGGCAGCCCATCGTCATCTTGGCTTTGGTGAACCTCATCCCCATCGTGGGCCCGCTCGTTGTTGCGGGCTACATGCTCGACTGGGGCCGCGAGGCCGCCTGGGGCATGAGCCGCGGCCTGCCGCGCACGGTGGGCAGCGTGGGAAAGCGCCTCAAGTGGGGCTTCTTCGCCATGGTCATCGTCTTTTGCTGGGTCATCCCGCTGAGCATCGTCGGCGGCATCCTGGCTGTCATCCCCCTGCTGGGCTGGATCATCGCCATCGCAGCAGAGGTCTGCTGCCTGGTCGCCGCAACCATCGCCTGCGCGGGTTGCATCCGCATGACCATCTACGACCGCATCAAGGGCGGCCTGCAGTTCTCGCGCATCCTCAAGATGGCCAAGCTCGACGCACCCGGCCTGGCCTGCTGCTTCGGCATCAGCCTGCTCAGCGCTGTCCCCGCCATCATCGGCGCCTGCCTGATCATGGTGGGTGTGCTGCCCGCAGCCGGCCTCGCGAGCTACGCAGGCCACGGGGCAACGGGCATGCTGAGCGAGGGTGTTGCCGTGACCGCCGCCGTCGGCGCGGGGCTCTTCGGCGCCATCTTCGCCTTCGTCGTGGCAGTGGCCATCGCCATCTGCTCCGTTGGCGCCCAGGCCCTCTCGTACCGCGCATACGGCTACTGGGTGGGGCAATTCCAGCCCGCCAAGTGGGGCGGCATCGAGGAGCCCATGCCCTTCGAGCCCGGCTACCGCCCGCATGCAGCGGCAGCGCCCAGCTCCAACGTGGGCGCAGACGAGGGCTATGAGAGCTTCCAAGACGCCGCGGCAGCGGCAGGGGCGGCGGCAGCAGCCGCAGGTGCCTACGTCAAGGAGCACGCCGAGCAGGCGGCAGAGGCCGTGACGGAGGCTGCCGCAGGCTTCAAGGCTGAGCACGTCGAGCCCGAGGACAAGAGCGACGAGCCCCTCGAAGCCCAGGTTGTGAGCGTGGAGAACGCCGCTGGCGCCGAGCTCGAGGAACCTGCTCAGGCAGCCGAGGCCGAAAAACCCGCCGGCGCAGAGCCGGAGGAGGGAACCGGGGAACTCGATGAGCCCGCGCGCTGCGCCAACTGCGGTGCCGCGGCAGAACCCCACCACAAGTTCTGCACCAACTGCGGCCAGCCGCTCTAAGCCCGCACTCCCCCATCAAAAGCGAGAGGCGCCCACCCGGGCGCCTCTTTTTGTGCCGCCTACTCCTTGAACGCGGGGTAGACGGGGATCTCCACTGTGGCTGGCACGGGATCTGGGTCGGGGAACCAGTCCTCGTCGTGAAGGCCGCCTTCGGCGATCTTGTCCACGGGCAGAGCCAGGTAGCGGGCGCTTCC
>SFHU01000158.1 GCA_004555535.1 Clostridiales bacterium
CATAAAAAAGTTTGTTGTGCAACGTATTTTTTAAGAAAAATACGTTGACAAACAAAATTATTGGTGGTAATATATGTTTGTCAACAAGATAATGCCGATGAAGGACAATAAAAAGAAAGGAGGATCACCATGGAGGACACGAGAGAGGCGAAGCTGATGCACCTGTGCGAGGCCGTGAAGGCCCAGAACGAGGAGGACATCGTGGCGCAGAGCATCATGGTGCACCTGATCCACGCCGCCTATGACCAGGGCAGGCTGGACGAGAAGACGGAGAAGAGCGCGTGAGAGGAGGGATGCGCATGAGCATCATCAGCGAGATTGCCGGCAGGCTGCCGGCGGAGGAAATCCTGTGCCAGTGCGCCGAGGAATGCTCGGAGCTGGCGCAGGCCGTGCTCAAGCTGCGGCGCGCGATGGCCGGCACGACGCCGGTGACGCCGTACCGGGCGATTTCCAGCGTCAACGAGGAGGCCGCGGACGTGCTCAACCTGCTGGACGCGCTGCGGGCCATCGGGGCAACGAATGCGGAGAGCGTGGACAGCATCCGCGCCTACAAGGCGCGCAGGTGGCACGCGCGGGTCTTCGGCGAGGCGCTGCCGGAGGACGAGGAGGAGGAATAGGGATGGAGCACCAGGGAATCAAGCTATCCGTGTACATGGCGGTGACGTGGCTGTTTGTCATGGCGATTCTGCTGAGCCGGTAGAATGGAGCGACAGGAGGGGATCGGATGAAGGCCGAGGACATCGAGAGGATGCGGCGCATGGAGGATTTCACCTTCACGGCCAGCACGGGCGCGACGGTGCATATGGACTTCTCCCTGCTGCGCTCGATGACGCCCGAGGAGCGGGCGGCGCGCAGACGCAACTTTGAGCGGGTCGCGCAGGAGATCCGCGTCAAGTACGCCAGGCTTGCCGCGCAGACGCGGCAGGAGGAGCGCGAGAGGCCATCGTGAGCCTCCCGGATGAGCGCCGACAATCAACAAAAAAAGAAAGGAGATCCCTCTTAGTGATCAACATGCAGGATGTGCCAACCTGCGGCGCTCATCCGGGAGGGATCGGCACACACGGCCCGGACGGGCCGATACGGCAGACGCTGAAGGAGCATGCGGGCGGGCAAAATTCAGGTTTTCTCCTCTTTTCCGATGAGTTTTCTCACCTCCCGTAAACATATTTGCATTTGACGCGCAGCACCTTACGCCCTGCAGGCCGGTTCGAATCCGGCGTCTGCCGCCAGCACGGAGAAGCCGTGCGAAAAGGTTATTGAGTTCTGGCAGCCCGGAAAGACGGGCAGTCCTGCGGGACGGACCTCATCCGCCCTTCGGGCACCTTCCCCAGAGGGGAAGGCTAGTGCGTCATGAGCGCGATCCGGCGCGCGCAGGAAGGAGGAGGCGCCGGACAGACGGATCCCACAATTTCATAAGCGGATCGGCTGCCCAACATCGCTGACAATGTATCGCTGTGCCGCGTGCAAAGCACAGTATCGCCGGTCCGCTATGCGGGCGTAGCTCAACGGCAGAGCACCGGCCATGGGGCCGGGGACGCGGGTTCGACACCCGTCGCCCGCTCCACAAGACAAAGAGAGGTGGCACACATGGAGCACAGCATGACAATCGGGACGGATCAGGCGCCGGCGCGCAGCCTGATCGAGATCGAGGCGGAGATCATGGCGCAGAAGCGCACGATCGGGCGGAGCATCGTGGTCATCGGCCAGGCGCTGCGCGAGGCAAAGGGACAGCTTGCGCACGGCGCATGGGGCGACTGGCTGCGGGACCGGGTCAACTTTTCGCAGGGCACGGCGGAGAACTACATGCGCATCGCCGAGCAGGTGCACGGCGAGAGCACGCTGCTCGACCTGCCGTACACCAAGATTCTTGCGCTGCTTGCCGTGCCGGAGACGGAGCGCGAGCAGTTTGCGCAGGACAACCAGGTGGAGGACAAGAGCGTCAGCGAGATCAAGCGGCTGATCCGGGAGCGGGACGAGGCGCTTGACCAGATCAAAACACTGATGCACAGCGCAGAGCAAAATGCGCACGAGGCCACGCAGGCCAACCTGCGCGCAGAACGCGCGGAAAATCAGATCAAGGCGGAGAAACGCGAACAGGAGCGCCTGACGGAGCAGATCAACCGGGAGCGCGAGCACGTCGACGAGCTGCTGGCCCGCGAGCCGGACACGGTGACGATCGAGCGCGAGGTGCCGCCTGCGGACTATGAGGAGATCAAGCGCGCGAGAGAGGCCATGCGAGAGGAGCTGGACGAGGCGACGGAGACAATCGACGCGCTCAGCTCGGAGATCGACGCGCTCAGATCGGAGCAGGAGGATGCGCGCGATCCGCTGGCCGTCGGGCCGTTCTGCGACGCCTGCGCGGCGCTGCTCAACGCGCTGTACGCCGCGCCGTATGCAAAGGCTTTCTTCGAGACGTGCACGGACGCGGATCTGGAGCGGTACAGCACCAACATTGGCCTGATCATCAAATGGGCGAATGAGACGCAGGATGTCGTGGACGGCATCCGCGCGGACAGGATGCCTGACGACCAGTGCTTTACCCTACACCTGTAAGCGCGGCCGGGCCGCGCATTTTGTGGGAGACGCAGGACGCGCGCCGATGACCCCTTTCGGCGTCCGGGCCCGACGCCCGGGTCTCCCGCCAGATCCGTCACGGACGGAGACAATCAGGACACAAGCCACGGATTTCCGATGGCTGGCGACTGCATACGGAAAGGAGGGTAAGATGGTCTACAAGGGAGAAATCATCGTCGCCATGGACCCCGATCTGCGGGACATGTACTTCTGCGAGGTGGTGCGCGGCGACGAGGAGAACCAGCGGAATCTGCTGTGCCGCGTGCTGAGCATGGTGCAGTATCCCATCCAGCACGCGGTGATGGACGGCAGCGTGCCCAACGACAACCCGCCGCTCGGCGAGGGACAGCGGGCGATGCTCAAATTCGTTCGGCGCGTGGACACGCCGGACAAGCATCAGCACAACTACGAGGACAGCGTGAGCCGCTGCCTGGAGCGCTACGCCCAGACGCGCAGCACGCTGCGCAGGCAGCTTGAGGCGGTGCCAGAAGCGATCCGGCGCGCGGCCATGCCCAGCGAGGAGGAATTTGCCATCCTTGAGCGGCACAGGGCGCGCGACTACAGGCGCAGAAGGACAATCATCGATCACTAGAGGAGGGCGTATGGCCTACGTCAACTACGTGCGCGAGCACATGGCCTTTATTGAGAGGGCTTCCGATTTAAACCTCAACGGCAATGAGAGAACATTCTGGTATGCTTTGATTCACATTGCGAATCAGCGGGCGAATGGGTCTGATTGGCCAGAGGATTTTATCAGCGTACCCAATAAGCGGCTGCTCGCGCTGGTGCCGTTTGGCGAGAAAAACATCCCGGCACTGCGCAACCGGCTCAGGCAGGCCGGGTTGATCGATTTCCGCAACGGCGAGCGGAACAAGCGCGCGCCGGAGTACAAAATCCTGTACATGACCGCAGAGTTATCCACAGAAACTCCACAGAATGCGGAAATTTACCGAAAAAATGACGGTAAAAACGAGGGCAACGGAACGGGCAAAAGCGTTGGTAAAGGCATGGGCAACGGATGGGATAAAGCAT
>SFHU01000058.1 GCA_004555535.1 Clostridiales bacterium
TGGAGATATTCCGCGACAGCCGCATCTCGCAGGCGGGCGATGTCGGCCGCTTGACAAGGCTGGCTTTAAACGGCAGGGCGCTCATGTCGAATTCCCATTGCGGTTCCTCAAGGGATTCCGTCAGCGTCTGGAGATTGTTGTAGATGGATGCATTCGGGAAGCTCCAGGGCAACGCCTCCGTAAAATCGCACCGGTCGAGTGTCCAGATGGGCTCCTTCTGCGCCGCAAACAGCGCGCGCAGCGCGTCTCCGGCGCTCATGGCCGCCTGCTCCTCGTTGATCTTCGCGCCGGTCACGCTGTCCTTGAGGATGCCAAAGGCGTGCTCCGCCGCCAGGGAAACGCCGCCGCCCTGCGCCGTGTTCCTTTTCACCGAGGTCACGCGCAGCACGAGCGCCTCGTTCTGCGGCGTCGTCACGCGGAGCCAATCGCCCATAGTGATGTCCGGCGAGCCTGGCGGGAGCGTCATGCTCACGGTCGTCAGGCCGTCCGCCATCCGCTTGATGCCCATGCTCACCGGCCAGAGCACCGCTCCGGGATTCAGCGTATGCCCGTCAAGCAGGATCGGGTTTTTCACGCGTACCGCCCCCTGTGCCGGATCTCCCACGCCATCGTCTGCGGCGCGCTGAGCGTGATTGTCTCATGCGGCGCCGTGAGCAGCAGCTCGTCGCTCGATTCGCTCGTCCGGCATGCATAAGCATCGCGGGTGCCCCCGTCCGCGCCAAGGATGCGGATCCGCTGGAAGCCGTCCTCGCCACAGTTGAGCGCAAGCGTCTCACCGACGGCCAACCCCAAACCGGAAAACGCGATCTTCTGATTGCCAAGCGCGACGGACAGCGTCTGTACAGCCGCCGTCCCCGCGTTTCTGGCAGAAAACGAGATGGGCGTCCGCACCGTGCCCCTGCGCACGAGCACATCCGTCTTGGCGCTCGCCGTGGCGGTATAGACCGCCTCGGTGTCGTCCTCCCAATACGGCACGTCGTAGGCGCGCAGAGCCAGGGTGTATTCATTCGTCCATCCCCGCACATCGCCCGCCGCCGGCAGCGCCTCGCAGACGACGCGCAGCCTGCGCCCTGGCCTGTAATTGACCGACAGGATTCCGCCGCCCGCTGCCCAATCGTTGATCCTGCCCAGCACCTGCGCCCGGCGCGGAACATCCCGGACATTGCGCAGCGCAAACGTGACATCCACCTCGAGATAGCTGCGCGCCTCTGCCGTCACCCACTGCCCGATGTGCGTTCCTTTGTTAAGGGTCGTATGCTGCATGACGGGCGCGTTTTCATCGATGCTTTGAATCACCACGTCAGGGCTGACCTCATGCAGCCCGACGCCGTCCATGTACACGATGCATTTTGTCCGCATGTCATCCCTCCATCAATTCCTTTGCAATGGCCTCAGACACTACCGGCGCGAGCAGGCTGCCGGCCGTCTGGCCGTCAATCTGCACCTTCACGTTTGCAAGCATATAGCCTATCGCGTTCATCATCCGGCGCCATGCCGCCGCATCGCCGCCCGTCTGTCCTGTGCCATACGCCGTCTCTGCCGCCCGATAGCGCGCCGCCTCCGCCGCCGTGAGGATTTTCTCGCCCCTGTGCAGCGCCGCGATGTAGTTGTCGTGCGGCACATAATCAAGGCCGTCCGCATGGCTGCCCTCGACCAGGGCGCTCACCCAGCGCCCTGTCGTCAACGCGGAGGATGCGCCGGAGACATTCGGCGTGACCTCCACCGTCAGCCCCATGTTGTTCAAGTAGCTTTGCAGCGTCGCGCGGGTGTTGCTCGCCCAGTTCTCCGCGATGGACGGATCCACGCTCAGCTCCGTTTGATGAAGCGCCCCCTGCATTTCGCCCTCAATCTGCGCCGCCCATTCCTCGGGGATGTCCGGCATCACGGTTCCGTCGTAGCCGTCTACCGTGTTCAAAAACCCTGCATAGCGCTCCATAAGATCCTGACCGCCTGTGGTGGACAGCAGCGCATCGCGCGCCGCCTGCTCCGCCTCGTTGAGCGCCCGCGCGGTATCCACATTAACGCTCATGTCGTAGGTCGCCGCATTGGCCGCGTTCTGCGCCGTGATCCATGCCTTGAGGTTCTCGATGTCGCCCTTCGTGCCGGTCGCGGCCTCGTAGTATTCCGGCTGCAATGTGCTGCGCTCCGGGTGGTTTGCGCCATAGGCCACCATGCCCGCCGCTGCGCCGATCGCCGCCTTCTGCGGGGTCAGAATGCCCAGTGTGTTCAGGCCTGTGATGATCTCTTTCACGCTTTTGCCCAGTTCCCACATCTTCGTGGCCGCTTCCGCCGCCTTC
This sequence comes from Clostridiales bacterium, assembly GCA_004555535.1. GTDB lineage: Bacteria > Bacillota > Clostridia > Christensenellales > Aristaeellaceae > Ventricola. Next base: position 2,298 of record SFHU01000058.1, read on the forward strand.
GTGCCAACCATTACGCCAAACAGCGCTTCCAACGCCTTGATATAGCTGTCCTTATTTTCCGAAATGTTCTCCAGCCCGTCGCGCAAAGCGCCCAGCGCGCCGCCCAGCTTCTGCGCGTTTTCGTTATCGCTCCCGCTCAGCGCGTCGATCGTCTCATTCAGGGCGTCCCACCCGGTCTGAAGCGCCGTCTGCGCATCCGCGAAGAGCTGGTCAATGGATGATGCAAGGTCATCCCCCGCGCCGTCCTCGCCGCGCAGCAGGCGGTTGAACGACGTTTCGACCTTGCCAATACCGTCGGCAATCGGATCGGCATATTCAAGCGCGATGGCCGCCATCGAGTTTTTAATGCCGCTCCACGCCGCGTCAATTTCCTGCAATTTGTCGTTGTACTCGCCGAAGGCCTCGACCGTTGCCTGATCCATCACCAGACCGCCCGCGTAGGCGCGGCTCATGGCCTCCTCCCAGCCCTGCCGGCCGGCGCTGATCAGCGGCAGCAGATCCGTATACCCCTCGCCTGTGAGCGCATTGAGGTATGTCTCCAGCTCCGTCTCGTTGTAGCCCGGCAAATTCTCGTGCGCCGCGTCGATGACATCCCAGAAGACATCCACGGCATCCCTGTACCGCCCCGCGGAGTCAATCGCCGAGACGCCAAGCGCGCGCAGCGCTTCGTTCATGCCCGTCTGTGCGTCGGTCGTCTGCATGTTCGTGCGCAGTTTTTTGATGGAGTCGGTGATGGAGCTGACCTCCGCATCCACAAAGCGCGCCGCGTAGCTCCACGCCTGGAGCGTCTCCACGTCGATGCCGGTTTGCAGGGCCTGCGTCAGCAGATCGTCCGCCTGGACGCTGCTCTCGCCGACCAGATCCGCCACGCCCTTCACCGTTCCCGCCGCTGCAGCCGTCACCGCGCCGAAGGCCGCCGCGCCTGCCTTGCCGATGGCAGAAAAGACGTTGTTCGCGGCGCTGAGCGTGTTTTTCAGCTCCGGCCCCATCTGGGTCATCGTCTCCTTGAAGGATTTGTTCAGGCCGTCGCTGGCCTTTTCGGCGTCCTCCAGCTCGTGGATCATGTCGTTTAGGGTCTTCTGCGCGTTGGCCAGCTTGATGCGGTATCCGTCCGTCTGGGCGCTGTTCTCGCCCCACTTCTTCGCGGAATCGGATACCGCGCCCTTGAGCGCCTCCAAAACCTTCTTCTGCTGCTCGATCTGGGTTTTCAGGCTCCTGGCGCGCGTCTCGGCCTTCTGCTGGGCGGAGGTGTTCGCGTCAAAGGCGCTGGTTTCCGCCTTGAGGTCGGCCTGCATCACGCGCAGGCTGCGCTGCGCCTCGCTCAGCGCCGATTTGAATTGCTTCTCGCCGTCGATGGCGATTGTCGTCTTGATCTCCCGCGTTGCCATTTACCATTCACCCCCGTCCCGCTGCGTCTTCAGCCTGAAAAGGATCGCGTCCCGCTGCGCGCGCACATGGATCGCGTCGAGGAGAAAGCCCGGGCTGAGCCGCCGCATGTCGCCCATGCTCAGCCCGGCCACCAGCCCATGCACATAGAGGCTTCGGGCCGTCAGGCTCCGTTTTTTTTAGCCTCCAGCTCCTCGAGCACCACGTCCTGCGGTGCCTGGTCCTCCTCGTCCTCCTCCATCCGCATGCCCTCGCGGATGGCCGCGCCGACGGCTCTGTCTGCCTCCCCGCGCTGGCGCGGAGACATGTTCGATGCCACCCAGTCGTGCGTGAGATCCGGCTCCCTGCCCTGCGCGATCAGCGCGGCATTGCCGAAGATGGCGATCAGCTCGCAGAGCGTGCGGCTGCGCGTCTTCCTGGCGCCCAGCGCGTCGAGCATTTCGGCATACCCTTCCCAGCGCGCCTCGATCATCTCGTAGGCGGTCATATCAAACCGCAGCGGGATCTCGCGCTTTTGAATCGTGATCGTCTGCATGTCCGTCCTCCCCGCTTAGCTGCCGGCGGCCGTGATCTTCGCCCGGGCGTCGAGCCAGGCTTCAGCCTCGGACGCCTTTGCAAAGCTCTTGCGGATGCGGCAGCGCGGCTCGCCGCTTTCATCCGGATAGACGCCCAGGATCGTGCCGCTGAGCGTCGGCGTCTGCCACTCAAGCGATTCGCCCTTCGTCTTGGCGCTTTCATCGCCTCGGGCGAACTGCACCTTGTAGAGCCAGTAACCGATATAGCTGGTCACGCCTTTGAGCCTGCGCACGCGCATATAGCCAAAGCCGCCATAGGGCGTGGGCGCGCAGCTCTCCGCGATCTCCCCGTCTTTGGTCGCCGTGTCGCCCAGCATCACCTCGGCCGCCTCGTCGCCGACGTCATCGGTGCCCAGTGTGACCGTGCCGCCGGTGATGCTGTTGTCCGCATCCACGGCCACGTCGTCGGCATACAGCGCCGTGTCCGCGCGCTTGAACGAAATATCCGCCGTCATTGCGCGGCCGATGACCACGCCGCTGCCATAGACCGGCTCCGTGCCGTCGGTTTCGCTCGTGACCGGCGCGAAGACCGGATGTCTCAATCCCACAAATGCCATGTGCTTATCTCCTTCCCAAATGTCTGTCCCAGATTTCCTCAAACGCTGCCTGAACGCGCGGGGCGGATCGCTCATCCGCCCGGTCGATAAAATGCGTCGCCGGGAGGCGCGACGTGCCGTAATGATTCACAAAGGCCTTTTCCACATTGCGGATGCCCCGTTCGTCCTTGCCCTGCGGATAGATGTCGATGGATCGCACATCGCCCGCTGTCGTCGGCTTGCGCGGATAGCCGATGCTTCCCAGCATCGCGCCCGTGTCCACCAGTCCGGCCTCACGGGCTGCGCGTTTCCATTCCTCGCTGACCACCTGCGCACCGGCCAGCAGCATCTCATCCGCCGTCTCGCCCACCAGCTCACCCGCCGCCTCCATCTCCCGCAGCACATCGTCAAGGCCGCTCGTGTCAAAGCGCGCCATGTCAGATGCCCTCGCAATCAAAGATGTGATGGATATAGCCGCTGTCGCGCTCGTAGTCCACCGCGTAGCGGTAGCTCACGCCCTCGGCCTCAAGAAGCACGCGCTCGATCCGCTCCGCCACCGGGTCAAACTCCGTCTGCGTAAACCGGTCGACGGTGAACGCCCAGCCAAGCTCCGGCGTATCGTCCGCCGTGCGGCGGATGCGCTGCGTCTCTCTCCACGTCGTATACGCCCCGCGCCCGCGCGCATGCTGATAGTGCAGCGCCTCTTCGTCGGCGCCGAGCACCAGGGCTTTTACGTCCTCCAGCGTCATGCGTTTTCCTCCCTCAGTGTCAGATCCGTGATGGGCTGACCGTTTTCCTCGTCCGTGCCGTGATAGGCGCGGGTGATGCGGAAACGACGCTCCTCCTCCGCGCGGAAGGCGCGCAGCGCGGCCACGTCATCCTCGCGGATTCCCCGGCATTGCAAAATGCGGATGCGCGCATCCGTCTGCCGCTCCATGCGCCGCTCGGTCGGCCAGGCCGGCGAGGTTTCAAAGCTCAGCTCCCTGTAATAGCCCTCAAAGCGCACCCCCGCGTCTGCAAGCTGCGGCATGTTGCCCGGCTCTCCGGCATTCTCGCGCGCGATGATGCGGCAGATGCCCGAATCAAGGATCATGCTGCCTCAGCCACCTTTCCCTGCGCCTGAGCCGCAGCCATTCCGGCATGCCCGCGCTGCTGTCGCGGTTTTGATATTGCCAGACGGTCAGATCGACCAGCAGCATCATGTCGTCCTGCGAATCGGTCAGCGCGATCCCATTGCCCTTCAGCTCCTGCTCTGCCGCCTCGATTCGGGCAAACAGATAATCGTCCAACGCTGTGTTCGTGCTCAGGATGTTTAGCCTGCTTTTGACCAGCGCAAGCGCGGTCGCCTCGTTGTATGTCGCCATGCTGCTCCCCCTCTTGGGAGGCGGCCCGCGTCAATGTTCGCGGGCCGCCATTCATCAGGCCGTCTCGCTCTCGGAAGCGGCTCCGACGGCGGCCTCATTGGCCACATCCTTGCGGAAGGTCACGGCGGTGGCCACGGGCTTGCTGCCGCCGATGCCCATCACCACAAAGCCTTCGGGGATCACCGGCACGCCGTCATAGCGCGCCGTGCCCTTGAAGACCGTCTGATCGTCGATGAAACGCACATGCTCGCTCACGGCCAGCGCCGTGCCGGCGCGCTCACCGAGCAGATACAGCCCCTCATAGCCGCAGAAGATCACGTCATCCGGGATGAACTCGAGCGTCTCGATCGCGCCGCCAACGACGGGCATGGTGTTGCCCACGCCGCTGACAATCGCGCCCGCCGCGTTAAAAGACAGCGCCTCCGCAACCAGCTTCATGCGCGTCTTCTCATTCATCGCGAAGAACAGGCCGCCCTTCGCATATTTGCTCTTCGCGTTGCCCGCGGCGAGCAGGATCTCCTTGAACAGCTCCGCGCCCGTCTTGCCGGTGATGACCACCACGTTGCTCGCGGACAGATTCTCCCACGTCCGTGCAGTATCCGGGTAATCATCGGGCTTCGCCGTCTGAGCCAGGCGCGTCAGGATGCCCAGCGGCATCTTCTTGCCCGTGCCGTACAGGATGGCCATGTCCACGCCCAGGCCGATGGCGCGGCCGAGCTTGTCAAACACCTCGCTGGCCAGGTCGATGTCGGAATCCTCTAGCGTCGCGTTGGCGACCGGGATGTAGCCGCCAACCTTGTAGCCGTCCAGCTCCACGCCGGAAAAGCTCAGCTCCAGCTCGTTCAGCTTGCCGCAGGCCTCCATCCATACCGGCTCCGGGATGGTGCCCGCGACGACCTGACGCGCCTTGCCCGCCACGGCCACGGTGTTCACATGCTTCATCAGTTTGCTGGCCTCGCGCGCCACCTCGCGCACAATCTCAAGCGCCACCGTCGGCACGAGCAGCCCCTCGCCCGTCACGGCGCGCTTTTCGCCCTTGAGCGCGCGCAGGCGCGTCAGGAAATCCTTGACATCGCTCCGCGCGAAGAAGGCGTCACGCTGCTGCGCATTCATGCCGAAAAAGGTTCTCGTCTCCATGGTTCTTTCACTCCTTCTGTCGTCCCTGTGTTCCCGCTGCTCTGCGGCATGTGCCGCCCGCTCGCTGAGCTCCTTCTGCTCGTTTTCCAGCTCGCCCAGCTGCTTTTCAAGTGCCTCCACCTGAGCCTCCGCCTGCTCGAGCTCCTTTTCCAGCGCTTCGGCCTTCGCCTCGAACGCCTCGACGGCCTGGTCAAGCGCGTCCTTGTCCTCCTGGCTGGTCTCCTCTGTCACCTCGGCGACGGCGGCCTCCAGCTGCTTTTCCTCCTCATCGAGCTCGCCTCGCTTCGTTCGCAGCTCATCGCGCGTGTTCGTCCCCTTCAACAGCTCGGCGCGCTTCTCCTCGATGCGCTTGCCGAGAATCACCTGTCTGAGCGCCATTTGCAAAGTCTCTCCTTTCGCTTTTCCCGCCAGGCCTGCGCCTGACGCTTCCTGATGGTCTGCGCCTGCTCCATCCGCGCGCTGATCTCCGTCTCCCGATATGCCGGGAAGGTGACGCAGCTCACCTCGTAGAGCCTGACCCGCTTGAGGATGAACCGCACCTCGCCCGGGCCCGGCCCGTACTCCGTCTCCTCCTCGAGGATGTCAAACCCGAATGAGCACTGCGTCACGTCGCCCCGCTGCACGCGCGCATAGAGGTTCATCGCGTCGGTGTCCTGTGAATTGACATCGATCTCGCCCCACAGACCGTGTCCGTCCACCCGCAGGCGCAGGGTGTTCGCGCTCGTCCGCCCCAGCACGAGGCGCGGTTCGTGGTCGATCAGCGCGCGGATGTCGTCGCCCAGCGTCTCGTCAAAGGCATGCGGATCGATGGTCTCCGTAATGCCGCCGCCCATGTCATACACGCTGCCGAATACGGCGAAGTAGCCCTCGATCCGCTTGCCTCCGCCTTCCTCGCGCACGCTGAACGCCGTCTCACGCGTTCGCGTTTGCCTCGTCCTCTCCATCGGTTTCCCCTCCCTTCAGCTTCTTCTGGTCGCCCAGCCTGTCGGCCGGGATGTAGTTTTCCAGCGCAAGCAGCTCGTCCATCTCCGGATCCGGCGGCAGGCCCGCCCAGTCGCGCCACTCGTTCCTGCGCATGGCCATGCGGTCGACCATCTGCGCGCCCGCGCTGATGAGCGCCGGCAGGTCGTAGCTCAGCAGGCTGCGGCTGTTAAAGCGCCAGTAGAGCTCCGGCGAGAGCAGCGTCTTTTTCGTCAGCTCCTGCTCGACGATTCTGGCGATGGCGCGCACCCGCGTGCTCAGAAACCAGTTGAACTCATCCCGGTTGAAGCTGCCGATGCCCACCAGGAACGGCGGCACGCCAATGATCGCCGCAATGCTGCGCTTGTCGATCTCCAGCCCGTCGCGGATGGCGAGGTCGTTGATCGTCAGCGGGCGCACCGTGCTCACGCTCATCGCCTCCGCCGGGACGAACCACGGTTTTCCATCCTCCGTCTCGTCGAGGTATCGCGCGGCCAGCTTCCTGCGTCCCTCGGCGGTTTGCAGCTCGTCGGTCAGACCGTCCACGCGCACGATGATCGACGGCTTGGGCGACTGCATCAGCGCCGTACGCGTCGCGTTCGTCTGCCGCAGCGACCTGACGACATCGGAGAGCGCCGCCGTGAAGCCCTGGCCCATGTAGGGCCGCGCCGGATCGGGCCGCAACGCAAAGTGCAGCACCTCGTCCGGCGCAAACACCTGCGCGCCGCAGCGGATCCGGTAGCTCTGCCCGTCCGGGAGAAAGCTCACCTGCTCCGGCGGCATGGGCCGCAGATCCTCGAGCATTCCGCCCCTGTATACCGGAACCGTGACCTGGTTGCCGGTCATCAGCATTGTCCAGACGATCAGGAAGGTGAACGTCTGATGCGTCATGTCCCGGCTCGGGTTGATATCGAGCTTCCGGCTCAGCTCGTTTTTGACGCGCACGTCGCCGCTCCCGGTATTGCGCATCAGGTGCAGCGTCATCGAGGCGATCAGCTCCGCGTAGACGCTCACGCACATCTGCACCTCCGGGCACTCCGTCAGCGGCCTGTATCCGTCGCTGCACAGCACCTTCCACGCCTCCGGGCTGCACAGAAACGCAGCGCTGACCGTCTCCCGCGTCTGGCGCTTTGCGGGCGCGTCCCGGCTGCTCGCGCGCCGTCTGCTTTTTTTACCCATCAAACCACTCCTTTGCCGTCATCTTGCCCATGTCCTCCAGCATGCGGATCGTCGCAAAGACGTCCGCGTCGAACACGTCGATGCGCCGCGTTCTGAGGATCTTGTCATATTGCACCATATCGTCCGTCTTCTCGATGGCCGACACATTGCCCACGCAGTATTCATAGGGCTCCGCGCCCAGATAGTACAGCGCGCCAGAACGGGCCTGCTTCTCGATATGGCGGAAACCCTCGCTCTTCTTGTAAAAATACTGTGGCTGATCCACGACGTTAAAGCCCGCCTTCTTCATGCCGATGAAGTATTCGCGGCAGAACTTTCGGTCGTGGCCGACCTGCCTGATGCGAAATCCCTTCGCCTTCATCGACAGAAACCAGTTGACCACCGCGCTGTGGTTGTTCACCGGCGCGTTGCAAAGGTCGAGCCATCCGTCATCCGCCCAGCCAAAGAGCGGGATGTCGTCCTGATCAGCCTTCTCGTGCGCTGCCACGATGGGGAACCAGCAATGCGGAATCACGATGTCGATGCCCTTGTATTGCCCGTGCAGCGCTGCCGCCGTCAGGTCGTGCAGCTTCGACAGATCCGCGCCGCCATACCAGTCCATGCGCAGCCGCGCGAGGTAGCGCAGCTTCTGCTCGATCGTCCATTTGGGATCGATGCCCAGCGCCGCTTCGGCCTTCCCGTTGCTGCGCCGGAACATCTCCACATCGAAATACGCCTTGACGCTCGATGTGAACACATCCAGCCGCTTGGCGAAGAAGTCCTTGCGCAGCTGGGGATCGTTCATCGCCTGCATCGCGTCGTTCATGATGTCCTGCGGCCGGATCGTCACGCCATAGTTGGGGTTGGCCATTTCGTGCGCGGCGGCGCTGGTGTAGTCGATTTCCCCGTCCTCCTTGGGATCGGCGCAGCAGATGAAGATGAAATATGCCTCGTCCTCTACCGTGCCGGCGAGCACCTTGCGGCAATACTCCACCTTCTGCGCGCAGAAGCCTGTTCCATCGTCGCCCGCCGTCGTGATGCCGATCACCAGCTTGTTGGTGTAAGCGTTTGTCGCTTCCTTGAGGACGTTATACTGCTTCGGGGTTTTATAGGCGTGGATCTCGTCGGCGATGATGATGTTCGCGTTGAAGCTGTCCTGTCCGTCCGGGTTGGAGGCCAGCGCGTTCAGGCTGATGGAGCCGCCCAGCAGGTTTTCATGGCTGATGGAATGCTCCATGTTGTTGTCGAGGATCCGCCATCCCGCTGCCTTCGCGGCCTTCTGGCTCTTGTAGAGGACATGCTCGACGTTATAGCGCCAGTTGTCGAAGGTCTCCATTGCCTGCTTGAGCGCCGCGCCCACGACATAAACCTTTGCGCCCGATTTTCGCTCCAGCAGCGCCAGCGCATAGGACAGCGCCGAGACAAAGATCGTCTTGCCGTTTTTGCGCGGGATGAAGATCAGCGCCTCCTTGACCAAGCGCTCGCTTGTGCCCGCCTTGAAGAAGACCAGCATCCCGTAGACGCAGAGCTTTTCCCAGGGCTCCAGCAGAAACGGCTTACCGCGCAGCGGCCTGCCGTCAAGGCTTTCCCCCTGTCTGTGGCGGAACGTCCCCTCGATGATGTCGATGACGAAGTCCGCATCCTTGGTGCGCACCTCATAGCGCGCATCCTGCGCCATCCGCACAAAGCGCCTTGCGGCCAGCACCCTGTCTCGGTTGGCCACGATGCGCCCGGAAAGGATACCGTCAACATACCCGGCAACCTCCTCCGCGTGTCGCCCCGGTGGGAGGATCATCCGCTGCTTCCCAGCTTTGCGAGCATCTCCTCCAGCGGGCTTGCCTGCGCTTCTGGCGCCGCCCTGGCCCCGTCGATCTTCTTTGCACCGGCAGGCGTGAGGCCGAGCGCGCCCATGTAAGCGAGCACGTCCTTGCGCAGGCTTTCCAGCGTCGTGACGATCGGGGCCTTCTTGCTGCCCATGCTTGTCTCCACCTCAAAGCGCATCCCCTCCCGCTCATAGCGCTCGGTCAGCGTGTCATACTGCCGCTGGAGCTGCGCGAGGATGCCGATGGCATTTTCATATTCCGGCCGGTATGTGCCCAGCCGCTTCATCGCGTTCCTGATGCGCAGCGCGTAGTTGACCGCCATCCCATCGCCTCCTTCCCTCAAAACTTGGAAAAAGCTCCGGGGAGGGAAGACTCGCCCCTCCCCGTTCGCCGGTTCCCCGGCTTCCTTGACACGCGCGCGGGGGGATCCCCTTTTCTCTTCCGCTGGCTCCGGAAAAATCAGTAGTATTTGCCGCCCTTTTCCGGGTGCTTTTTGTTGTGGCACATCGCGCAGAGCGCCATGCCGTTGGTCACATCGTAGGCCCGCTCCGGCGCTTCCTCCAGCGGAATGATGTGGTGTGCCGTCGTGGCACGCGCCGGAAGCCCATCCCGATCCATGCGCCCGTATCGCCTGCACGCCTCGCACAGACCGCCCGCGCGCCGGATCACCTTCGCCCGCCATGCCTTGTGGCGCGCACCGTCATAATGCCGTTTGTTCGCCATGCTCCCTCCCGATGCAAAAAGCAGGCGCATTGCCTGCTCTTTGATGCTGCCATTGTAGCACGGCTTGACCGGACATTTCCGGACATCTTTCTGCCTACCTGATTCCCTGCGCGTCCATCTGGCGCTGCACGTCCAGCAGTGCGCGCTTGTGCATCCTGCGCACCTGGCGCTCGTTGTAGTGCATCCTGCGCCCGATGTCCTCCCATCGCATCCCGCGCAGATAGCGCAGCTCCAGCACCTCGCGCCCGTCCGCGTCCTGCACCTGCTCGATCATGGCACATGCGGCGTCATATTGCCTGCGCAGCTCCGCCGCCTTGCGGTCGATATCCGCAGCCAGATCGATGCACCTGTCCATGTTCCCGGCGACCTTGCTGCCGCCGTCCGTGCCGCTTGTGCGCGCGGCCTCCATGCTGCCCGTGGCGCGCCTGGCCATCTCGCGGTATCGCTGCGCGCGGTAGCTCATATCCTCCAGCCGCCGCGTGGCGTTTCCGATCCTCTCCAGGTATGCCCGCGCGCTCAGAGCATACGCCCCGCAAGCCCGCGACTCTGCGTCCACCGTCGCCCCGCTCTGCCGGCAGATTCGCTTCTGTCGGCTCGTCGCCCCTGCCGCAAAACGGCAGCTCCTGCATGTGTTCATCGGCTATTCCTTTTCCTCCCCGTATTTTTCCGCATAGTCCTGCAAAAACTCCCGGCAATTTCCGAGCGTGTTGATCAGTGTTGACCGTTTGCCTGGCGTCAACGTTTTCCATATCGGATCGCGCATCATCGCCTCGATCTGAGCAATTCTCGCCGCTGCGCGTTTCGCTCTCTTCGCTTCCTGCGCCTGCTTCTCCCGCTCGAGCTCGCGTTCACACGCCCGCATACAACCGTAGGAGCAGAAGATCAATTCCCTGCGTTCTCCTCTGTTTTTGATCCTGTACCGATGCTGTTCCCCGTAGTATTCAAAGTGCTTTCCGCAGCGCGCACACTTTCCCGCGAACAGTCCGATGCACTTACGTTCCAATGTACCGCCCGACGATCCGCTCGGAACAATTCCTTCCCGCTCCGGCAGCATGTCCATCAGGCTGACGTGCTCCATGGTCAGGCCACCCCTTTCCCAAGGTAGCGCTCGATCTCCCGCGCGGCCTCTTCCCAGCCCCGGCAGACGATCGCCCAATAGCCCTGCTTGCGCAGCGCCTCGATCCACAGCTTCTGTGCTTCGGAAAGGCGACCGCCCTCCCGGCGCTTGAGCTCGATATAAAGCCCGTGGTACTGTTCCCGCGCTACGGGCAGGCAGATGTCCGGCACGCCGCTTTTCACCCCCTCAGCCTTAAAGCGCCCCGCTTCAGCCTTCGTCCGGCTTCCGCCGTTTGGGATGTGATACATCAGCGCCAGCTCTGGTCGCCTCCCGCTGCTCATCGCCGCCCATCGAAACAGGCATTGCTGCTCTGCGCTTTCCGTCGGTACGGGCAGCTTGTCCGCCCGCTTTGTCCTTTCCATGCCTTTCGCTCCTCTCTGTTGCTTTTCTTAGCTCCGCATAGACATAGACGCCCGCCGCCCAGCGGCTTCGCCTGGCGGAGATCTCCAGCAGCTCGCAGCCCGGATAGAGCTTGCCGAAGACCTCCTGCATCTGCGCAAAGTCGCCCGCGGTCTCGGCGATCCGCCCCGCCTTGCGAATGCTGATCTTCTTGTCCGCCACGGATTCCACCGGATCGACCAGGTTCTTGCTCGGGTTCCATCCCCGGCGCATGGCCTTCTCCTGCGGATTCTTGCCGTCCTCTTCCACCGTGCGATTGCGCTTGTCCAGCGTGAGGTATCGGGCAAAGCCCGCCAGATGCCGCTCCGTCGGCTGGCACAGTTTCGCGTTGCAGATCCCGCCATGCCGCTTCTTCCAGCAGGCTTCGGCCTCGTCCCGCGTGATCCCATCCCCGCCCATGATGATGTGATGGTGATAGCGCACGCCGTACTGCTTCGAGGTCGTAACCTCCGTGATGGTGATATAGCGGATCGGCGGCAGACCACGCTTGCGGCGCAGGTATTTCACCCGGCCGATGTAGTTGACCATGTCCCTGTGTGCCTGCCGGTCGTCCTGCGGCTGCCGCCCTTGCGGGTAGGTCATCGTCAGGATGAGATCTCCCGCGCCAAAGTTCGCATTGACCAGGCGCTCGAGCTTCTTGCGCGCGTTCTTCGCGTTGAGCTTCTCCTGTGCCTTGCGGTGCGCCTCCCGCTTCGCCTCGAGCCTGGCTGCCTGTGCCCGCCGGGTATCCCACACCGGGAAGCACTCCACATAGATCATCGGCCCCGCCTTGATCGTCTTCGTCCGCTGGTGCAGCACGCCGGCGCGCCAGCCCGGATCGAGCCGTCCCTCCACGCTGGTGTCGAACAACACCAGGGCGTCCTTCGCGCTTGTGTCCATGCCGTACCTCGTTCGCGATCTTTCGTCGATTTGTTAATACTCCCATACAAGGCGGGACAGCGGGCTTGCCGCCCGCTGCTTTCCCTTCTTATTTTTCGCTTTGCCTGAACGCCGCGCAGAGACCTTGCAGTGAGAACCTTGCGCGGATGTATTTCGCCGCCGCGAGCAGCTGATGCCCTTCGCCCGTGTATGCCCGCGCCGCCATCAGGCTCTGCATCGTCGCCTGATCGACTGCAAAATCCTCGAATTCCTCCAGCGTCCGCCGCATCTGCGGCATGCAGACCCACACGGCATCCCGCGCGGCAAAGGCATAGAGCGTCCGCCCGACCACCGGCGAGAGCTTCACCAGCGTGCGCCCGTCAGCGCTTGTCACGCCGAAAAGCGTGCAGCGCGGCGGCAGCGTGACGCCGTCCTCGATCACTGCGCCCTCCCCGATCTGAGGTCCGTCCCCGAATGATGTTCCCCGGCCGATCTTCGCGATGTCGCCCATCCTGGCGTCCCGGCCAAAGCGGCATTGCGCGCCGATGGTCAGGTTCCCATCCGCGAAAAAGCCCTCCCCGATCTCGCTGTGATGCCCGATCTCGCAGGCGACGCCCACGTGCGCATGCCGCCCGATGATGCTCTGCGGGCCGAAGGTCAGCCCGGATTTCCCGCCGAAATCCACCTGACGAAAGTCCCCCGTCCCGAGTATGATCTCGCCTGTCAGCGTGCTCGTCTGCTCAAATTCCTGCTGTGTCCAAATTTTCATCGCTCGTCCTCCTGCTGTGCATCCTCCTGCTCGTTCGCATCTGCGCCAGCCTGGCATCTGTGCGCATGGCCTGCTTCGTCGCGGCCTGCAGCTCACGGCGGGACAGCCCGCCGATGACCAGCTGCTCCCGCCTGACGCTCCTTGCCGCCTCTTCCCGCATCATCCGCTCCGCGAGGATGACAAACGCCAGGCAGAGCACGCAGATCGGGATAATGAAGAAAACGATCAGCAAAAGCTTTTCCATCTTCCGCGCCTCCTGCGTTACACGTACCGCTTGAGCCCTTTGCGGTGCATTCTCGCGGCATGATCCGCCTCCGAGCGGCACTCAATGTAGTCGGCGACGGAGCGCACGTCCACGCGATCCCCGGCGCAGGCCGCCTTGATGCGCCCATCGGCCAGCATGGCGTTGATCGTCGTCACGCTGCACGAGATGATCTTCGCCGCCGTCGTCTTGGAGCAGGCCTCTCCGTATTTATCGACCATCGCCGCATGGCGATCCACCACGCGCGCCGCTGCGAGGATCTCCGCGATCTGATCAGCGCTCAGACTGATTGTCGCCTGAATCATTCCGGGTTCTCTCATGAGCAAACCCCTCCTTTCCTTCATCCGATGCCTGCCCGGCTTGTCCGTATGCCCGGCGCATCGCGCCATGCCACGCGCCCGGGGCGTACAGCAGCAATCGTCCGTCCGCCTCCGCAATGGCAACGGGCACGCCCGGCCGCGGGTTGATCTCATGCATCCGCCCAAGGCCTTTCATCAAGCTGCGCCACGACATCCTTCGGCCTCACGACGCTGCCAAGCTCGCCGTCGCCGCTCCCGCGCCCGAGGACGATGAACGTCCCCCGCAGACCCAGCGCATTTTCCGGCAGGTTAAGCAGCCGCCCTTCCTCGTTGCAGACGATCACGTTTTCCTCCGTGAAGCCCACGATCTCGATATAGCCGCCGACGATGCTCTGCATCGCCTCCAGCGTGTCGGCGATCATCGTCACGCGCGGGCGCTCGCCCGGCGCCTTGACGACGGCCTCCAGCGTGCGCACGGGGCGCAGCTGCTCCCGATTCTTTTTCATTGTACATAACTCCCATTCTGTGGTATCATGGTGTCGGTTCTTTGGTCTGCTCTCGTCGGCGGTGGTGCGCTGACGAGGGCTTTTTTGATTCTTTTGGCTGCCCGGTACTCGCGCTTCCGGGCGGCGTTCCTCCTTTCCCGATTGTTCTTCCGGTCAAACATCACTTCTTTATCACGCGATCCGCTTTCCTCGATTTCTGCTTGCGTGATCTCTTCTTTCTCGACTTCCGCATCAAATGCGGCCAGCTCTGCAAGCTCTTCCGGGGTAAATAGCGGATTTGTCAATTTGTTTTGCCCCCTCTCTGAAATGCGCTCCCTCCCGATTGCCTTTCCTTTTTCCAAAATGGTACAATTCCGGGGAAAGGATGTGATCCCATGACTGATCTTCAATATGACTTCCTGCTCCGTTACAAAGCTTTAGGCTGTCCGCTCCCGTCCAAGCTCAGCGGAGACGATCTTTCCTTATTCCGCTCCTGCGAATCGGCGGACTATATCCGGCAAGCCACGGATATCGATGGAAACTGGTTCCTGGAGATCAGCGACTTCGGCACAGCCGCCATGCTAGAGTACCGTGATCAGCTTCAACGCAAAGCTGAGGAAGAGGCCAAGCGCAAAGCTGAAGAGCAGGCGAAGGAACAGGCCGCGGACAAACGATGGCGTAAAGATTCGTACCGTTCCTGGGTTCAATTCTTGCTGAATGCGCTCTTTGGTCTGATCGGCTTTGTCGCCGGTCTTCTCGTGGAGCACTATTTCGCTTGGATTGAGCTCATTTCGCGCTTTCTCCGTTTCTGATATTTCCCGTGACGCAAGCTCATCCAGTCTCTTGCAGACATACCACCTGAACCACTCGTCCTCCGTTGCTCCCAACTCGTATTTCCAAAGGCAACGGCTTATCTCGGCCTTCCCGATGATTTCCTCGATCCGCTTCATGGCCGGCTGAATGTAATCGTGCTTTGTTGGATGTTCTCCATCCAGGGAGAAATCCGGCAAATCGTCAAAGCCCTCCGGCTTCGGCCCCGCCACGTCGTCCCATTCA